>NZ_JBICUN010000004.1:0-461794 GCF_043198195.1 Micromonospora sp. NPDC048868
GGGGGCGTGACCCCGGGGGGGGCGCTGGGGCGGGGCGTCGGCCTCTACGTCCTTGATGTTCCCATTTTTTGCCCCTTCGACGCCCCGGCCCCCCGGCCCGGCGCGCCGGCCGGGGGCCACGACACTGATCGGTTGCTTACTTCTCGATGACCGCGAGGACGTCGCGGGCGGAGAGCACCAGGTACTCCTCGCCGGCGTACTTAACCTCGGTGCCGCCGTACTTCGAGTAGAGGACGGTGTCGCCGACCTTCACGTCGACCGGCACGCGGTTGCCCTTGTCGTCGATCCGGCCCGGGCCGACAGCGAGGACGGTGCCCTCCTGCGGCTTCTCCTTGGCGGTGTCGGGGATCACGATGCCGGAGGCGGTGGTGGTCTCGGCCTCGTTCGCCTGGACCACGATGCGGTCCTCGAGCGGCTTGATCGCAACCTTGGTCGCGGTAGTCACGGGCATACCCTCCCGGGTACTTGGTTTCGTTACCGGCCGGCATGCCGACCAGCGTCAATCTGCCACATGCCACCGGGCGGGGCCGTCGTCGCGGGTGCCGGTCCGCCTGGCGTTCAGCGCCCGGACCATGGGGCCCGGAAGCTGGCACCCTCGGGGTGAGAGTGCTAATCGCAGGTTATTCCTCGGCTAGCACTCCGTCAAGGAGAGTGCCAACCCGCCGGCCGGCGCGTCGGGTCCGCCGACCACAATGACCGGGTGAATCTCGACCAGTTCGCCGCCCTGCGTACGCCCGAGGGGTCGGCCGCGCTCGCCGCCGCCGCGCGGGTGGCCGGCGGCGATCCGCTGACCGCGGCGGCCGCGCTCCGCTCAACGGGGCTGCCGGCCGGCCTGGCGTCGGCCGCCCTCACCCAGGCCGAGCTGCGCCGCCGGGCGGTCGGCAAGTTCGGGCCGGCGGCGGCCGGGATGTTCCTCACCCGGGCCGGGCTGGAGCAGGCCACGCGGGGCGTCGTCGCGGCACGGCGGGCCGAGCGGCTGCGGGCCGCCGGGGTGCGCGTCCTCGCCGACCTCGGCTGCGGCCTCGGCGCGGACGCGCTCGCCGCCGCCCGCGCCGGCATCCGGGTGTACGGCGTGGAGGCCGACCCGCTGACCGCCGCGATGGCCGCCGCGAACGCCGAGGCGGCCGGGCTGGCCGAGGTGTTCACGGTGGAGTGCGGTGACGCCACGGCGTTCGACGTGGACCGGGTCGACGGGGTGTTCTGCGACCCGGCGCGCCGGAAGGCGGGCACCGGGCGGCGGATCTTCGACCCGAACGCCTACTCGCCGCCATGGGACTTCGTCGTCGGGCTGGCGGAGCGGGTGCCGCACACCGTCGTGAAGGTGGCGCCCGGCATCGACCACGCGCTGGTCCCGGCGGGCGCCGAGGCGGAGTGGGTGAGCGTCGACGGCGACCTGGTCGAGGCGGCCCTGTGGTGCGGCGAACTGGCGCAGGTCCCCCGCCGCGCCACCCTGCTGCGCGGCAAGGAAGGGCCCCCTGTCGACGCTTCCGGTAGCGGAAGGGTCCCCTGCCGTCAGGTGACGGGCTCCGGGGACGCCGAAGCAGCGGTCGGCCCGGCGCGCCGCTTCCTGTACGACCCCGACCCGGCGGTGGTCCGCGCGCACCTGGTCGCGGAGCTGGCCGAGACGCTGGGCGCGACGCTGGCCGACCCGAGCATCGCCTACCTCTACGCGGACGCGCCGACGCCGACGCCGTTCGCCCGCTGCCTGGAGGTCACCGACGTGCTGCCGTTCTCGCTCAAGCGGCTGCGGGCGCTGCTGCGGGAGCGCCGGGTCGGCCGGGTGGAGATCCTCAAGCGCGGGTCCGCGTTGGAGCCGGAGAAGCTGCGCCGGGACCTGCGGCTGACCGGGGACCAGGCGGCCAGCCTGGTGCTGACCCGGGTCGCCGGGGCGCCGACGGTGCTGGTCTGCCGGCCGGTCGGGTAGCGCGCGGAGGCGGCCGGGCGGCGGGCCCGTACCCGTGCCGGCAGCGTCCGGCCTTTTCGACTCGCGGGTCGTACGGGGTCGGGTTAGCTTGACCGTCATGGCGGGACAGGGCACTCCGGCGACCGCGCTGCTGACGAAGCGGAAGATCACCCACAGCACCCATCCGTACGACGTCTCCCCGGACGCGCCCCACTACGGCGCGCTCGTCGCGGCGGCCCTGGGGGTGCCGCCGGAGCGGGTCTTCAAGTCGTTGGTCGCCGAGGTCGACGGCGCGCTGACGGTGGCGGTCGTGCCGGTCACCGGCGAGCTGGACCTCAAGGCGCTCGCCGCGGCGGTCGGGGGCAAGCGGGCCGCCATGGCCGACCGGGCGGTCGCCGAACGGGCCACCGGCTACGTGCGCGGCGGGATCAGCCCGCTCGGCCAGCGCCGGCGGCTGCCCACGGTGCTCGATTCGTCGGCGCTCGACCATCCCACCGTCTACGTCTCGGCGGGCCGGCGCGGGCTCCAGCTCCAGCTCGCCCCGCAGGACCTCGTCGCCCTCACCGGGGCGGTCACGGCCCCGCTGTCGGCCCGCTGAGCTGCGCCGCTCCCGTCGTCTGCGGGAGAGCGCTCCCCGGTGGACGACGGCCGGGTGTCAGGGACGTTGCTGAATTGTTACTGCCGACAACAAACTCGCCACCTCGGCGCTCTTGTGCCCACGGCGCGAATCGGAATACGTTGCCGGACACAACAAACCAACATCATCCCCCACCCCCGAAAGGACCCTGCTGATGCGCAAGGGCTTCCTCACCTTCGCCGCCGTGGGCCTGCTGGCCGCCGGCGGCCTGACCGCCTGCGGCGACGACTCCGGTTCCGATGCCGGCGGCTCCACCGAGAAGAAGCCGAAGATCGGCGTGATCCTGCCGGACAGCAAGTCCTCCGCCCGCTGGGAGGGCGCGGACCGCAAGTTCCTGGAGGAGGCGTTCAAGGCCGCCGGCGTCGACTACGACATCCAGAACGCCCAGGGCGACAAGACGGCGTTCCAGACCATCGCCGACCAGATGATCACCAACGGCGTGACCGCCCTGATGATCGTCAACCTGGACTCCGGCACCGGCAAGGCCGTGCTCGACAAGGCGAAGTCCCAGGGCGTGGCGACCATCGACTACGACCGGCTCACGCTGGGCGGCTCGGCCACCTACTACGTCAGCTTCGACAACGAGGTCGTCGGCAAGCTCCAGGGCGAGGGCCTGAGCAAGTGCCTGACCGACAAGGGCGCCAAGAACCCGGTGGTGGCGTACCTCAACGGCTCGCCGACCGACAACAACGCCACCCTGTTCAAGAACGGGTACGACTCGGTGCTCAAGCCGAAGTTCGACTCGAAGGAGTACACCAAGGGCCCGGACCAGAACGTTCCGGAGTGGGACAACGCCCAGGCGGCCACCATCTTCGAGCAGATGCTGACCCAGACCGGCGGCAAGATCGACGGCGTGCTCGCCGCCAACGACGGCCTCGGCAACGCGGCCATCTCGGTGCTGAAGAAGAACAAGCTCAACGGCAAGGTCCCGGTGACCGGCCAGGACGCCACCCCGCAGGGCCTGCAGAACATCCTCTCCGGCGACCAGTGCATGACCGTCTACAAGGCGATCAAGGAGGAGGCGAAGGCCGCCTCGGACCTGGCCATCGCGGTCGCCAAGGGTGAGAAGAAGGAGACCGGCCAGACGGTCAAGGACCCGGAGGGCGGCCGGGACGTCCCGTCGGTCCTGCTGACCCCGAAGCTGATCTTCAAGGAGAACGTCAAGGACGTCATCGCCGACGGCTTCGTCACCAAGGACGAGGTCTGCGCCGGGGCGTACGCCAAGCTCTGCGCCGACGCCGGCATCAGCTGACCCGTACCCGATTCCACGCGCACGCCGCCCGGCACGGACCTGTGCCGGGCGGCGGTTCGCGCCGGACGGGATCCGAGACCTCCCCTCCACCTGAAGGAGCCCCCGTGTCCGCAACCCCCCTGCTGGAACTACGCGGGATCGACAAGAGCTTCGGTCCCGTCCAGGTCCTGCGCGACGTCGCCTTCACCGCCCACGCGGGCGAGGTGACCGCGCTGGTCGGCGACAACGGCGCCGGCAAGTCGACCCTCGTCAAGTGCATCAGCGGCATCCACCCCACCGACGCCGGCGAGTTCCGCTTCGACGGCCGGCCGGTGAGCATCAACAGCCCCCGCGACGCCGCCGCGCTCGGCATCGAGGTCGTCTACCAGGACCTCGCGCTCTGCGACAACCTCGACATCGTGCAGAACATGTTCCTCGGCCGGGAGAAGCGCAGCGGCATCGTGCTCGACGAGCCGACCATGGAGCAGATGGCCGCCGACACCCTCGCCGGGTTGAGCGTGCGGACCGTGAAGTCGCTGCGCCAGCACGTCTCCAGCCTCTCCGGCGGCCAGCGCCAGACCGTCGCGATCGCCAAGGCCGTGCTCTGGAACAGCAAGCTCGTCATCCTCGACGAGCCGACCGCCGCGCTCGGCGTCGCGCAGACCGCCCAGGTGCTCGAACTGGTCCGGCGGCTCGCCGACAACGGCCTCGCCGTGGTGCTCATCTCGCACAACATGAACGACGTCTTCGCCGTCTCCGACCGGATCGCCGCGCTCTACCTCGGCCAGATGGTCGCCCAGGTGAAGACCACCGACATCACCCACTCACAGGTCGTCGAGCTGATCACCGCCGGCCGCTCCGGCGGGCTCGGGCTCGCCGCCGAGCCGGCCAACGGCGGCAACGGGCACGGCGCGGAGCCGACCGAGAGCAACGCAGGAGGCGTCCGATGACCACCACCGTCGTGCAGAAGGACGGCCCGGGGGCCGTCACACCGCCGCCCACCCTCGGCAGCCACGTCCGCAACTACGTCAGCCGGGTACGGGGCGGCGACATCGGTGCGCTGCCCGCCGTACTCGGACTGGTCGTGCTCTGCACGGTCTTCTCGATCATGCGGCCGTCGTTCCTCACCGCCGGCAACTTCGCCAACCTGTTCACCCAGGGCGCCGCGGTCACGCTGATCGCCATGGGGCTGGTCTTCGTCCTGCTGCTCGGCGAGATCGACCTCTCCGCCGGCTTCGCCAGCGGGGTCTGCGCCGCCATCCTCGCCAACGTCGTCACCGTCCTCGGCTACCCGTGGTACGTGGCCGTGCTCGCCGCCATCGTCACCGGCGTGGCGATCGGCACCACCCTCGGCTTCCTGGTGGCGAAGATCGGCATCCCGTCGTTCGTGGTGACCCTCGCCGGGTTCCTCGCCTTCCAGGGCATCGTGCTGATGCTCATGGAGGAGGGCACAAACATCTCGGTCCGCGACGACGTGCTGGTCGCCATCGCCAACCGCAACCTCTCCCCCGTACTCGGCTGGGTGCTGGCCGCCGTGGCGGTCGCCGGCTACGCGGCCGTGCAACTGCTCCGGCACCGTACGCGGGCCGCCCGGGGCCTGGTGACCGACCCGATCGCGGTGGTGTTCGCCCGGATCGGCGGGTTGGCGCTCATCCTCGGCGCGGCGGTCTTCATCCTCAACCTGGAGCGCAGCCGCAACATCGTGATCAGCTCCCTCAAGGGCGTGCCGATCGTGGTGCCGATCATCGCCGTGCTGCTGGTCTTCTGGACCTTCGTGCTCCAGCGCACCAGCTACGGCCGGCACGTCTACGCGGTGGGCGGCAACAAGGAGGCGGCCCGCCGGGCGGGCATCAACGTGGACCGCATCCGCATCTCGGTCTTCGTGATCTGCTCCTCGATGGCCGCCGTCGGCGGCATCGTCGCCGCCAGCCGGGCCAACTCGGTGGACCCCAACACGGGTGGCAGTAACGTACTGCTCTACGCGGTCGGCGCGGCCGTCATCGGAGGCACCAGCCTCTTCGGCGGCAAGGGCCGGGTGCTGGACGCCGTCCTCGGTGGCGCGGTCGTCGCGGTCATCGACAACGGGATGGGCCTGATGGGATACAGCTCGGGGGTGAAGTACGTGGTCACCGGCGTGGTGCTGCTGCTCGCCGCGAGCGTGGACGCGTTCTCCCGCCGGCGTTCCACCGCCACCGGCAACCGCTGACCGCGCGGCACCGGAAGTGACGACGGCGATGCGCGCAGGACCGAGCCAGGACGAGATCCGCCGGCAGAACCTGGGCGCGTTGCTGCGGTACGTGCACGTGCACGGGGCCACCACCCGTGCCGAGCTCACCACCACGCTGGGGCTCAACCGCAGCACCATCGGCGCGCTGACCGCCGACCTGGCCGGCGCCGGGCTGGTCAGCGAGGGGACGCCGAAGGAGACCGGCCGGGCCGGGCGGCCGTCGCTGGTCGTCCGGCCCGAGTCGGACCGGGTGCACGCGTACGCGTACAGCATCGAGGTGGACCGGCTGCGCGCCGCGCGGATCGGTCTCGGCGGCGCGGTGCTCGACCGCCGGGAGCTGGACCGCCCCCGGGGCCTGACCGCCGCGGAGGCCGCCCCGCTGCTGGCCGGGGCGGTCAAGGAGATGCAGCAGAGCGCGCCGGCGGACGCCGTCTGCGTCGGCGCGGGCGTCGCGGTCTGCGGCATGGTCCGCCGCGACGACGGGCTGGTCCGGCTGGGCCCGACCACCGGATGGGTGGACGAGCCGATCGGCGCGGCACTCGGCGCCGAGCTGGGCTGCGACGTGCCGGTCACGGTCGGCAACGTGGCCGACGTGGCGGCCTTCGCCGAGCACGCCCGGGGCGCGGCGGCCGGCTGCGACAACGTCATCTACCTGTACGGGGACGTGGGCGTCGGCGCCGGCATCATCGCCGGTGGGCGCCGGCTGACCGGGCACGGCGGCTACGGCGGCGAGGTCGGCCACATGGTGGTCGTCCGCGACGGCGCGCCCTGCGAGTGCGGCTCCCGGGGCTGCTGGGAGACCGAGATCGGCGAGCACGCGCTGCTGCGCGCGGCCGGCCACTCCGACGCGCGGGGCCGCGACGCGCTGCTGGCCGTCTTCGACGCCGCCGACCGGGGCGACCTGCGGGCGCAGACGGCGGTACGCCAGGCCGGCGACTGGCTCGGCTTCGGAGTGGCCAACCTGGTGAACATCTTCAACCCGGAGATGGTCATCTTCGGCGGCGGCATGCGGGACCTCTACCTCGCGGCGGCGGCCCAGGTCCGCAGCCGGCTCAACTCGATGGCCCTGCCCGCCTGCCTGGAGCACGTCCGGCTGCGCACACCGAAGCTCGGGGACGACGCGGCGCTGATCGGCGCCGCCGAACTGGCCTTCGAACGCCTGCTGGCGGACCCCCTCGACGTCGGCTGACCGGCCCCGCCCGTGCCGTGCCGTGCCGTGCGGTGCCGTGCGGTGCCGTTCGGTTCCGTGCCGTGCCGTGCCGTGCCGGCGGATGGTGGACAGGTGCCGGCGCCGGCGGCCGGTCCGGTGAACCGATCGGTCGGTCCTTCCGTACCAGTGCGCGGACGGGCGAAGGCGGAGGCGTCGCCCGGCCCGGACTCGTTTCGGACCGGACCGAGGAGACACCACGGACATGACACCGCTCAGATCCGCCCGTCGCCGACAGGGACACCGCAGCAGTCGCCTGGCGGCGCTGCTCGTCACGATCGCCGCCGGGCTCGGGGTGCTGCCCGGCGTGGCCGTCGCCGCACCGGGCGGTCAACAGCTCAACGCGGCCGACGCCGCCCTGCTCAACGGGGTACGCCTGGCCGGGCTCTGGGAGATGCCGGCCGGGCAGCTGGCCGCCGACAAGGGGCAGAGCGCGAAGGTACGCGAGATCGGCGCCGGCATCGCCACCGAGCACGAGGAACTGGACCGGCTCACGGTCGAGGCGGCCAACAAGCTCGGGGCGAGCATCCCGAGCGACCCGACGGCCGAGCAGAAGGGCTGGCTGACGGAGATGCAGAACGCCTCCGGCGCCCGCTTCGACCAGATCTTCGTCACCCGGCTCCGGGTCGCCCACGGCAAGATCTTCCCGGTCATCGGGGCGGTCCGCGCCAGCACCCGCGACCCGGTGATCCGCAAGCTCGCCGACGACGCCAACCGGTTCGTCCTGCACCACATGCAGATGCTGGAGAGCACTGGGCTGGTGCGCTGGCCGGAACTGCCGCCGGCCGCCCTGCCCGCCCCCGGCGACGACGGCCTGCTCGCCGCCGCCTCCGCCAACTCCGGCCCGCCGATGGGAGTCAGCAGCACGGTGGTCTGGCTGGTCTTCCTCGCCGCGCTCGGCACGGGAGGCGTCGCCACGTACCGCATCCTGCGCCGCACCTGACCACGGCGTCCTCCGGCGGCCACGGCCGGGAGGCCGTCGAACCGCAGGGGATTCTGGCGCCCTGGCGGCCTGGCGGCTGGCGGCTGGCGTGCGGAGGCTTGGCGGTGTGGCAGCCTGGCACCTCGGCGGCCTGGCACCTCGGCGGTGTGGCGGCTGGGCGGTGTGGCTGCCTGGCTGTCGCGGCCCTGCTGCTGCCGTCCTTCTGTTCGCAGCCCGGCCACCGACGTTACTTTCGGTAATCGCCAGGGGTGTCACACCGTCGCCACCGGGCACTCGCCTCGCACCCTTTGCTCTGCAGCCATCCACGCACCAGCTACGGACGGTGGCTGGTGCATCTGCGGCTGCAGAGCAAAGGGCGCGTGAGCACAATCGGCCGGCTCGGTGATCGAGAGAAGAAATCGCTGGTCAGCGGACTAAGCGCTGAATCGTGGCCGCTTGCGCTTGAAAGCCGGACAGATTCGACTACCGTGCGTGACATTTTCGGCCCCTCACGAGCATCATCACGATGAGTTATCAGCGGCAGGGTCCGCGCAGCAGTCGGCCGCGTGCCGGCACGCCGGTGCGGCCCGCAGGCCCGCGCGACCCGCGCACCCGGCAGGCCCGCACACCCGCACGCCCCGGCTGCCCGCACGCCCCGGCTGCCCGCACGCCCCGGCACGCCCGCACGCCCGGCCCGCACGCCCGGTGCGACGGCCGGGCACGGCTACTCGTTGACCTCCGGGCCCAGCAGGCGGATCTCCTCGATGTCGAGGACGGCCTGCAGCTCCCGCAGGACGATGTCGTCGATCTCGTTCGTGTCCCGCAGCCTGGTGATCTCGCGCCGCTTGTGTTCGAGCACGGCCAGCCGCAGTCGCCGGTCGAGGTCCCGGGCCTGCTCCGCCGACCGGATCTCCTCGTCGGTGGAGCGGATGTCGTCGAGGTGCTGCTCGTAGTCCGCCCGGATCCGGTCGACCGCGTCCGGCGCCGCGCCGAGCCGGTCCGCGACCTCGGGCAGCACCGCCAGCGCGGCCTCGGTGGCCCGCACCCGGGCCAGCCGCAGCTCGCCGACCCGCCGGGTGTCGCCGACCAGGCCCGCCCACCCGACGACGGCGGGCAGCGTGGTGCCCTGGATCAGCATCGTCAGCAGGATGACCACGGCGGTGGCGAAGATGATCAGATCACGCTCGTGCACACGGGTGCCGGTGGGCGTGGTCACCGGCACCGCGAGGGCAGCCGCGAGAGAAACCGCGCCCCGGAACCCCGCCCACCCGGCCGCCGTCCGCACCCGCCAGTCGACCCGCTCGTCCTGCTCCGCCGCCCGGCGGTCGACGACCAGGAAGGCGAACGCCGCCAGGTGGACCCACACCATCCGGGTCAGCACGACCACGCCTGTCACCACCACCGCGATGGCCATCGCCCGCATCGCCGACAGGCTGGTCACGTCGCGCAGGGCGCGCGGGATCTGCATCCCCAGGAGCACGAAGAGCCCGCCGTTGATCAGGAACGTGGCGAGGTCCCAGAAGCCGTACGCCAGCACCCGGGAGCGGGCCCGGATGACCCGGGGGGCGGCGTACGCCAGCACGAGACCCGCGACCACCACCGCCAGGACGCCACTGGCGTGCACGAGCTCGGCGAGGAGGAACGCGACGAACGGCGTGAGGACGCTCAGCGCGCCCTCGCGCAGCGGATCGTCGAGCCGACGCCGGAGCAGGATCACCGCCCAGCCGACCAGCAGGCCGGCAACCACGCCACCGGTCGACGCGAGGACGAACCGCTCGGTCAGCCCGAGCAGCCCCGGCTCGGTGCCGCCCACGATCAGGCCCAACCCGACGGAGAAGAGCACCAGCGCGGTGCCGTCGTTGATCAGGCTCTCCGCGTGCAGGGTGGTCAGGATCCGGCGCGGCATCCGTTTGGCCAGGCCGGCGACCGCCGCCGCGTCGGTCGGCGCGAGCACCGCGCCGAGCACCCAGGCGGCGGCCGGGTCCACGCCGAACCGCTGCACGACGAGCGACACCGCCACCATCGTCGCCACCACCAGCCCCACCGCGAGCAACGCGATCGCGAGCAGGTTCTTGCGGATCTCGCGCAGGCTGGTGGTGATGCTCTCCTTGTAGAGGATCGCCGGCAGGAACAGCAGCAGCACCACGTCGGGCTCCAGCACCACGTGGGACAGCGGCGGCAGGAGCGCGAGCAGCGCGCCCATCGTGATGAGCAGGACCGGGGGCGCCACGCTGTACCGTCCGCCGAGGGTCGTGCCGACCAGCACCGTGACGCCCAGCACCACGATCAGTTCGAGACCGCCCACGCCGCACCCCCGTCACCGCCGACGGCACGGTGACGGGTACGCGCCGGTCGCCTGCCGCTCCACCATCGTGGTACGGCGGTCCGGCGCGGCACCCTCGAACAGGGAAACAGGCACCGCCCGCCGGCATCGACGGCGACGGCCCCGGACACGGCGCGCCGCGCGGCGCGTCAGGAGCCGGTGCCGTGCCAGGAGCGCCAGAGGGCCGCGTAGGAGCCGTCGGCTGCGACCAGTTCGTCGTGCGAGCCGATCTCGGCGATCCGGCCGTCCTCCACCACCGCCACCCGGTCGGCGTCGTGCGCCGAGAAGAGGCGGTGCGCGATGGCCACGACCGTACGGCCCTGGAGGACGGCCGCGAGGGACCGCTCCAGGTGCCGGGCGGCGCGGGGGTCGATCAGCGAGGTGGCCTCGTCCAGCACCAGGGTGTGCGGGTCGGCCAGCACCAGCCTCGCCAGCGCGAGCTGCTGCGCCTGCGCGGGCGACAGCGGGTGCCCGCCGGCACCGACCACGGTGTCCAGCCCGTCCGGCAGCCCGTCGGCCCACTCCAACGCGTCGACGGCGGCCAGCGCCGACCGCACGGCCGCCTCGTCGGCGCCCGGTCGCACCATCGCCACGTTCTCCCGCAGCGTGCCGATGAAGACGTGGTGCTCCTGGGTGACCAGGGCGACGTGCGTACGCAGCTCGGACAGGGGCAGCTCGTCGAGTCGCCGACCGGCCACCGTGACCGAGCCGGTACGGGGCGCGTGCACCCCGGCGAGCAGCCGGCCGAGCGTGGACTTGCCGGCGCCCGAGGGGCCCACCATGGCCAGCTTCTCCCCCGGCTCCGGCAGCAGGGTCACCCCGTGCAGCACGTCCCGGCCCTCCCGGTACGCGTACCGGACGTCCCGGGCGGCGAGCCGCCGCTCCCGGAGTGGCGGAGGATCGGGCGGGCCCGCAGGACCCGCGGCGGGCCGGGTCGGGGAGCCGGCCGGCGGGTCGGCGTCGGCCACCCCGAGCAGGCGCGCCATGGAGGCGCCGCCGACCTGCAACTCGTCCAGCCAGGAGAGCAGCCGGTCGACCGGGTCGATCAACGCCTGCACGTAGAGCGTCGCGGCGGTGACCTCGCCGAGGCTCACCCAGCCCTTCAGGTAAAACCAGCCGCCGATGATCAACGTGGCCACCACCGGCAGCACGTAGCCGATCTCGGCGATCGGGAAGAACACCGTGCGCAGCCGCAGGGTGTAACGCTCGGCCGCGTACGACCGGCGGATGTCGGCGTCGGTGCGGGCCCGGCGGCGCGCCTGCTGCCGCAGCGCCTCCGTGGTCCGCGAACCCTCGACGGTCTCGCTGATGCCGTCGGTGATGTCGGAGTAGGCGGCGTTCTCCCGCAGGTAGCCGGCGGGGGCGCGGCGCAGGTACCAGCGGGTGCCGGCCCACAGCAGCGGCACCGCGAGCAGGCAGGGCAGCGCGAACAGCGGATCGACGAGGAGCAGCGCGCCGACGATGAAGCAGCCGGTGACGATCGCGATCAGCGTCTCCGGCACCGCGAACCGGACCGTCCGCGACAGCGCCGAGACGTCCCGGGACGTCCGGGTGAGCAGGTCGCCCGTGCCGGCCCGCTCCACGGTGGCCAGCGGCAGCGCCAGGATCCGGTCGACGAACTCCTCGCGCAGCTCGGCCAGCACCCGCTCGCCGAGCCGGGCCGACGCCAGGTGGGCGAAGCGGACCAGCACCGACTGCACCAGCACGAACCCGGCGATCAGCAGGGCGATGCGGTCCACGGTGACGCCGGACGTGCCCCGGGAGATCCCCTCCACCAGGTCGCCGAGCAGCCACGGCGCGACCAGGCCGGCCGCGGCGGCCAGCGCGTGCAGGCCGAGCGCGGCCCCGAGCGCCCTCGGATGCCGGCGGGCCAGCGTGCGGGCGTAGCGGCGCACCTGGCGCCCGTCGGCGACCGGCAGTGCGGTGGCCATCAGTCCTCCCCTCGGCTGACCGTCGCCCGGTAGCGCGGCTCGCCGTCGAGCAGTGCGGTGTGCGTCCCCTCGGCCACCACCTTGCCGTCCTCCACGAAGATCACGTGGTCGGCGCGGTGCAGCACGAGCGGGCTGGTGGTGCAGACCAGGGTGGTCCGGCCCGCCCGGGCGGCGCCGAGCCGGTCCGCGATGCGGGCCTCGGTGTGCGCGTCCACGGCGCTGGTCGGCTCCACAAGCAGCAGGATCTCCGGGTCGGCGACCAGTGCCCGGGCCAGCCGCAGCCGCTGCTGCTGGCCGCCGGAGAACTCCCGGCCGCGCTCGGCGACCGCGCTGTCCAGCCCCGCCGGCAGGGCCTCGACGATGTCGGTCGCGCTCGCCGCCGTCAGCGCCGCCGCGACCGTCGCGTCGTCGACCCGGTCGTGCGGGTCCAGCTCCGCGCGGAGCGGGCCGGTGAACAGGTGCGCGTCGTTGTCGGCCACCAGGATCCGCTCCCGCACCGTCGCCAGCGCCACCTCCCGCAGCGGTACGCCGTGCAGCGTGGCGTCCGAGTCGACGTACCGGCCGAGGCGGTCCACGACCGCCGCCGCGTCCTCGGGGGCGGTGGCGGCGAGCGCGGTGAACCGGCCCGGCCGTATCGTCACGCCGGAGGCCACGTCGACCAGCTCGCCGGGGCCGTCCGGCAGGGCGGCCGGGCGGGCCGGGTCGAGCAGTTCCGGGGTGAGTCGCAGCAGCCGCACCACCCGCCGGGCGGCGACGTGCCCCCGGGTCAGCTTGTCCACCGCCTCGGTGAGCTGCCGCAGCGGGCTGACCAGGAACGCCGTGTAGCCGTAGAACGCCACCAGCTCACCGGCGCTGATCTCGCCGCGCAGCGCGAACCGGGCGCCCAGCCAGGTGACCAGCACCAGGAACGCCCCCGGGAGCAGCACCTGGGCCGCCTCCAGCAGCGACTCGATGCGGGCCACCCGCAGGCCGTCGGCGCGCAGCGCCTGCGACCGCGACCGGTAGCGGGCGGAGAGCATCGGCTCGCCGCCGACGCCGCGCAGCACCCGCAGCCCGGAGACGATGTCGCCGGCCCGGGCGGTCAGCGCCCCCTCCGAGTCCCGGTACGCCTGCTGCTGCCGGTGCAGCGGCCGGATGAGCAGCCCGACGACCGCCATCAGCAGCGGCACGCCGAGCACCACGACCAGCCCGAGCGGCACGGAGGCGCCGAGCAGGATCACCCCGACGGTCGCGATGGCGACGATCGCGCCGGTGCCCCGGGCGGTGATGTCGATCGCCGCACCGATCTGGCTGATGTCGGCCGTACCGATGCTCACCACCTCGCCGGCGGAGACCCGGCGGGGCAGCGCGGCGCCGAGCCGGTTCGCCGCGCCCACGGTCAACTGCACCGTCCGGTACGCCCCGGCGAGGAAGTTGTGCACCGCGCAGTAGTGCCGCAGGATCCCCGCGGCGGCCTGGAACACGCCCAGCCCGAGCAGCACCAGCCCCCAGGTGAGCAGCGCCTCCTCGTCGCGGCGGGTGAGCCCGTCGACGGCCCGGCCGACGGCCGCCGGCACCAGCGCCTGGGCGACCATCCAGACGACGCCCAGCAGGATGCCGACGGTGAGCAGCGCCTTGTGCCGCCCGGCCAGCCACACGAGGTAGCGGGTCGCCGAGCGGATGTCGGGTACGCCGGGGTCACCGGCCGGTGAGAAACGCATGGCCCACCGACGCTAGGTGGCGGGCCGGTCACCCCGCCAACCAATTACCGCCTCGGCGTGCCGCGGCTCACGTGTCCTCCGCCGTCGCCCGGCCGGCCCGGCCTCAGCGGTCGACCTGCGTGAAGTCCCAGGAGTGCGGCGGGCGGGCCAGCAGCGTCGCCGGCGGCTCCGGCAGCGGACGCGGGTTGCTGCGCCACTTGGAGATGACCACCACCCGGTGGTCGGTGGAGGAGAACACCTCGCTGGACAGGTGCATCGGGTCGTGCTCGAACTCCGGCAGGGCGGTGTCACACACCCAGGTGATCAGGTCCGCGGCGCCGTACGGCTCCGCCCGCGCCTCCCACATCCGCACGATCACGTCAGCCATCCTCGGGTTCAGACGCTGACTGTCGTCAGCGGCATGGCGGAGTCGGCGGGCAGGTCCAGCCGGCTCGGCGCGACACCCGAGGCGACCAGGTGCGAGCCGAGGGCGGCGACCATCGCGCCGTTGTCCGTGCAGAGCCCGGGGCGGGGCACCCGGACCCGGATGCCGTACGCGGCGGCGCGGTCCTCGGCCATCACCCGCAGCCGGGAGTTGGCCGCCACGCCCCCGCCGATCACCAGCGTCTCGACGCCGGTGGTCCGGCAGGCGTCCAGCGCCTTGCGTACCAGCACGTCGCAGACCGCCTCCTGGAAGGACGCGGCCACGTCGGCGACGGGCACCGGCTCGCCGGCACGCTGCCGCGCCTCGACCCACCGGGCCACCGCCGTCTTGAGCCCCGAGAAGGAGAAGTCGTAACGGTGGGCGGCGAGGTCCTTGGGGGCGGTCAGGCCGCGCGGGAAGCCGATGGCGGCCGGGTCGCCGGCCCGGGCCTCCCGGTCGATGTACGGGCCGCCGGGGAACGGCAGCCCGAGCAGCCGGGCCACCTTGTCGAACGCCTCGCCGGCCGCGTCGTCGATGGTGGCGCCGAGCGGGGTGACGCCCCGGGCCAGGTCGTCGACGAGCAGCAGGGAGGAGTGCCCGCCGGAGACCAGCAGGGCGATCGCCGGCTCGGGCAGCGGGCCGTGTTCCAGGGTGTCCACGGCGACGTGCGCGGCCAGGTGGTTGACGCCGTAGACCGGCTTCTCGGCGGCGAGCGCGTAGCCCTTCGCGGCGGCCACCCCCACCAGCAGCGCGCCGGCCAGCCCCGGCCCGGAGGTGACCGCGATCGCGTCGATGTCGGCGAGGGTCACCCCCGCCTCCTTCAACGCCCGGTCCATTGTCGGCACGATGGCCTCCAGGTGGGCCCGGCTGGCCACCTCGGGCACCACGCCGCCGAAGCGGGCGTGCTGCTCGACGCTGGAGGCGAGCGCGTCGGCCAGCAGGGTGTGCCCGCGCACGATGCCGACCCCGGTCTCGTCGCAGGAGGTCTCGATGCCGAGGATCAGGGGTTCGTCAGTCATCGCTCACATCCTGCGTGCGCTGCATGACCAGCGCGTCGGTGTTGCTCGGTTGGTAGTAGCCGCGCCGCACGCCGATCGGCTCGAAGCCGTACGTCGCGTAGAGCTTCTGGGCGGGGGCGTTGTCCGCCGCGACCTCCAGCAGGACGCTGCGGAGGCCGAGCCGGGCGGCCTCGGCGAGCAGCGCCTCCAACAGGATCCGCCCGACGCCGCGCCGCTGGGCGTCCCGGCGCACCGCGACGTTCTGCACCCACGCCTCGTCGGGCGGAGCCACGGCGAGCCCGGCGTAGCCGAGCAGGTCGCCGTCGTCGCCGGTGGCGACCAGGTAGAAGTGCCCGTTGGCCAGCTCGTTCCAGAACATCGCCGCCGACCACTGCTCGGCGCCGAACAGGTCCGCCTCGATCGGCAGCACCTCGTCGACGTGCCACCACCGGAACCGCTCCAGCCGAACCGTCACGGCAGCACCGGCTTGCGGGCCGTCGCCGCCACGGCGTCCGGGCGGCGCAGGTAGAGCGGGGTGAGCGCCTCCGAGGGGGCGCCGGCCCGGATGCGCTCGGCGGCCAGGGTCGCCAGCACGGCCGCGTCCGGGTAGCGGGGCTCGTCCCGCACGGGCAGGCCGAGCGCGTCCGCGTACCGGTGCGCGCCGTCGCCGACCGCGGCCGTGACGGCCAGGCCGCGGGCGCGCTCGGCGGCGACCGCCGGCACGGACACCTCCGGGCCGACGATCCGCTGGCCCGCGCCGTCGTAGACCGCCCAGTAGATCTCCCGGCGGCGCGCGTCGCTCGCCGCCAGCACCGGCTCGCCGGCGGCCGCCGGGTGACCGATGGCGTCCAGCGAGCAGACACCGTACGTCGGGACGCCCAGCACCTGGCCGATGGTGGCGGCGGTGACCAGCCCCACCCGCAGCCCGGTGAACGGGCCGGGGCCGAGGCCGGCGACGATCGCGCCCAGGTCGGCCGGGCGGGCACCCGCCTCGGTGAGCACGGCGTCGACCTGCGGCGCGAGCAGTTCACCGTGGGCGCGGGCGTCGACCGTGCAGCGGTACGCGCGGGTCGCGACACCGTCCGCCGCGACCTCCACCAGCGCCGCGGTCACCGCGGGGGTCGAGCTGTCCACCACCAGTACGAGCACGGTGAGCCAGCCTAGTCGCCCCCGTGGTCACCCCCGGTCACGCCCCGGCCAGGTGGGACGAGCGGCGAGGCCGGTGGCGCGGGCGGGCCGGCGAGCGGTTGACGGCAGGGCCGGCGGGCGGGACGGGCGGGCGGGGTCAACTCGGGGTGCGGAACTTGCGCAGGAAGGCCGGCGGGCGGGACGGGCGGGCGGGGTCAACTCGGGGTGCGGAACTTGCGCAGGAAGGCCGGCAGCAGCCAGGGGCGCCGCCCGCTGACGCGCACCTTGCCGGTGAGCAACGCCCGGGGGCGGCTGACCCGACCGAACATCATCAGGTTGAGCG
Source organism: Micromonospora sp. NPDC048868 (assembly GCF_043198195.1). Lineage (NCBI taxonomy): Bacteria > Bacillati > Actinomycetota > Actinomycetes > Micromonosporales > Micromonosporaceae > Micromonospora > Micromonospora sp. NPDC048868. The sequence continues at coordinate 16,954 of NZ_JBICUN010000004.1, forward strand.
TGCCGGGATCGTGGTGGATCCGGGCGTCGGCCCGTGCTCCGGGATCGGCGAACGTCATCCGCCCCCGGTGCAGCAGGAGCCGGACCGGGGCCGCGTACGCCGAGCGGAACTCGACCACGACGGGGCGTTCGCTCGGCGGCGCGCCGCCGTCGATGAGCCGCCCGTAGCCGTGCCGGACCACGCCGGCCACGAACAGCTCCATGAACAGCGCGGCGTCCCGGCCGGGGAGCGACCACGGCCGCCCGGCGACGCGGGCGACGTCGTGACCGTGGATGAGCAGCTCGTTGACCAGGTGCGCGCAGAGGCCGGCGAGGGGCACCCGGGCCCCGCCGAGCCAGGGCACCGTCTCGTCGGGGCGCTGCCCCTCGCAGACGGCCAGGAGCCGCCCGACGTCGGCCCGCAACCGGTCGGCCAGGGCCTGCGGCTCGCGCTCGGTGAGGTGCCGCAGCAGCACGTCGTTGAAGTCCGCCACCGTGTCGACGGTGACGTCCGGGAGCTGCCGGTGCAGACCCGGCACCGGCAGGGGCGGATGGTCCGGGTCCACGAGGCACGCGTAGTACCACGCCAGGGAGCCCACGTGGGCCAGCGTGTCGGCCACCGACCAGTGGGCGGTGGCCATGGCCCCGGGTGGGGTGGCGCGGACCAGGTCGAGGAAGCGGTCGGTCTGCTCCGCCAGCGCCGTCCGCGCCACCCGCCACCGCTGTTCGCTGACCGTCGCCGCCATCGCCGCCTCCCGGCTCGCGTCGCTGCTCGGCGAGGTCGGCACCGCCACGGCGTACGCGCCGACCGACCGCTCGCAGCACAGGCTACAACGGACGGTCACCGCCCGGTGACCGCGAAAGTGCGCAGCTGTCAGCCGGCGGAGCGCTCCCAGTCGACCGTGGGCAGGCCGGCGTCGGCGAGCGCCTTGTTGGCCGCGCTGAACGGGCGGCTGCCCAGGAAGCCGCGCGGGTTCATCGGGCTGGGGTGCCCGGCCTCCAGCACCACGTGCCGCGGGTTGGTGACCAGCGCCGCCTTCTTGCGCGCGTAGCCGCCCCAGAGCAGGAAGACCACGCGGGAGTCCAGCGCGTCGAGCGCCCGGATGGTGGCGTCGGTGAACTCCTCCCAGCCGCGGTTGGCGTGCGAGCCCGGCGTGGCCTCGCGGACGGTGAGCACGGCGTTGAGCAGCAGCACGCCCTGCGCCGCCCAGCCGCTCAGGTTGCCGCTGCGCGGCTTCGGCACGCCGAGGTCCTCGCCCAGCTCCTTGAAGACGTTGCGCAGCGACGGGGGCACGCTCACGCCCTCCCGGACGCTGAAGCTGAGCCCGTGCGCCTGGCCCGCCTTGTGGTAGGGGTCCTGCCCGAGGATCAGCACCCGGCAGTCGGCCGGCGCGCAGAGCCGGTAGGCCGAGAAGAGGTCCTCGACCGGCGGGAAGACGGTGCGGGTCGCGTACTGGCCCGCGACGAACTCGGCCAGCGCGGCGGTGCGGGCCGGGTCGAGGTGCGGGGTGAGCACGGCACGCCAGTCCTCCGGCAGCAGCGCCAGCAGGTCCAGGGTGGGGGCGTCGTCGGGCATCGGCAACCTTTCGCCTGTCGGGTCCGTCCCGCGCACTCTAGGCAGCCGGTACGACAGCGCTCACCCGAGGGCGGTCAGGCGCTGCGCCCAGTCGCCGCCGACCGGCTCCAGCTCGACCACCCGGGTGTCGTCGTCGCGCCGGTCGACGCGTACCCGCAGGTGGGCGTCGACGAGCTGCTCGACCAGGCCCTCGCCCCACTCGACAACGGTCACCGACTCGTCCACCGAGGCGTCCAGGTCGAGGTCGTCGATCTCGGCGCGCGGGTCGGCGGCGTCCCCCAGCCGGTACGCGTCGGCGTGCACCAGCGCCACCGTGCCGCCCCGGGCCGGGTCGGGCCGGTGCACCCGGGCGATCACGAAGGTGGGCGAGGTGACATCCCCGAGCACCCCGAGCCCGGCCCCGAGGCCCCGGGTCAGCGCGGTCTTGCCGGCGCCGAGCGGCCCGGTCAGCAGCAGCAGGTCGCCGGCGCGCAGCAGCCCGGCCAGCCGCCGCCCGAACTCGTGGGTGTCGTCGACGGTCGGCAGCTTCACGACGTGGCTCACAACGCCTCCAGGAACCGCAGCAGCGCCGCGTTGACCTCGTCGGCGTGCTCCAGCATCACCACGTGCCCGCTGTCGGAGATCTTGACGAACTCGGCGTGCGGCAGTCGCCGGACGATCTCCTCGGAGTGCGTCACGGGGGTGATCATGTCCTTGTCGCCGACGACCACCAGCACGGGGGTGTCCGCCAGCGCGGCGAGCGCCGGGAACCGGGAGTGCGTGGCCAGCGTCCGCAGGTAGCGCGTCACCGTGTCGGCGGAGGTGCGGGAGTTCATCGTCTCGACGTACGACACCAGGGCCGGGCTGGGCTGGCGGGTGCCGAAGCCGTACTTGCGGGTGAGCAGCCAGGCCACGTTGGTGGTGGATCTGCGCGCCCGGTCGATCACCGGGCCGCCGTAGCGGGTGACGTTGCCGACCATGTGCAGCACCGGCGCGCCGACCCGGCCGAGCAGGGCGGGCGCGACCAGCTTGGTCTCGGCGATCAGGCCGCCCGAGGTGGCCATCAGCACGGTGCCCACGACCCGGTCGCCGAACAGCTCCGGAAACAGTTCGGCGAACGCCATGATGGTCATTCCGCCCATCGAGTGGCCGACCAGCACCAGCGGCCCCTCCGGGGCGGTCCGGTCGATCACCTCGCGCAGCGTCCGGCCGAGGGCGGTCAGGTCGTACTCGCCGGTCTCCAGCCGCCCCGACCGGCCGTGCCCTGGCTGGTCGTAGGCGACGATCCGGTGCTCGCCCCGCTCGGCGAGCAGCTTGCGCTGGAAGTGGAAGGTGCCCATGTCGAGGCAGAAGCCGTGCACCAGCACCACGGTCGGGTTGCCGGGCACGGGCCGGGTCGGCTCCACCACCTCGACGTGGATGTCGGTGCCGTCGGGCATCTTCAGCCGGAAGGAGTCGTCGTACCGCTGCTCGCCGAAGACCTCTCCGGCGTACCGGTCGGTGGGGTCGGCCTTGAGCTTGCGGACCAGGGCGCGTTCGGTGGCGACGCCGGCCGCGAGCCCGGCGGCGGCGACCCCGACGGCGGCCAACGCGCCGATTGCCGCCTTGGCGTGTCCGGTACGCGGCAGCGGGATGCGGGAACGGGTCGTCACGGGCGCTCGCCGTCGTAGACGCGGGGCACCCGGGTGCTGCCGAACCGCGTGACGATCTCGTAGTTGATGGTGCCGACCGCCTCGGCCCAGTCGTCGGCGGTGGGCCCGCCGTCGGCCCCGCTGCCGAAGAGGGTGACCTCGTCGCCGGCGGCCACCGGGTCGTCGCCGCAGTCGAGCACGAACTGGTCCATGCAGACCCGGCCCGAGATCGTCCGGCGCTTGCCGCCGAGCTGCACCGGGCCGCTGTTGGAGGCGTGCCGGGGCACCCCGTCGGCGTAGCCGAGCGGCACCACCGCGAGGTTCGCCGCCCGCTCGGTGGTGTAGGTGTGCCCGTACGAGACGCCGGAGCCGGCGGGGACGCGCTTGGCGAGCATCACCCGGGCGCGGGCGGTCATCGCCGGGCGCAGCCCGTAGCGCTCGCCGGCCACCGGGGAGAGGCCGTAGACGGCCAGCCCCGGCCGGACCAGGTCGAAGTGGGTGTCCGGCCGGGTCAGGGTGGCCGCCGAGTTGGCCAGGTGCCGGTAGCGCGGCCGCAGGCCGGCCTGCTCGGCCATGCCCAGCCCCTCGTGGAAGACGGCGATCTGACGGTCGATGGTCGGGTGGCCGGGCGAGTCCGCGTACACGAAGTGGCTCCACACCCCGACCACCTCGACCAGGCCGTCGGCCTGCGCCTTGGCGGCGGCGTCGAGCAGGGCCGGCCAGTCGGCGACGGTCGCGCCACCCCGGGCCAGCCCGGTGTCGATCTTGAGGTGCAGCCGGGCCGGCCGACCGGCGGCGCGGCCCGCCGCGACCATCTCGTCGAGCTGGGGCAGGCTGGCGACGCCGAGGTCGACCCCGGCGGCGACGCCCTCGTGCAGCGGCAGCCCGGGCGCGAGGAGCCAGGCCAGCACCGGCACGGTGATCCCGGCCCGGCGCAGCGTGAGCGCCTCGTCGAGCGTGCAGACCCCCAGCCAGTCGGCTCCGGCGTCGAGGGCGGCGCGGGCGGCCGGGATCATGCCGTGGCCGTAGCCGTCGCCCTTCACCACCGCCATCAGCTCGGCGGCGGTGCCGGACCTCAGCCGGCTCACGTTCTCGCGGATCGCGTCCAGGTCCACGCGTACCTCGGCCTGCCACATGCCCCCAGCCTACTTTCCACGCCGATCCCCTCGGCCGAGGCCGGCGCAGCCGGTGCCGCCGGCACAGGAGCCACCGCCAGCGTGGCCGGTGCCGCCGGTTCAGCCGAGGCGGGCGAGGACCGGGCGGAGGGCGTCGGCCACGTCGGGCGCCGTCACCGGCCCGCCCCGGGCCGCCTCCCGGCCGGCCAGCCCGTGCAGGTACGCGGCGGCGGCCGCCGCCCGCTCCGGGGGCAGCCCGGCGGCGAGCAGCGAGCCGAGCAGCCCGGCCAGCACGTCGCCGGTGCCGCCGGTGGCCAGCGCCGGGGTGCCGGTCGGGTTGACGTACGCCCGGCCGTCCGGCGTGCCGATCACCGTGCGGTCGCCCTTGAGCAGCACCACCGCGTTCATCCAGGCGGCCAGCCGCAGGGTGGCGGCCACCCGGTCGGCGCCCGGTTCCTCCCCGCAGAGCCGGGTGAACTCGCGGTCGTGCGGGGTGACCACGATCGGGGCGTCCCGCGTGCGCAGCCGGCCGGCGAGCGAGCCGTCGACCAGCAGCGTCAACGCGTCGGCGTCGAGCACCACAGGCACCGGGGCGGCGAGCACCGCCCGCAGTTCCCCGGCGGCCTCCTCGCCGGTGCCGAGGCCGGAACCGCAGACCCACGCCTGCACCCGCCCGGCGTCGGCGACCCGGCCGGTCGCGATCACCGACGGGTGCCGGCGCAGCACGTCGGCCCGGGCCGAGCCGGCGTAGCGGACCAGGCCGGTCGGGCCGGCCAGCGCCCCCGCGACGGAGAGCACGGCCGCGCCAGGGTAGGTCGCTGAGCCGGTCGCGACGCCCACCACGCCCCGGCTGTACTTCTCCGAGGCCGGGCCGAGCCGGGGCCACCAGTCGACGACGTCCGACCACTCGGTCACGCCCAACGCCGGGCTGCCCCGCAGCCACGGCTCCAGCCCGATGTCGACCAGCTCCACCTCACCGGCGAGCGCGGCGGCCGGGCCCACCACCAGGGCGGGCTTCAGCGCGCCGAACGCCACCGTCACGTCGGCCCGCACCGCGCTGGGGCGGCCCGACGCGGTCAACGGCACTCCCCCGGTGTCGACCGCGACCCCGCTGGGCACGTCCACGGCGACCACGGCGGCCGGTGCGCCGTCGCGCCCCCGGTGCCGCACGAGGCTGGCGGCGAGCTGGTCGGCGGTGTCCCGCAGCCCGCCGCGCCCGCCGATCCCCACGATGCCGTCCAGCACCAGGTCGACGGTCCCCGGCGGCCGGTCGACGACCCGCCCGCCCGCGGCCCGCAGCGCGGCCAGCCCCTCCGCGTGCGCCCGGCCGGGGGCCAGCAGCAGCGCCGACACGGCGGCACCCCGCCGGGCCAGGTGCGCGCCCGCGAGGAGCGTGTCGCCGCCGTTGTCGCCCGAGCCGACCAGCAGCAGCACCCGCGCGGCGTAGACGCCGCCCCGGTCGGCCAGCAGCAGCGCGCAGCGGCGGGCCAGCCCGGCCGCCGCGCGCTTCATCAGCGTCCCGGGCGGCAGCGTGGCCATCAGGCCCGCCTCCGCAGCGCGTACGTCCGCGACCCGCCAGACCGATCTCATGCCACCCCGTCCCGTCCGACTCCCGGCGCGCCGCGACCCGGCACGCCCCCGATCACCGCTCCGCGACCACCATCGCCGAGGCGATCCCGCCGTCGTGCGACAACGAGAGATGCCAGCGGTTGACCCCGCGCTCGGTGGCCGCCGCCGCGACCGTGCCGGAGACGGTCAGCCAGGGCCGGCCGTCCGGGTCCGGCACGACCTCGCAGTCGTGCCAGCTCAGGCCGGCCGGGGCGCCGAGCGCCTTGGCGACCGCCTCCTTGGCCGCGAAGCGGGCGGCCAGCGACTCGGGCGAGCGCGGGTTGCCGGAGCGGGTGCACCGCTCGGCCTCCGTGAAGAGCCGGTCGGCGAGCAGCGGTGTCCGTGCCAGGGCCTTGGCGAACCGCTCGACGAGGACGACGTCGATGCCGACAGCGACGATCACCCGCTCACCCTACCGGCGCGGGCGGCCGCAGATTAGCCCTCGGCGCCGCGCGCGGCAACGCCTGTGGACGACGCGGCCGTACGCGGGCGGGCCGTCGTCCACAGGCCACGCGCGGGGGTGTGGACGACGCCTAGCGTCGCGGCCGTCGATGTTTTCGCGAGGCGGGGGGCCGAGGATGACCGATCAGCCGTTGACCGTACGACCGGACGCGCTGCGCCGGGCCGCGCGGGGGCTCGACGACGACGCGTACCGGCTGGCGCACGGGCTGGCCGGGGCGTCCGGGCTGGTGGTGCCGGCCCCGGAGTGGTCGACCGGGGCGGCGTCGGCCGGGCTGGAGTCGGCCGTGCACGCCTGGTTCGGCGGGCTCGGCGCCCGGGTGGCCCACACGGCCGGGGCGGTCCGTTCCGCCGCCGAGGCGTACGAGGCGGTGGACGACCGGGCGGCCGGCCGCCTCACCGCGCTGCCCCGGTGAACGCGCCGGCACCCCCGGCGCCGGGGCGGTCGGCCCCGGCCGGGCACGCGGCGCGCCCGGTCCCGCCGGCGCCCCCGGCACGCCCGGCGTCCCCGGCACGCCCTACGCCGCCGACGCGCCCGGCGCACCCCGCCGACCGCGCGGCGGACGTCGGCTACCGGCAACTGTGGGCCGCCGATCCCGACGCGTGGCGGGCGGCCGGGGTGGCCTGGCGGGGGCTGACCGGCCCGGTGGCGCGGCGGGCCGACGAGCTGGCCGCCGGCGCGGCGGTGCTGCGGTCCGGCTGGTCGGGCGGGGCCGGCGTCGCCGCCGACGCCCGGCTCGCGGCCCTGCGCACCGAGCTGACCGCCGTCTCCCCCGCCCTGATCGAGGCAGACCAGGTGCTGGCCGAGTTCGCCGGCCGGCTGGCCGCCGCCAAGGCCCGGCTCGCCGCCGCGGTGGCCCGCGCCGACGCGGCCGGACTGCTGGTCGACCGGCAGGGCCGGGTCACCGCCGACCCCGCCCGCGCACCGGCGACCGCACGCCCCGGGACGGGCGCGTCCGGGGCCGGCGCACCCGTGGTCCGCACGCCCGGGGCCGGGACGACCGGGGCCGGCGCGTCCGGAGCCGGAGCGCGCGGGGCCGGCGCACCCGGGGCCGGCGCGGGCGGAGCCAGCGCGGCCGGGGCGGGCGGAGCCGGGGCGGGAGAGGTGGGTGCGGCGATCCGGGCGGCGCTGGAGCTGGCCGGTGCGGCCGACCGGGAGGCCGCCGGCCGGCTGGACGCGCTGGCCGGCGCCGCCCGCGCGGGCTGGGCCGAGCGGCCGCCGCCCGGCCGCCCGAAGGCCGGCGCCGACCCGGCCTCGGTGCGGGCCTGGTGGGCCGGGCTCACCTCCGCGCAGCGCCGGTGGCTCGTCGCGCACGAGCCGGGGCTCCTCGGCCGCCTCGACGGGGTGCCGGTGGCCGCCCGCGACCAGGCCAACCGGCTGCTGCTCGGGGCGCGGCGGGAGGAACTGCTGGCCGCGCGGCGACGGCTGCTGGAGCGGGTGCCGCGCGGGCCGGTCGAGCTGGCCGGGCTGTCGCGGATCGGGAAGTCCCTGGCCGGGCTGGACGCGCTGGCCGCCCGCCTGGCGGGCGACGAGCAGCCCCGGGCGTACCTGCTGGGGCTGGGCACGGGCGGCGAGGGACAGGCGGTGGTGGCGCTGGGCAACCCCGACCGGTCGGCCCGGGTGCTGACCTACGTGCCGGGGATGACCGCCGGACTGCACGACGTGCCTGGCGAGTTGGGTCGCGCGGCCCGGGTGCTGGCCCGCTGCGCCGCCCTCGCCCCCGAGGAGGAGGCCGCCGCGGTGCTCTGGCTGGACTACGACGCCCCCGACTTCCTGCACGAGGCGGCGTGGCCGGGCCAGGCCCAGAACGCCGGCCCGGCGCTGCACCGGTTCCAGGAGGGGCTGCGGGAGACCCACGACGGGCCGCCGGGCCGGCAGACCGTGCTCGGGCACAGCTACGGCTCGCTGGTGGTCGGCACGGCCGCCCGCGACCACGGGCTGGCCGCCGACGCGCTGGTCTTCGTCGGCTCGCCCGGGGTGGGGGTCGCGCACGCGGGCGAGCTGGGCGTGCCGCCCGGGCAGGTCTGGGCGAGCACCGCGCCGGACGACGTGATCCGGTGGGCCCGGTCGCCGGACGAGCTGGCCCGCCGGTCCCTGCTGGGCGCGTCGCCGGTCGGCCCGGCGATCGGGGCGCTGCTCGGCGCGCCGGAGCGGGAGCTGTGGTTCGGGCAGGACCCGTCCCACCCGGGCTTCGGCGGGCGTACGTTCCCCAGCGGCCGGCACGGCCACACGGGCTACTGGGCGCCCGACAACCCGGCCCTCGACGGGATGGCCCGGGTGGTGCTCGGCCGCTGACCCGCGCAACGCGGCGGGCCCCGCCCACCGGCGCGGTGGACGGGGCCCGTCGTCGGGCGGCGCGACTACTCGACCGTGACCGACTTCGCCAGGTTGCGGGGCTGGTCCACGTCGTGCCCCCGGGCGGCGGCGATCTCGGCCGCCAGGACCTGCAACGGCACGGTGGTGACCAGCGGCGCGAGCAACGTCGGCGTACGCGGCACGTAGATCAGGTGGTCGGCGTAACGGACGACCGCCTCGTCGCCCTCCTCCGCGATCACGATGGTCCGGGCGCCGCGCGCGCGTACCTCCTGGATGTTGGAGACCACCTTGTCGTGCAGCATGCCCCGGCCGACCGGGGACGGCACGATGCAGATGACCGGGGTGCCCTTGTCGATGAGCGCGATCGGGCCGTGCTTCAGCTCGCCGGCGGCGAAGCCCTCGGCGTGCATGTACGCCAGCTCCTTGAGCTTGAGCGCGCCCTCCAGGGCCACCGGATAGCCCACGTGCCGACCGATGAAGAGCACGGTCGGCTCGGCCTTCAGGTCGCGGGCCAGCTCGCGGACGGGCTCGATCCGCTCCAGCAGCTCGCGCAGCTTGCCCGGCATCTCCTGGAGCTGGGCGACCACGGCGGCCACCTCGTCGGCGAACTTGATGCCGCGCACCTGGGCCAGGTGCAGGCCGATCAGGTAGCAGGCGACGAGCTGGGTGAGGAACGCCTTGGTGGACGCGACGGCGATCTCCGGCCCGCCGTGGGTGTAGAGGACCGCGTCGGACTCCCGGGGGATGGTGGAGCCGTTGGTGTTACAGATGGCCAGGACGCGGGCCTTCTGCTCCTTCGCGTGCCGCAGCGCCATCAGGGTGTCCATCGTCTCGCCGGACTGCGAGATCACCACGATCAGCGTGGACCGGTCGAGGACCGGGTCGCGGTAGCGGAACTCACTGGCCAGCTCCACCTCGCACGGGATCCGGGTCCAGTGCTCGATGGCGTACTTGGCGACCAGGCCGGAGTGGTACGCGGTGCCGCAGGCGACGATGAAGATCTTGTCGACGTCGCGCAGGTCCTGGTCGCTGAGGCGGACCTCGTCGAGCATGATCTCGCCGGAGTCGGTGAGCCGGCCGAGCAGCGTGTCCGCGATGGCCTGCGGCTGCTCCTCGATCTCCTTGAGCATGAACCAGTCGTAGCCGCCCTTCTCGGCGGCGGAGGAGTCCCAGTCGATGTGGAAGTCCTTGCCCCTCGCGGGCTCGCCGGCGAAGTCGGTGATCTCGATGGTGTCGCCGGTGATCAGGACGATCTGGTCCTGGCCCAGCTCCACCGCCTCCCGGGTGTGCTCGATGAACGCGGCCACGTCGCTGGCCAGGTAGTTCTCCCCTTCGCCCCGCCCGACGACGAGCGGCGAGTTGCGGCGGGCGCCGACGACCGCGCCGGGCACTGCGGCGTCGACGGCGAGCAGCGTGAACGCGCCCTCCAGCCGCTGGCAGACCACCCGCATGCCGGCGGCGAGCAGCTGCGGCCCGTCGGGGTGGCCGGCGGCGCGCAGGTCGGCCAGCGCGGCGGAGAGCAGGTGCGCGGCGCACTCGGTGTCGGTGTCGCTGGTGAACTGGACGCCGTCGGCCTCCAGCTCGGCGCGCAGCTTGGCGAAGTTCTCGATGATGCCGTTGTGGATCACGGCGACGCGGCCGTCGGGGGCCAGGTGCGGGTGGGCGTTGCGGTCGGTCGGGCCGCCGTGGGTGGCCCAGCGGGTGTGCCCGATGCCGGTGGTGCCGTCGCCGATGCCGATCGGGCTGGCCGCGCAGGACGTGGGATCCTCGGCGGCCCGCTCGGAGAGCACCTTCTCCAGGTTGGCCAGCTTGCCGGCCTTCTTCTCGGTCAGCAGCGCGCCGTCGCAGACGATGGCGACGCCGGCCGAGTCGTAGCCGCGGTATTCCAGCCGCCGCAGTCCGTCGAGCACGATGCCGAGCGCCGGGCGCGCGCCGGCGTAACCAACGATTCCACACATGTCCCGCAGCCTAACCTAGTTCCACTCATCGCGCGTGCGCGAAAGCCGGGTAAACGATCACCCAACTTGAGCGATCGGAGGGGAAGCGGCACTCTCCGTGACATAGCTCCGCCGGGCGACGGTGCTGCCGGCGACGGTCGCGGGCGGTCGGGGCCGCCCTCGGCGGGGGTTGAAGCCGCGCCGGGAGTCCGTAGGCTGGCGGGCGTGACGACCGCCGACGTGGATCCGCTGGTGGCCCGGATGCGCCCGTTCGGGACGACCGTCTTCGCCGAGATGTCCGCCCTCGCCGTGCGCACCGGCGCGGTCAACCTCGGTCAGGGCTTCCCCGACACCGACGGGCCGCCGGAGATGCTGGCCGCCGCCGCGGAGGCGCTGCGCACCGGGCAGAACCAGTACCCGCCGGGCCCGGGCGTCCCGGCGTTGCGCGCGGCGGTGGCGGCGCACCAGCGCCGGTTCTGGGGGCTGGAGTACGACCCGGACGGCGAGATCGTGGTGACGGCGGGCGCCACCGAGGCGATCGCGGCGACGATCCTCGGGCTCTGCGAGCCGGGCGACGAGGTCGTCTGCTTCGAGCCCTACTACGACTCGTACGCCGCCTCGATCGCGCTGGCCGGCGCGGTCCGGCGCCCGGTCACGCTGCGCCCCGCCGCCGACGGCCGGTACGCCTTCGACCCCGACGCCCTGCGCGCCGCGTTCGGCCCGCGCACCCGGCTCGTGCTGCTCAACTCCCCGCACAACCCGACCGGCAAGGTGTTCACCCCCGACGAGCTGGCCCTGGTCGCCGAGCTGTGCCGGGAGCACGGCGCGTACGCGGTGACCGACGAGGTGTACGAGCACCTGGTCTTCACCGACGCGTCCACCCCGCACGTCCCGCTGGCCACGCTGCCCGGCATGCGGGAGCGGACGCTGCGCATCTCGTCGGCCGGCAAGACGTTCTCCTGCACGGGCTGGAAGGTCGGCTGGGTGAGCGGGCCGGCGGCGCTGGTCTCGGCGGTGCTGCGGGTGAAGCAGTTCCTGACCTTCGTCAACGCCGCACCGCTCCAGCCGGCGGTCGCGGTGGCGCTGGCCCTGCCGGACGACTACTTCGCCGACTTCCGCGACGGCATGCAGGCCCGCCGCGACCAGCTCGTCGGCGGGCTCACCGACGCCGGGTTCGAGGTGCTCGCGCCGGAGGGCACGTACTTCGTCACCGCCGACGTCAGCGCGTTGGGTGGGCGGGACGGGGTGGAGTTCTGCCGGTCCCTGCCCGAGCGGTGCGGGGTGGTCGCCGTGCCGACGCAGGTCTTCTACGACGACGCCGAGGCCGGTCGGCACCTGATCCGCTTCGCCTTCTGCAAGCGCCCCGAGGTGCTGACCGAGGCCGTCACCCGGCTGCGTCGGCTGTCCGCGACCTGAGCCTCCCGGCGGCCGGCCGCGCTCGACGCCGTCCGCGCCGGGCCGGATCGGGTCGGGTCGGGTCGTACGCCTGAGCGTCAGCCGGCCGCCCGGGTCGGGCCGGTCCCCCGCTCCGGCGACGCCGCCTCGGAGCGGGGTGCCCGGAGCCGGGCGAGCGCCGCGCCGCCGTCGGCGAGCAGCACCTGCTCGGCGTCGTCGACGAAGGCCAGGTCCGCCTCGACGTGTCGACTCGCCGCCGAGAGCAGCAGGCCGACCACGGGGTCGTCGGCCCGGCGGCGCAGCCCGTCGAGGTTGCGCAGCTCACGCATCAGGTGACCGCGCTGGTTGCCGAGCACCGTGCGCACCGTGGCCGGCTCGCCGGAGCGGGCCGAGGCGGTCACCTTGAGGAAGAAGTCGTCCCGGAACCCGCCGCTGCGCGGGCTGGGCTCGCCGAGCCAGCGCGCCAGCTCGGCCCGGCCCTCCGGGGTGATCTCGTAGACCACCCGGTCGGGCTTGACCGGCTGGGGCTGCCGTTCGGCCACCACCAGGCCGTCGCGGGAGAGCCGGTCGAGGATCTGGTAGAGGTGCCCGATGTTGAGCGGTCCCCACTGCGGGCCGACCGCCTCCTCGAAGGCGCCCTTCAGCTCGTAGCCGTAGCTGGGGCCGCCGGCGAGCAGGGCCAGGACCGCGTGCTGTATCGCCACCGTCTACTCCGATCCGACCCGGGGGCTGACCGCCGCCGGGCCTTGCATTGTCACAATGTATCGCGCACAGTGTGCTCAGCACACGGGGAGGCGCGACATGCTCGACATCATCTGGAGACAGCTTCGCGGCCGTGCGGGACGGTCGGTGGCGCTGCTGCTCGGCGTACTGGTGGCGACCACCGGGTTCGTCGTGCTGACCGGCGCCACCACCACCTCCCGCCTCGACGTCACGGGCTCCGTCGAGCGGAACACCGACGCCGCCTACGACATCCTGGTCCGCCCGAAGGGCACGCGTACCCCGCTGGAGGCCGAACGCCGGCTGGTCCAGCCCAACTACCTCTCCGGCCTCTTCGGCGGCATCACCACCGCGCAGTACGACCAGGTGAAGGCGGTCACCGGGGTGGACGTCGCCGCCCCCATCGCGATGCTCGGCTACTCCACCGCCCCGGTGCCGACCCCGCTGGACCTGACCGACGCCGTCGACCGCTCGCTCGACCGGCAGGTCATCCGGATCGACCCGCGCTTCGTCGCCGAGCGCGGCCTGTCCGGCGCGCCGGGCCGGCCCCGCTTCGTGTACGTCACCACCCACCCGCTGATCTACCCCCGCACCGACGTCGCCCAGTCCAGCGACTCCACCCCGTACACCGACGGGCGAAGCTATCCGTGGGCCGCGTGCGGGTGGGCCGCGCCCCGCGAGGTGCTGCCCGACGGCCGCACCCAGGCCGTCTGCGACCCCCGCTCCACCCTGGGCAGCCCGGGCGCGTACTCCGAGCGCCAGGAGTGGTCGCTGGTGGCCGTACGGCTGCTCCCGGACGGCCGGTTCGAGGCCGGCGGGGGCGTCCTCGCCGACGGCGGGACGGAATCCTCGTCCACCTCGGACCGTTTGCGGATCGCGGTCAGTCTGACGGTGCCGCTCCTGCTCGCCGCCGTCGACCCGGCCGCCGAGGACCGCCTCGTGGGTCTCGGCGGCGCGCTGGTCGACGGGCGCGCGCTGGGTCAGGACGACGCCGTCGCCGTCAAACGGACGGGCGGGGCGGAGATGCACTCCGTGCCGGTGCTCGCCACCAGCAGCCCCTTCGTCGACGAGGAACTGCGTGCCAGCTTCACCCGGCTGCCCGCCGCCCGCCCGGCCGGGGTCGGGCTCGCCGAGCTGGAACAGGCCCTGGGGCGTGGTCCCGTCCTCCCCGCCGGGGAGGCTCACCACGACGTCGCCGCTGGCTGGCGTACCCGGCTCGCCACGGGTCTCTCCCCGGACGGCTGCTGCTTCGGCCAGCTCCAGACGATGGTGCAGGCCGGCCCGACGCGCTACGACCGGCTGCCCGACGGCACGCTGCGGGTCGGCGTCCTTCCCGCGGCCGATCCAGCGGTCTACGGCGACCAGGCCACGTTCAACCCCTACCCGCGTCCCTGGCTGGCCGAGGACACCGGGGCACGGTCGCTGCGCAGGCTTGCGCTGGAGAAGGCCGTGCCCGGCACCCTGTACCGGAGCTGGCGGGCCGTGGGGGTCTTCGACCCGGCGAAGCTGACCGGCTTCAGCGACGTCGGGCGGGTGCCGCTGGAGACGTACGAGCCGCCGTCGGCGCAGGGCGCGGACGCCCGCAGCCGCGACGCCCTGGGCGGGCGCCCGCTGGAGCCGGGCGGCAACCCGGCCGGCCACCTCTCCGCCCCGCCGCTGCTGCTGACCAGCCTCGCCAGCGTGCCGAAGCTGCTGGCGGGCGGCGGCAGTCCGCAGCTCGCCGCCCCGATCAGCGCGATCCGGGTCCGGGTCGCCGACGTGGGCGGCTACAGCGACCGCGCCGCCGAGCAGGTCAGGCTGGTCGCCGAGCGGATCGCCCAGGTCACCGGGCTCGACGTCGACATCACCCTCGGCTCGTCCCCCGCCCCGCAGGCCGTGGAGCTGCCCGCCGGGTCGTTCGGCCGGCCGGCGCTGCGGCTGACCGAGGAGTGGTCGGCGCTCGGGGTCGCCTCGGTGATCACGAAGGCGGTGGACCGCAAGAGCGTCGCGCTGTTCGTACTGGTGCTGGTGGTCTGCGCGCTCTTCCTCGGCAACGCGGTCGCCGCCGCCGTCCGGGACCGCCGGTCCGAGCTGGCGGTGCTCGCCTGCCTGGGCTGGCCCGCCCGGCGGATCGGCGCGCTGATCCTCGGCGAGGTGGCCGCCCTCGGGCTGGCCGCCGGTCTGCTCGCCCTGGCGCTGGCCGTCCCGCTCGGCGCCGCGCTCGGCATCGACGTGGGATGGCGGCGGGCGCTGCTGGCCGTACCGGTGGCACTGCTGCTGGCGCTGGTCGCCGGCCTGACGCCGGCCCTGCGGGCCGCGCGCGCCCACCCGGCCGCCGCGCTGCGCCCGGCGGTGGCGACGGCCCGGTGGGTACGCCGGCCGCGCACCCTGGTCGGCCTGGCCCTGGCCAACCTGGCCCGTACGCCCGGCCGCACCCTGCTCGGGGCCGGCGCGCTGGCCATCGGGGTGGCCGCGCTGACCCTGGTCGCCGCCGCCGGGTACGCGTTCCGGGGTGCCATCGTCGGCAGCCTGCTCGGCGACACGGTGTCGCTGAGCGTGCGGGGCGCGGACACCATGGCCGCCGTCGCGACGGTGCTGCTCGGTGCCGCCGCGGTCGCCGACGTGCTCTACCTGAACATCCGGGACCGGGCCGCCGAGCTGGCCACCCTGCGCGCGGTCGGCTGGAGCGACGCCGCGCTGGGCCGCCTCATCGCCTACGAGGGGCTGGCCCTGGGCCTGCTCGGCGCGGTCACCGGCGCCGGCCTCGGGCTGGCCGGGGCGGCCTGGCTGGTCGGCGCCCTGCCCGGCACGTTGGTCGCGGTCGCCGCGTCGGTGGCGGCGGCCGGTGTCCTGGTCACCTCGGTGGCCGCCCTGGTCCCGGCCGCGCTGCTGCGCCGGCTGCCGACCGCCCGACTGCTCGCGGAGGAGTGACGATGGAGACGACGACGGGCAGCACGGTCCGGGTCGCCGGGCTGGTCCGGCGCTTCGGGGCCGGCCCGCAGCAGGTGACGGCGGTCGACGACGTGTCCCTGGAGATCCCGGCGGGGGCGGTGGTGGCGCTGACCGGGCCCAGCGGATCCGGAAAGTCGACGCTGCTGCACATGATCGGCGCGATCGAGCAGGTGGACGCCGGCACGATCACCGTGGACGAGCAGGAGATCACCGCGCTCGGCCGGTCGGCCCTGACCCGGTACCGGCAGCGGGTCGGCTTCGTCTTCCAGCGCTACCACCTGCTGCCCGCGCTCACCGTGCTGGACAACGTGGTCGTGCCGGTGCTGCCCCGCCGGGGGCGGGCCGACCACGCCGCCCGGGCCCGGGAGCTGCTCGACGCGGTCGGCCTGGCCGGGCGGGAGCGGGCCCTGCCGGCCCAGCTCTCCGGCGGCCAGCAGCAGCGGGTCGCGATCGCCCGGGCGCTCATGGGCTCCCCCGGGCTGCTGCTCGCCGACGAGCCGACCGGCAACCTCGACTCGACCACCGGCGGGCAGATCCTCGACCTGCTGCTGGACCTGCGCGACCGGCACGGCATGACGGTCCTGCTCGCCACCCACGAACGGGCGGTGGCCGCCCGGTGCGACCGGCTGATCCGCCTCGGCGACGGGCGGATCGTCGAGGACGTGGACCTCACCGACGGCGAGGACCCGGCGGCCACCTTCCAGCGGGCCGCCGGCCTGCGCCTGTAGACCGGCCGGCCGGAACGGGCACCGTGGCCGGTCCCGAACGTCGGCGGGTGCGTGGCCGGTCCCGGACGTCGACGGTGCGTGGCCGGTTTCGGACGTCGGCGGTGCTGACGCGGGGGCTGCGCGGCATTCGGCCGCCGGACCGGTCCGGGAAAGGCGTCGGCCCGGGCCGCCGATGGCGGGCCCGGGCCGACGCGAAAGGTCAGGCGGTCGGGCTGGCGGTGCGGACCTGCTCGGCGATGCGCTCGGCGACGCTTCGGGCGACCTGCTCGGTGGCGGCCTCGACCATGACCCGGACCAGCGGTTCGGTGCCGGACGGGCGCAGCAGCACCCGGCCGGTCTCGCCCAGCTCCGCCTCGGCCCGCTCGACCTCGGCCCGGACGGCGGGTGCGGCCGCGCCGACCGTACGGTCGCCGACGGGGACGTTGATCAGCACCTGCGGCAGCCTGGTCACCACGCCGGCCAGCTCCGCGAGGGACTTGCCGGTGGCGGCCAGCCGGGACATCAGGTGCAGCCCGGTCAGCACGCCGTCGCCCGTGGTCGCGTACGCGGGCATCACGATGTGCCCGCTCTGCTCGCCGCCCAGCGCGAGGCCGGACGCGCGCAGCTCCTCCAGCACGTACCGGTCGCCGACCTTGGTCTCCAGGAGGCGGATGCCCTGCGCGGACATGGCCAGCCGCAGGCCGAGGTTGCTCATCACCGTGGCGACCAGGGTGTCGTCGGTGAGCGTGCCGGCCTCCCGCATCGCGAGCGCGAGGATCGCCATCACCTGGTCGCCGTCGACCTCGTCGCCGTCGGCGGTCACCGCGACGCAGCGGTCGGCGTCGCCGTCGTGGGCGATGCCGAGGTGCGCGCCGTGCTCGACCACCGCGGCCCGCAGGGCCTCGAGGTGGTTGGAGCCGCACTCGTCGTTGATGTTGAGGCCGTCCGGCTCGGCGTAGATGGCGACGACCTCGGCCCCGGCCTCCCGGTACACCACCGGCGCCACCTCGGCCGCCGCGCCGTTGGCGCAGTCGACCACGACCTTGAGCCCGTCGAGGCGGTGCGGCAGGGTGCCGATCAGGTGCTGCACGTAGTGGTCCGCGCCGTCGAGCAGGTCGTGCACCCGGCCGACGCCGGCGCCGACCGGCCGCTCCCAGGCGGTGGTGGCGTTCGCCTCGACGGCCGCCTCGATCCGCATCTCGATCTCGTCCGGCAGCTTGTGCCCGCCGGCGGCGAAGAGCTTGATCCCGTTGTCGGGCATCGGGTTGTGCGAGGCGGAGAGCATCACGCCGAGGTCGGCCTTGGCCTCGGCGGTGAGGAACGCCACGGCCGGGGTGGGCAGCACGCCCACCCGGACCACGTTGGCGCCGGCGCTGGTGAGCCCGGCGACCACGGCGGCCTCCAGCATCTCGCCGCTGGCCCGGGTGTCCCGCCCGACCACGGCCAGCGGGGGATGGCTCCGGTCCGACTCGGCGAGCGTGTGGGCGGCGGCGACCGCCACCGCCAGCGCCAACTCAGGCGTGAGATCCGCGTTCGCCCGCCCGCGTACGCCGTCCGTGCCGAACAACCGGCCCATACCCGCCAACCTCCGATGAAACGGTCCAGGAAAGGCGAACGGCCGGGCCACCTCCCGTCGAGGGGAGGTGAACCCGGCCGTCCGTCAGAAGTACAACGCGCCGCTGATGATCAGCGCTTCGAGTACTGGGGAGCCTTACGGGCCTTCTTGAGGCCGTACTTCTTGCTTTCCTTGACCCGGGCGTCCCGGGTGAGGAAGCCGGCCTTCTTCAGCGCCGGACGGTCGTCCGGCTCGCTGACGATCAGGGCCCGGGCGATGGCCAGGCGCAGCGCGCCGGCCTGACCGGTGGTGCCGCCGCCACGCAGGTTGGCGATGACGTCGAAGGCCTCCGGCTTCTCGGCGGTGACCAGCGGGTCCTTGATCAGCTGCTGGTGCACCTTGCTCGGGAAGTAGGCCTCAAGGTCACGGCCGTTGCACGTGATCTTGCCGCTGCCGGGGACGATGCGCACCCGGACGATGGCCTCCTTGCGCCGACCCACGGTCTGGATCGGGCGGTCACCACGCGGCGCGCGGGCGACGGGCGCCGGCGCCTCGGTGGCCTCCTCGGGGGCAACCTCGGTCTCGGTGATGTCGGTCATGCTGTTTCCTTCGCCCGCGCTCACTGCGCGATCTGCTTGATCTCGAACGGCACCGGCTGCTGCGCGCCGTGCGGGTGCTCGGCACCGGCGTAGACCTTCAGCTTCTTGATGAGCTGACGGCCGAGCTTGTTGTGCGGGAGCATGCCCTTGACGGCCAGCTCGATGGCCCGCTCGGGACGCTTGGTCAGCAGCTCGTCGTAGCCGACCTGCTTCAGACCACCCGGGTAGCCGGAGTGGCGGTAGGCGACCTTGGTGTGACGCTTGTTGCCGGTCAGCGCGACCTTGCCCGCGTTCACGATGACGACGAAGTCGCCCGTGTCGACGTGCGGCGCGAAAGTCGGCTTGTGCTTGCCGCGCAGCAGCGTGGCGGCGTGGGTGGCCAGGCGGCCCAGCACGACATCAGAGGCGTCGATGACGTGCCACTGACGCTCGATCTCACCCGGCTTCGGGCTGTACGTACGCACAGGTATACCTTGTCTCGTCGTCGGTCTGGGGTCGCGCGCCGAGGTTACCGGGCGCGCACGAACGACCAAGCGTACCTTAGGCGGCACGCCTCTGGATGTCGTACAACAGCAGGCAACGATACCCGCCGCCCCGTCGGCAGGTCAAAACGGGGTACCGCCCCCGCCTGGCCCCCCGAGGATACATGGCGGGGGTCACACGCCGGTCAGCCGGCGGGGGCCCGGCCGCAGGTACACCAGCCAGGTCACCCCGAAACAGAGCGCGTACGCGACGATGAAGGCGACGTACGCCGCGTCCGCGCTGCCCCCGGTCAGGAACGACTGCCGGAAGGCGATGTTCACCAGCACCCCGCCGGAGGCCCCGACAGCCCCGGCGATGCCGATCACCGAGCCGGTCATCCGCCCGGCCCGGCGCTGCGCCGCCACCGCCTCCCGCCGACCGGCGTCCACCTCCGCCGTCGCCCGGGCCCGGAAGATCGCCGGGATCATCTTGTAGGTCGAGCCGTTGCCGATCCCGGAGAAGACGAAGAGCGACAGGAAGCCGAGCAGGTAGAGCCCGAACGACCGCTCCCGGGCGGCGTGGAGCACCAGCGAGGCGCCGGCCGCCATCGCGACGAAGTTCCAGAAGGTCACCCGGGCCCCGCCGAGGCGGTCGGCGAGGTGCCCGCCGACCGGCCGGACCAGCGAGCCGACCAGCGGGCCGAGGAAGGTGAGCCAGGCGGCGTCGACCGGGGTCGGGAAGCGCTCGGCGAACTGGAGCTGGAGCACCTGGCCGAAGGCGAAGCAGAAGCCGATGAACGAGCCGAAGGTGCCGACGTAGAGCAGCGACATGATCCAGGTGTGCGGGTCGCGGGCCGCCTCGCGCAGCGCGCCGGGCTCGTTGCGCGCCCCGGAGATGTCGTCCAACCCGCGCGCCGCGGCGAGCGCGGCCAGCACGATCAGCGGCAGGTAGACCGCCGGCACCAGCCGGGGGTACGCGGCCCCCGCCGTCGCCAGCACCGCCAGGCCGACCAGCTGCACCGCCGGCACGCCGAGGTTGCCGCCGCCGGCGTTGAGCCCGAGCGCCCGGCCCTTGAGCCGGGACGGATAGAACAGGTTGATGTTCGCCATCGAGGAGGCGAAGTTGCCCCCGCCGACGCCGGTCAGGCAGGCCAGCACCATCAGGGTGGAGTAGGAGACGCCGGGCTCCAGCAGCACCGTCATCGGCACGGCCGGGACGAGCAGCAGCAGTGCGCTGACGATCGTCCAGGTCCGCCCGCCGAAGCGCGCCACGGCCAGCGTGTAGGGCAGCCGCAGCGCCGCCCCGAGGGCAGCCGGCACGGCGGTGAGCAGGAACTTCCCCGCCGGGTCGATGCCGTACTCGGGGCCGAGGAAGAGCACCGTCACCGACCAGAGGCTCCACACGGAGAAGCCCACGTGCTCGGCGAAGATCGAGACCCAGAGGTTGCGGCGGGCGACCGGCGCCCCGGTCGTACGCCAGAACTCGGGGTCCTCGGGCCGCCAGTCGTCGATGCGGTGCCGGCGGCCGGCGGCCGGCGCAACGGCCTCGGCCGGGGGTGTGGTGGGGGCCAGTGTGCTCACGGCGACTCCTCCTCGTCGGGTGCGACCTGGAGGAACGCTAGGAATCGGGCGTTACCCGACGGTGCCCGTCGCGGGTCGGGCGGGAAACGGAGACCGCACCGGGGGCGGATGCCGCCGGTGAGATGTCAGAGTTCCTGGAGGATGCGCAGTGCCCGGCCGACCCTGAGCATGGTCCCGGTGTCGGCGACGTCCACGCACTCGGTGAACCACTTCTTCATCGGCGAGGAGATCCGGTCGGGCATCACCACGTACGTGCCCATCGGCACCGCCAGGGGCGAGTCGCGCAGCAGCGCCTCCTCGACCACCTCCACCACGATCACGATCGGCACGTCGGTGGAGTTGTAGACGTCGGAGCTGATCACCAGTCCGAGCCGTTCCCGGGCGCCGTCGATGCGCCAGACCTCGCCCCTACGCAGCACGCGGGCGCCCGCCGAAGAGCGCGTCGTCGACCATGCCCACCTCGCGGGCGTCGGCGAGGGCGGCGGCTTCGAGGTCGAGCCCGGCCCGGCCGACGGCGGCGGCGTGCGCGGTGAAGACCTCGCGCAGCGCCTTCTCCCGGGCCGCCTGGTCCATCCACGCCGACAGGGAGAGCCCTTCGCGCTTGGCGAACCGCCGGGCCTCCTCGATCGTCTCGTCCGAGAACGACAGGGTCACCTTGGCAGTCATGCCGTGGAGACTACCCACCGGTATGACCGGCAGTCATCCCGTCGGCCCCGACTATTTGCGACGGCCGCCGAACACGGCAAACCGCCACTGCTTGAAGAAGCAGTCGACGTCGACCAGGCCGGCCTCGGCCAGCCAGCGGCACTGCGCGGCGACCGGCGCCGGCCGGTCGTACGCCATCCGGCCCTCGGCGGCGGCGATCTCGTCGGCGTCGGAGCCCAGCGCCGCGACCTGCCCCAGCCACACCTCGTGGTAGCGCCGGTCCAGCGCGGGGGTGGGGCCGGCGACCTGCTCGGCGTTGACGAAGACGCCGCCGGGGGCCAACGCCGCCGGCACCCGCCGGTAGAGCTCGCGCTTGCCCGCGTCGTCGAGGTGGTGGATGGCCAGCGCGCTGACCACGGCGTCGTAGCGGCCGGCGGGCAACTCCCCCGCCAGGTCGGCCCGGACCGTCCGGTGCGCGACACCGCGGGACCGCAGGTGGTCGGCGGCGACGGCGAGCATGGCCGGCGCGGCGTCGACCAGGGTCAGCCGGACCCCCGGCACCGCCGCCGCGAGCAGCAGCGACAGCAGCCCGGTGCCCGCGCCAAGGTCCAGCACCTCCGGGGTACGCCCCGAGGCGAGCGCGGCCCGCAGCGGCGGCGCGGCCACCTCGACGGCGGTGCCGTAGAAGGCGTCGAAGCAGGGCACCAGGCGCCGTCGGGCCTCGTCGTAGCTGCCCGCCACCGCGTCGAAGGCCTCGGCCACGTCCATCGCGCCTCCCAAATAACAGGATTGTTGTCCCATATTGTAAACGCCAGCCGGCCCGGTGCCCGCGTGCGGTGTGAGCGGCTCTTGACAGGACCGAAACAGACGGGACCCGGACCGGAAATCGCCCCCCGGCACGCTTTGCCGACATGACAGACGGTGCACACGCGGCGACCGGACCGGGGCGGACGCCCCGGGAGGTGGCGACGCACTGCCCGTACTGCGCCCTCCAGTGCGGGATGACGCTGCGCGAGGAGGCGGGCCGGGCCACGGTGCTCCCCCGCCAGTTCCCCACCAACCGGGGCAGCCTCTGCCAGAAGGGCTGGACCGCCGCCGAGCTGCTCGACCACCCCGAGCGGCTGACCACCCCGCTGCTGCGCGACCCGGCCAGCGGCGAGCTGCGCCCGGCGAGCTGGGCCGCCGCCCTCGACCGGATCGTCACCGGCCTGCGCACCGTCCAGCAGGGACACGGCCGCGACGCGGTCGCCGTCTTCGGCGGCGGCGGGCTCACCAACGAGAAGGCGTACGCGCTGGGGAAGTTCGCCCGGGTGTCGCTGCGCACGAAGCACATCGACTACAACGGACGGTTCTGCATGTCCTCGGCGGCGGCGGCCGGGATGCGCGCCTTCGGCATCGACCGGGGCCTGCCGTTCCCGCTGGCCGACCTGGGCCGGGCCGACACGCTGCTGCTGGTCGGCGCGAACCCCGCAGAGACCATGCCCCCGCTGGTGCGCTGGCTGACCGCGCAGCGCGAGCGCGGCGGCCGGCTGATCGTGGTCGACCCCCGGGTCACCGCCACCGCCCGCCAGGCCGACCTGCACCTGCAACCCCTGCCCGGCACCGACCTGGCGGTGGCGAACGCGCTGCTGCACATCGCGCTCACCGAGGGTTGGGTCGACAGGGAGTACGTGGCCGCCCGTACCACCGGATTCGACGCGGTCCGTCGCGGCGTGGCCGGCTGGTGGCCGGCCCGCGCCGAGGCGCTCTCCGGGGTGCCGGTGGCCGACCTGGAGGCGACCGCCCGGGCCCTCGGCACCGCCGAACGCGTGATCATCCTGACCGCGCGCGGCGCCGAGCAGCACGCCAAGGGCGTCGACACCGTCACCGCCTTCGTCAACCTGGCGCTCGCCCTCGGGCTGCCCGGCCGCCCCGGCTCCGGCTACGGCTGCCTGACCGGGCAGGGCAACGGGCAGGGCGGGCGGGAGCACGGGCAGAAGGCCGACCAGCTCCCCGGCTACCGCAGGATCGACGATCCGGCCGCCCGGGAACACGTCGCCGGGGTCTGGGGGGTGCCGGCCGACGAGCTGCCCGGGCCGGGCGTGCCGGCGTACGAGCTGCTGGACTCGCTGGGCACGCCCGCCGGGCCGAAGGCGCTGCTGGTCTTCGGCTCCAACCCGGTGGTCTCCGCGCCCCGGGCCGCCCGGATCGAGGGCCGACTCCGCGATCTCGACCTGCTGGTGGTCGCCGACTTCCTGCTCTCCGAGACCGCCGCGCTGGCCGACGTGGTGCTCCCCACCGCCCAGTGGGCCGAGGAGGACGGCACGATGACCAACCTGGAGGGCCGGGTGCTGCGCCGCCGCGCACTGCGCCCGCCGCCGCCCGGCGTCCGTACCGACCTGGAGATCCTCGCCGACCTCACCGCCCGCCTCCAGGTGCAAGGAAGGGCTGGGGCGGACGCCGGCGACCCGCGGGTCGTGTTCGCGGAGCTGCGGCGGGCCTCGGCGGGCGGGACCGCCGACTACGCCGGGGTGAGCTGGGAGCGGATCGACGAACGCGACGGGGTGTTCTGGCCCTGCCCGGCCGAGGACGGCCCGGACACCCCCCGGCTCTTCGCCGACCGCTTCCCCACCCCCGACGGGCGGGCCCGGTTCCACGCCGTGGAGCACCGGCCGGCGGCCGAGGAGGTGTGCGCCGAGTACCCGCTGCACTTCACCACCGGCCGGGTCCTCGCGCAGTACCAGTCGGGCACCCAGACCCGCCGGGTCGCCGCGCTGCGCCGGGCCGCCCCGGACGCGTTCGTCGAGCTGCACCCCGACCTGGCCGGGCGGCTCGGCATCGGCGACGGCGAGCCGGTGCGGGTGGTCTCCCGGCGGGGCGAGTTCTGCGCGCCCGCCCGGCTCAGCACCGCCATCCGGCCGGACACCGTCTTCGCGCCGTTCCACTGGGGCGGCGCCGCGCGGGCCAACTCGGTCACCAACGACGCCGTCGACCCGGTCTCCGGGATGCCGGAGTTCAAGATCTGCGCCGTCCGACTGGAGAGGGTGGACGAGCCGTGAGCGAGAGTGTCGTGATCGTCGGCAACGGGATGGCCGGTTCGCGGCTGGCCGGCGAGCTGCACGCCCGGGGCGGGGACCGGAAGGTCACCGTGCTCGGCGCGGAGCCGCACCGGGCGTACAACCGGATCATGCTCTCCACCCTGCTGGCGGGCAAGATCGGCGAGCCGGACGTGGAGCTGGCCGAGGCCGCCGGGCAGGGCGTCGACCTGCGTACGGGGGTGACGGTCACCGCCGTCGACCGCGCCGCCGGCACGGTCCACACCGACGACGGCGACCGCATCGCGTACGACCATCTGGTGCTCGCCACCGGCAGCCGGGCCGTGGTGCCGCCGCTGCCCGGGCTGGACGGGCCCGGGCTGCCGGAGCGGGTGGTGCCGTTCCGCACGCTTGACGACTGCCGCCGGATCCTCGCCGTGGCCGGCGGCGCGCGCAGCGCCCTGGTGCTCGGCGGCGGGCTGCTCGGGCTGGAGGCGGCGCGCGGGCTCGCCGCCCGGGGCCTCGACGTGGGCGTGGTGCACCCGGTGCCGTACCTGATGGAGCGGCAACTCGACCCGGCCGGCGCGGCCGTCCTGGCCGGCACGCTCGCGGGCCTCGGGGTGACCACCCACCTGGCCGTGTCGGCCACCGGGGTGGTCGCGGACGCCGACGGGGTACGCCTCGACCTGGCCGACGGCCGCTCACTCACCGCCGACCTGCTGGTCCTCTCCTGCGGGGTACGCCCCGACACCGCCCTCGCCCGCGCGGCCGGGCTGGCCGTGGAGCGGGGCGTGCTGGTCGACGACCGGCTGCGCACCAGCGACCCACGGATCTCGGCGATCGGCGACTGCGCCCAGCACGACGGCAACCTCACCGGGCTGGTCGCCCCGGCCTGGGCGCAGGCTCGGGTGGTGGCGCAGGTGCTCACCGGGGAGGAACCGCAGGCCCGCTACCGGCCCCGGCCGGCGGTGACCCGGCTCAAGGCGGCCGGCATCGACCTCGCCGCCATGGGCGACCCGGGCCACGGCGGGACCGGCGAGGAGCTGACCTTCGCCGACCCGTCCCGGGGCACGTACGCCCGGCTGCGCATCCACGACGAGCGGCTGACGGCCGCGATCCTGCTCGGCGACAACCCGGCGGTCGGCACGGTCATCCAGCTCTTCGACCGGGGCCAGCCGGTGCCGGCCGACCGGCGCTCGCTGCTGCTCGGCCGGGCGTTCGGCGCGGCGGCAGCGGCGCCGGCCGCGACGCCGGCCCTGATGCCGGACGCGGCGACCGTCTGCCAGTGCAACGACGTCAGCAAGGGAGCGCTGGTGGGCTGCTGGCTGGCCGGGGCCCGGACCGTCGACGCCGTGGTCGACGCGACCCGGGCCGGCACGGGGTGCGGCGGCTGCCGGGACGCGGTCGCCGGCATCGTCGGCTGGCTGTCCGAGGTGGATTCGGCGGAGGTGGCGTCATGAGCGAGCGAAGCGAGCGAATCATCAGGCTCAGTGCGGTGAAGCTTCATGACGGCACGCAGCGGAGCGGAGGGCCGTCATGAGCGAGCGAATCAGCAGGCTGGTGGTCGTCGGCAACGGGATGGTGGGGCAGCGCTTCGTGGACGCGCTCCGCGCCCGCGACCCCGAGGGGCGGTGGCGGGTCACCGTGCTCGCCGAGGAGAGCCGCCCGGCGTACGACCGGGTGCGGCTCTCGGCGTTCTTCGACGGGGTCGGCGCCGAGGAGCTGAACCTGCACACCCCCGACGACGGGGTGGAGCTGCGCCTCGGCGAGCCGGCCACGGAGATCGACCGGGAGCGGCGGCTGGTGCGCACCGCGACCGGCGAGCACCCGTACGACGCCCTGGTGCTCGCCACCGGCTCGTCCGCGTTCGTGCCGCCGGTGGACGGTGCGGCCCTGCCCGGGGTCTTCGTCTACCGGACGCTTGACGACCTGGAGGCGATCCGGGAGCACGCGCGCGGCCGGCGCACCGGGGCGGTGATCGGCGGCGGGCTGCTCGGGCTGGAGGCGGCGAACGCGCTGCGGCTGCTCGGGCTGGACACCAGCGTGGTGGAGTTCGCGCCGCGGCTGATGCCGGTGCAGGTGGACACGGCCGGTGGCGCGATGCTCCGCCGGTACGTCGACGAGATGGGCGTGGCCACCCGCCTGGGCGTGGCCACCACCGCGATCCGGTCCGGCCCGGAAGGCACGGTCGCCGGGCTGGAACTGGCGGACGGGACGGTGCTCGACGCCGACCTGGTGGTGGTCGCGGCGGGCATCCGGCCCCGCGACGAGTTGGCCCGGGCGGCCGGGCTCGCCCTGGGCCCGCGCGGCGGCGTACTAGTGGACGGCGCCTGCCGTACCGCCGACGAGCGGATCTGGGCGGTCGGCGAGTGCGCGGCGGTCGACGGCGTCTGCCACGGCCTGGTCGCCCCCGGGTACGCGATGGCCGAGGTCGTCGCCGACCGGCTGGTCGGCGGGGCGGCCACCTTCCCCGGCGCGGACACCGCCACCAAGCTGAAGCTGCTCGGCGTGGACGTGGCGTCGTTCGGCGACGCGCACGGCACGACGCCGGGCTGCCTCGACGTGACGTTCACCGACCCGGCCACCCGGGTCTACGCCAAGCTGGTCCTCTCCGACGACGCGCAGACCCTGCTCGGCGGGGTCCTGGTCGGCGACGCGAGCGCGTACCCGACGCTGCGGGCCAGCGTCGGCGGTCCGCTGCCCGGGCCGCCGCTGGCGCTGCTCGCCCCCGAGGGCGCGGCGGGCGGGGGTGCCGGCGCGCTGCCCGCCGCCGCGCAGGTCTGCTCCTGCAACGCGGTGACCCGCGCCGACATCGACACGGCGATCGCCGGCGGCTGCGCGGACGTGCCGGCGCTGAAGGCGTGCACCCGGGCGGGGACGAGCTGCGGCTCCTGCGTGCCGATGCTCAAGCAGCTCCTCGACGCGGCCGGGGTACGGCAGTCCACCGCGCTCTGCGAGCACTTCGACGCCAGCCGGCAGGAACTCTTCGACATCGTCAGGGTCCGGGGCATCCGCACCTTCTCGCAGCTCGTCGCCGAGCACGGGCGGGGACGCGGCTGCGACATCTGCAAGCCGGTGGTCGCCTCGATCCTCGCCTCCCTCGGCACCGGCCACGTGCTGGACGGCGAGCAGGCGTCGTTGCAGGACACCAACGACCACTTCCTGGCCAACCTGCAACGCGACGGCAGCTACTCGGTGGTGCCCCGGATCCCCGGCGGCGAGATCACCCCGGAGAAGCTCATCGTGATCGGCGAGGTGGCCCGGGACTTCCAGCTCTACACGAAGATCACCGGCGGGCAGCGGATCGACCTGTTCGGGGCCCGGGTCGACCAGCTGCCGCAGATCTGGCGCCGGCTCGTCGACGCCGGCTTCGAGTCCGGCCACGCGTACGGCAAGGCGCTGCGCACGGTGAAGTCCTGCGTCGGCGAGACGTGGTGCCGGTACGGGGTGCAGGACTCGGTCGGGCTGGCCATCGCCCTGGAGCTGCGCTACCGGGGGCTGCGCGGCCCACACAAGATCAAGTCGGCGGTGTCGGGCTGCGCCCGCGAGTGCGCCGAGGCCCGCAGCAAGGACTTCGGCATCATCGCCACCGAGACCGGCTGGAACCTCTACGTGGGCGGCAACGGCGGCTTCCGGCCCCGGCACGCCGACCTCTTCGCCACCGACCTGTCGACGGAGGCGCTGGTCCAGCTCATCGACAGGTTCCTGATGTACTACATCCGCACCGCCGACCGGCTGCAACGCACCGCCGCCTGGATCGAGGCGATGGAGGGCGGGCTGGACCACCTCCGCGCGGTGATCGTGGACGACTCGCTCGGCCTGTGCGCCGAACTCGACGCCGCGATGGCCCGGCACGTCGACGCCTACTCCGACGAGTGGCGCGACGTGCTGGAGGACCCGGTCCGGCTGCGCCGGTTCGACTCCTTCGTCAACGCCCCCGGGGTGCCCGACCCGTCCATCACGTTCGCGCGCGAACGGGGCCAGCCGGTCCCGGTGGGCCGGGCACCGGCCGGCGAGGGCCGGCAGCCGGTCACGCTGGGCATGCCGGAGGTGCGGCGATGACCACCACGACGCCCCGACTGCCGGAGGTACGGCGATGACCATCACGATGCCCAGCCCGACGCGTACCTGGACGCCGGTCTGCCCGCTCGACCGGCTGGACCCCGACCGGGGCGTGGCCGCGCTCGTCGACGGCGTGCAGGTGGCCCTCTTCCGCACCGCCGACGGGCTGTTCGCCCTCGACAACCGCGACCCGGTCGCCGGGGCGTACGTGCTGTCGCGGGGGATCGTCGGCAGCCGGGGCGGGGTGCCGACGGTCGCCTCGCCCCTGCACAAGCAGGTGTACGACCTGCGCACCGGGGTCTGCCTGGACCTGCCCGGCGTCGCCGCGTCCCGGCACGACGTGCGCTGCCGGGACGGCCTGGTCGAGGTGCGGCTGCGACAGGAGGAGTGAATGCGCGACGAACTGGCGGGCTTCACCATCGGGGTGACCGCCGACCGCCGGCGGGACGAACTCGCCGCGCTGCTCCAGCGGCGCGGCGCCCGGGTGGTGATCGCCCCGGCCCTGCGGATCGTGCCGCTGGCCGACGACACCGACCTGCGGGAGGCCACCCGGGCCTGCCTGGACCGGCCGCCGGACGTCCTGATGGCCAACACCGGCATCGGCATGCGCGGCTGGTTGGAGGCGGCCGAGGGCTGGGGGCTGGCCGAGCCGCTGCGCGCCGTGCTGGCGGACGCGTACGTGGTGGCCCGGGGTCCCAAGGCGCGCGGGGCCATCCGGGCCGCCGGCCTGCACGACCAGTGGTCACCCGACTCGGAGAGCTGCGACGAGGTCATCGAGCACCTGTGCCGGCGCGGCGTGGCCGGGCAGGTCGTCGCCATGCAACTGCACGGCGAGCGGCAGCCCGAGTGCACGCTGGCGCTGGAGGCGGCCGGGGCCACCGTCATCGAGGTGCCCGTCTACCGCTGGGCGCCGCCGACCGACCCGGCCCCGCTGCACCGGCTGATCGACCTGGTCGCCGGCCGGCTGGTCGACGCGGTCACCTTCACCTCGGCCCCGGCGGCCGAGGCGCTGCTGCGCGCCGCCGGGGACCGCTCCGAGGCCGTGCTGGACGCGTTCCGGGGCGACGTGCTCGCCAGTTGCGTGGGCGCGGTCACTGCGGAGCCGCTGCTGCGGCGCGGGGTGCCGGTGAGCGCGCCGGCACGGGCCCGGCTGGGTGCCCTCGTGCGGACCATCGTCGACGAACTGCCGCGCCGGACGGTCACCCTGAAGGTGGCCGGTCACCTGCTCACGCTGCGCGGGCACGCCGCCGTGGTCGACGGCGAACTGCGTCCGCTCGCGCCGGCGCCGATGGCGGTGCTGCGGGCGCTGTGCGGCTCGCCGGGTCGGGTGCTGTCCCGGACCGCCCTGCTGCGTACGCTGCCGCGCGGCGCCGACGAGCACGCCGTGGAGATGGCGGTGGCCCGGCTGCGCGCCGGGTTGCGCGCGCCCCGGGTGGTGCAGACGGTCGTCAAGCGCGGCTACCGCCTCCGGGTCGACTGACGCGACCCGGAGGCGGGAACCGTCCCGATCAGCCGACCGGTGCCGGGTAGCCCCGGCCGTGCTCGGCCTCGAGGCGGAGCATGGCGTGCTCCACGACGGTCACCAGCACCTGCTTGACCGCGTCCCGGTGCCGGGCGTCGGTCAGCACCAACGGCACGTCCGGCGAGATGGCCAGCGCCTCGCGGACCTCCTCCAGCTCGTACTGCGGCGCGCCGTCGAAGCGGTTCAACGCCACGACGTACGGCAGCCGGCGGTTCTCGAAGTAGTCCAGCGGCGCGAAGGCGTCGGTGATCCGGCGGGTGTCCACCAGCACGGCCGCCCCCACGGCGCCCTTGATGATCTCGTCCCACATGAACCAGAACCGGGTCTGGCCGGGCGTGCCGAAGAGGTACAGGATCAGGTCCTCGGCCATGGTGATCCGGCCGAAGTCCATGGCGACCGTGGTGGTCTGCTTCCCCGGCACCTTGGACGGGTCGTCGATGCCGACACCGGCCGCGGTCATCACCGCCTCGGTTCTCAGCGGGGTGATCTCCGAGATCGCGCCGACCAGGGTCGTCTTGCCCACGCCGAAGCCACCCGCGACCACGATCTTCGCGGAGATGATTCCCCGGTTTCGGCGGGCCCCGGCGGGGTCATAGCCTGCGAAGTCCACTTAGCACCCTTCCAAGGATTTCCATCCGCTCCTCGAACCCCTCGGCGGGAGCGGCAGTGTGTAGCGTCAGCAGGCTCTCGGCCACCATGTCGGCGACCAGCACCCGGGTGACGCCCAGCGGCATCCGGGTGTACGCGGAGATCTCGGCCAGCGACTGCGCCCGGCCCTCACAAACGGTGGCGATGCGGTGCTTGTCGTGCCCCGCGAAGCGGGCCTCCGCAGCCTGGGTCGCGCTGGCCGTCAGGACCGCCTCCAGGGCGATGTCCATTCGGGCCTCGGTCCGGCCGCGGGTGACCGCGTACGGCCGTACCAGCGCACCACGTGGGTCCGCGCGCCGTTGGTCCATCGACGATCACCTCCTCTCCCGGCCGGGCCCCTGGTCGGGCACCGGATCCTCTCGTTCCTGCGACGCACGGTCCGCGCGTCGCGCCCGCTAGGACCGCACCGCGTCCCGGGGCAGCGGCACCAGGGCCGCACCCACGCGCTCGACCAGCAGCGCCATCTCGTAACCCACCTGACCGACGTCGCAGCTGCGGGCCGCCAGCACGGCCATCGACGAGCCGTCGCTGATCGACATCAGGAACAGGTAGCCGCTGTCCATCTCGATGACCGTCTGGAGCACACCGCCGGCGCTGAACATCCGGGCGGCGCCCTCGGTCAGGCTGACCACGCCCGAGGTGATCGCCGCGAGCTGGTCCGCCCGGTCCGCGGGCAGGTCCCGCGAGGAGGCGAGCAGCAGCCCGTCGGCGGACACCGCCACCACGTGGGCGATCCCCGCCACGCTGTCGGCGAAGTTGGTGAGCAACCAACTCATGTCCTGCATGGCCGCTGGCCTGTTCATCGACTCGTCTCCTTGGTCGAGGTGCTGTCCTGGTCCGTGCCGGCCGCCCGGCCGCGCTGCACGCCGCGGTGGTAGGCCGACAACAGGCCCCGAACTTCGTCCGGGGTACGCCGGCTGCGGTCGCGGCCGCTCCGGGGTTCGATCCCGCCGGGCACGAGCTGTGCCTGCGGCTGCCGCTTGGGCAGCCCCGAGCGGGTGGTGCCGGCGGTGGCGGGGGCCGCCGCCCGGCTGGCCCGGGACCAGCCCTCGTCTGCCGCCGTCCGCCAGGCGTCCGTGTCGGACGCGGGCGCCGCCGGGGGCGGGTCCGCGACCGGCGCGGCGGGGGGCGCCGCGGGAGGCGCGGCGGGGGGTGTGTCCGGCGTGGCGGGTCGCGCCGCGGCCGGCGGCGTGTACGCCGGCGGTGCCGGCTGCACGGGCAGCGGAGCGGTGTCGGTGCTGCCCGGCGTACGCGTGGGCAGTCGGGGCGCGCGGGGCTGTGCCGGTGCCGGCGGGGCGGCGGCCGGCTGGGCGGCGGGTGCTGCGGCGCTGGGCGCTCCGGCGGCCTGCTGGGCCGCGGCCGACTGACTGAAGTCGGGGCGGGTGAAGATGGCCGTGGCGTCGTTACCGTGCGACCGGAACCACACCGCCTCCATCTCCCGGAAGATCGGTGCCTCGGCCGGCAGTTCGGCGCGCGGGGTGATCGGCGCGGCGGGGGCGGGCGGGGCCGTGGCGGCCAGGCCGGCCCCGAGGCCGCGCCCGGCGCCCGGGTCGGTGCCGAAGCCGGTCTCCCGGGCGGAGCCGGCGAACCCCGCCGACAGCCCGGTGGCCGGCGAGCCGGCGATCGGGCCGACCGGCAGCGCCGGTGCGCCCGGCGCTTGCACGTCCCCGCCGGGGACGCGCTTGGGCAGCGCGTCGACCGTGGGGTACGCGACGGTCGGCGTACCGACCGAGGGGACTCCGCCGGCGAAGGCCGGCCGGGCCGGGGGTGCCGCCGGGGGCGGCGACGTCAGGCCGCCGGCCTGCACCGGGGCCGCGGTGTCCCGCGCCTGCTCCGGGGCCTGCCACGGCGTCGGGGCGGCGGACCGCCACTGGTCGGTGAGGGTCGCCGAGGCGGTACGCCCCGCGCCGGCCGGCTCGCCGAGGCCGGCCGGGGTGAGCGGGTTCTGCTCGACCGCGAGCGGCTGCCGGGGCCGGGTGATCTGCTGGTCCCGGCTGTGCACGGGCGGCAGCACCACCGTCGCGGCGGGGAGCGTCACCTGGGCGACGGTGCCGCCCTCCACGTTGCGGCGCAGCTCCACGCGGATGCTGTAGCGGGAGGCCAGCCGGCTGACCACGGCCAGACCCATCAGCCGGAACGCCGCGACGTCGACGCTCGGCGGGGCGGCCAGTCGCCGGTTGAGCGAGTCGAGCTGGTCGTCGGTCAGGCCGAGGCCCCGGTCCTCGACCTGGATCAGGACGTAGTCCCGGATCCGTCGGGCGTCGGCGACCACGGTGGTGGTCGGCGGCGAGAAGCGGGTGGCGTTGTCGAGCAGCTCGGCGACGAGCCGCACCACGTCGTTGACCGCGTGCGCCGCCACCGAGATGTCGGTGTCGACGGTGCCGAACTCGATCCGGTTGTAGAGCTCCACCTCGGACTGCGCGGCCCGCAGCACGTCCACCAGGAGGGCGTCGTCGCGGCGCGGCACGGCCGAGTCGGCGCCGGCCAGGACGAGCAGGTTCTCGTCGTTACGGCGCATCCGGGTGGCGAGGTGGTCCAGCTCGAAGAGCTGCGCGAGCCGCTTCGGGTCCTCCTCGCCGCGCTCGATCGCGTCCAGCTCGCCGATCATGCGGTCGACCAGGGTCTGACTGCGGCGGGCCAGGTTGAGGAACATCGCCGAGACGCTGGTACGCAGCGCGGCCTGCTCGGCCGCCACCCGGACCGCCTCGCGGTGTACGACGTTGAAGGCGAGCGCGACCTGGCCCACCTCGTCGCGGTTGTTGAGCTGGATCGGGTCGCGTACCTGCCGGACGATCTCCTCGACGCCGCCGTCGCCGACGTTGCCGACGTTCTGCAGCCGCTTGACCGCGTCCGGCAGGTCGTGGTTCGCCACCGAGAGGGCGCCCTCCCGCAGCCGGCGCAGCGAGTGGTTGAGCGAGCGGGCCAGCACCACGGCGAGGGTCACGGCGACGATGAGGGTGAGCAGCACCAGCCCGGTCTCGATGAAGGCCTGCCGGATGACGTCCGAGCGGGCCTGGTCGGCCTGGCTGAGCAGCCGCTCCTGGAGCCGGATCTCGGCCCACCGCATGAGGTCGTTGACCGCGCCGATGGCGGCGGTGGCGTCCTGGGCGGTCACCGGCGCGGCCTGCCCGACCGAGCGGGTGATGTCGGCGGCCACCCGGTCGGCGAGGGTCACCGCGTCGCCGGAGACCGTGCTGTCGACGAGGGCACGCTGGGTCGGGTCGGCGGCCAGGGAGAAGGCGACCAGCGCCTCCTGCTGGCTGGTCAGCGTGGCCACGAAGGAGGAGAACTGCTCCTCGTCGAGCTGGCGGGAGAGGAGGGCGGTGTAGACGACCGCCTGTTCCTCGGCGACGGCCGCCTTGGCGCGGGCGAACGCGGCGACCGCGCGCCGGGCGTCCGCGAGCCGCTCGTCACCGGGCAGCTGGGCCAGCCCGTCGCCGTACGCGACCAGGTCCGTGATGATGATCCCGTAGCGCAGCGCCGCCTCGGCGACCGCCATCTGCTGGCGGTCCAGCACCTCCTGCCGGGTGCTGGCGAGCGTCTCCAGGTGCTCGTCGATGGTCGCCAGCCGCTCCCGTACGGCGGCCGGCACCTGGTCGACCCGTCCGCGCTCCGCCCGGTACGCCGCGACCCGCTCGTCGGTGCTGCGCACCCGCAGGTTGTAGGCGTCGGCCTTCTGCTGCGGCGTCGACAGGAAGGCGGCAGCGGCCATCCGCTCGGCGTGCAGGTCCTGCGTCAGCGCGGAGACGTCGATGGAGAGCGCCGTCAGCGCCCGGGCCTGGTTGGCGTCGAAGGTGTTCTCACCGACGGCGACGAGTCGGACCGTGGCCAACGCGAGCACCGCGGCGACCGGCACGACCAGGATCAGGGCGAGCTTGGAGCGGATCCGCACGTCGCGGAGCCGGGGCAGCCGACGCCGCTTGGGCTGTTCGGTGTCGCCACTCGCGGGCAGGGTCGTCGGTCCGGTGCTCACGACATCGCCTCCGTCGTTTCTTCCACGCCTGCCCCGCCGACTCGCGCCCGGTGCAGCGGACTGCGCCACACGCGGCACGGCCGCGATTTCATCAGAACTGATCCTGTTTGGGAAGTCGCGACGGGGTAGGAAACGGTCTGAGGGCTCGCATCCCGTGATCCGGTCAACTAATACCTTCAATTCTCCATGCCCGTGAACAGGGCATGTAACTCCAGAGTGGTCATCCGTGTCGTATTAGTAAGCGCTTGCAAACTTCCCGTTGCCCCACCATGTGGGATACGTGTCCCGAAACGCATCCGAGGCTCCGCTTGACCGCGGGGCCCGGCGTTGGCAAGGTTTTGCAGGCTTCGCGCACACCGTACGGCAGACCGATCCCGTTCCTCTACTGAGGACGGACAACCCGGCGGTGACCGGGTACCGCCCGGGCCGCATCTGGAGGACTGAGTTGAGCCCCATCCGCTCCGCGACCGCCGCGGCGCTCGCATCGGCCGTGCTGGCCACCACGCTCACCGGCTGCCAGTTCGGGGCGGACGAGCAGGACACGAGTCCCATCGTCATCGCCGCGGACCTCGAACTCTCCGGCGCGGCCGCGCCCGTCGGCAAGGCGTACCAGCGGGCGCTGGAACTGAAGGTCGAGCAGCTGAACTCCTCCGGCGCGCTCAACGGCCGGAAGGTCGAGCTGCGGGTGAAGGACAACCGGTCGGACGCGAGCGAGTCGCTGCGCAACATCGGTGACTTCAGCGCTGATTCCCAAGTCAGCGCCATCATCATGGGCGGCTGCAACGAATGCGCCGTCGGCGCCGTCCGCACCATCAACGAGAAGCGAATTCCCACCATTGCGCTCGCCGCCTCCAGCGCCGTCTCCACCCCGGTCGCCGAACGGCGGTACGTGTTCAAGCTCTCCCCGAACGCGGCCGACAGCGCCGCCGCCCTCGCCGGCGAGATGCGCCTCAAGGGCGTCCGCAAGGCGGCCGTGCTGCACAGCGACGACGCCTACGGCCGCGAGGGGTTGACCGCGCTGCGCGCCGAGTTCGCGAAGGCCGGCGTCAAGCTGCTGCGCGAGGAGGCCGTGCGCACCACCGACACCGACGTCGCCAAGCCGGTCAAGGACCTGCTCGACAAGAAGCCGGACGCGCTGGTCGTCTGGACCCCGGCGGAGCAGGCGACGCTGGCCGCCACCGCCGCCCAGCAGGCCAAGTTCAAGGGCGAACTCTTCTTCGACGCGACGGCGGCCGGCGACCTCTTCCTCGGCGCCGCGTCCGCGGCGACCGAACGCACCACGCTGGTCTTCACCCAGACCATGGTGATCGACGACGTCATCGCCACCACCCCGGCCAAGGCGGCCCGCCGCCAGTGGTTCCAGGACTACACCGCCCGCTTCGGCGGCTACAACGGATCCTCCTCGTTCGCAGCCGACGCGGTGCAGCTCATCGCCGACGCCGAACTCCGCTCGGGCGGCGAGCCCGGCGAGGTCGACCGCGACGGCGTCCGCAACGTGCTGGAGACGACCCAGTTGGACGGTCTCTCCGGGCCGATCCGGATGACCCCCGACAACCACTCCGGCCTGATGCCGCAGGCCCTCACCACCCTGGTCGCGCGCAACGGGCGCTGGCGCCTCGCGGGCTGACCGGCCGGTCGGTGGTGGACGGGATCCGGCGCACGGGACCGCGTCGGACCAGCGCGTCGGTGTGGCCCGCCGTACCCCGGCGGGCCACACCATCGACCGTTGCGACGGGTCAGCGGGCCGACGTGGTGGCGCGGACCCACGGCAGGGCGAGCCGCTCGACCAGGGACAGTGCGCTGTAGAGCAGGATGCTCATCAGCGCGATCAGCACGATCGCCGCCCAGGCGGTCGCGGTGTCCCCCACGCCGTTGTACTGCAGGATCTGGTAGCCCAGCCCCGGCTTGTCGGAGTAGAACTCGCCGATCACCGCGCCGATCGCGGCCAGCGGCATCGCCACCTTGAGCCCCACGAAGATCTGCGGCAGCGCGGCGGGGAAGCGCACCTTGCGGAACGCCTGCCACCACGAGGCGTTCAGCGACCGGGCCAGCTCGGCCAGGTCGTTGGGGGTGGTGGTGAGACCGGTCGCCGTGGAGAGCACGACCGGGAAGAAGCAGAGCAGGAACACCATGGTCAGGATCGGCTTCGCACCCCAGCCGACCGAGACCACCAGCAGCGGCCCGAGGGCGATCTTCGGCACCGCGTTGACCGCCACCAGCAGCGGCGCGAACATCCGCTCGACGCGGCGGGATCCGGCCAGGGCCATCCCGATCAGCACCCCGGCCACCGCCGACAGCAGGAAGCCGACCACCGTCATCATGGTGGTGACGCCCAGCGCCGGCAGCAGCACTTCGGCGCCCGCGACCAGTGCCTTCCACACCGCCTGCGGCGGGGGCAGCGACACCGGGTGCACCAGTTGCAGACCCGACGTGACCAGCCACCAGGCGGCCAGCGTGATCACCGCGCCGAGCAGCGGCAGCCCGACGGCCGCCGGGCGTACGCCGGAGCGGCGCGGGGCCGCGGGCCGGGGCGCGGGCTCCGTCCCGGTGCGGACGGACCGGGTACCGGTCGTCTCCGTCACGGATTCTCCTCTCCTGCCGGCCGGGCCGGCACGCGACGGGGGGGGTGCGGTCCACCGGGTCGCCCCGGTCGACCGCACCCCCCGTGCCACGGTGGGCGGCTGTCAGGCCTTCGGCGCGAGGCTGAAGTCGATGATCTGGTCGGGGGTGATGTTCTGCTTGAGCGCGCCGGCGCCCTGCAGGATCGCGATGCTCTTGGCGACCCGGCCGCTGTCCAGGGTGCCGAGCTGGGTGCCGGAGTTGTTGGAGCGCACGTAGCCGGCCATGAGCTGGAGCTCGGCGGCGGCCGCGGCGGGGTTGGCGGCGTCGACGTTCTTCTTCAGCAGCTCGCCCGCCTCCTGCGGGTTGGTCAGCGCGTAGTCCAGGCCCTTCAACAAGGCCCCGGTGAACCGCTTGACCATCTCCGGCTTCTCCTTGGCGATCTTGGAGGAGGTGATCAGCACGTTGCCGTAGAGGTCCTGCATCACGTTGCTGTAGGGCAGCATGACGGCCTTCTGCTTGGTCACCGTCTCGATCGTGGGCTGGCCGACGACGAACTGGCCGATGCCGTCCACCGTGCCGTTGCCGAGCATGCCCATCAGGGCCTGCGCCTGGCCGTTGACCCACTGCACCTTGCTGGCGTCCACGCCGGCCATCCGGGCGTACGTCGGGAAGAGGTTGCGCACGACGGAGCCCTCGGTGTCGGCGAGCTTCTTGCCCTCCAGGTCCTTGGGCGACGCGATGCCCTTGCCCTCGACGGTGGCGATGGCGGCCATGGTGCGCTGCTGGATCGCCGCGACCGCGACGAAGTCCTTGGCCTGGCCGCCGCCGAGCTGGAGCAGACCGCCGGTGAGGTCGATCGGGCCGAACTGGGCCTGCCCGCCGACGACCTGCTGGATCACCGCGCCTGTGCCCTGACCCGGCTTGATGTCGACGTCGAACCCGGCCTCCTTGAAGAAGCCCTTCTCCTTAGCGACCCAGGCGTAGGAGTCACGGCCGAAGTTGCCGAACGAGGTGAGGTAGGTCACCTTCTCCAACGCCGCGCCGTTGCCGCCCTTGGCGTCGGCGCCGGAGTCCGAGTCGCCGCTGCACCCGGAGACCAGGGCGAGGGCGGTGGCCAGCGCAGCGGCAGCGACCGTACGGGTCAGCCTTCTCATCAGTGCACCATGTCCTTTCCGACCGGAGCGGCGCGCCGCCGCCGGAGGGGGTTGTCTGACGGACCGGCCGAGGGGTTGGGCCGGCAGACCGTCGTGAGGGGACTCTTAGCTGGCACAGCGTACGAGAAACCGGCCCCGACAATGCCCGGCGTATGGGTTTCGTTACGGAAAAATCCTCGCTTCCACCCCGGACGTCGTCTCGTCCACACCAGGCGGTTACCCTGGGCCGCGATCGCTGATCGCCCACTCAGGAGGTCGCCGGAGATGATCAAGCTTTCCGGGGTGTCCCGCACCTTCGACGGCCGCAGCGGCCGGGTCGAGGCGCTGCGCGGCATCGACCTCGACGTGGCGGCGGGCGAGTTCGTCGCCATACTCGGCCGCTCCGGTTGCGGCAAGTCCACGCTGCTGCGTCTGATCGCCGGCCTGCTCCCGGTCAGCGAAGGCAGGATCACCGTGGCCGGTGCGCCGATCACCAAGCCCCGCCCGGACATCGCGATGCTCTTCCAGCGGCCGGCCCTGCTCCCCTGGCGCACCGTCCTGGACAACGTCCTGCTCCCGGTCGAGATGTTCGGCTGGAAGCGGGCCAAGCACCGCGACCGGGCCCGGCAACTGCTGGAACTCGCCGGGCTGGGCGGCTTCGAGAAGCGGCTGCCGCACGAACTCTCCGGCGGCATGCAGCAGCGGGTCTCGCTGTGCCGGTCGCTGATCGGCGAGCCCCGGGTGATGCTGATGGACGAGCCGTTCTCCGCGCTCGACGCGCTCACCCGCGAGGAACTCTCCGGCGAGTTGCAGCGCGTGCACATGACGTCCGGGGCCACCGTCGTCTTCGTCACCCACTCGATCGACGAGGCCGTGCTGCTGGCCGACCGGGTGGTCGTACTCAGCCCCCGCCCCGGCCGGATCCGCAAGGTGGTCGACGTGAACATCCCGCGACCGCGCACCCTCGGCCGCAACGCGCACCTGGCGGACGTCGCCCGGGTCAGCGCCGACCTGCACGAACTCCTCATGGAGCGGGATCTGCCGGTGACAGCCGGCGCGGAAACACGATGAGCATGCGGGTCACCGTCTTCACCGAGCCGCACCGGGGCGCCAGCTACGACGACCAGCTCCGCTTCGCCCGGCTGGCCGAGGACGGCGGCTTCGAGGGCTTCCTCCGCGCCGACCACTACCAGGCGATGGGTGACGATCCCGCGCCGCCCGGCCCGACCGACGCCTGGCTGACGCTGGCCGCGCTGGCCCGCGAGACCAGCCGGATCCGGCTCGGCACCCTGGTCACCTCCGCCACCTTCCGGCTGCCCGGCCCGCTGGCCGTGATGGTGGCCCAGGTGGACCAGATGAGCGGCGGCCGGGTCGACCTCGGCATCGGCGCCGGCTGGTACGAACGCGAGCACACCTCCTACGGCATCCCGTTCCCCGGCGTCGGCGAGCGCTTCGACCGGCTGGCCGAGCAGTTGGAGATCATCACCGGGCTGTGGCGGACGCCGCCGGGCGAGACGTACAGCTTCACCGGCGACCACTACCGGCTGGTGGACGCGCCCGCCCTGCCGAAGCCGGTGCAGGTGCCCGGCCCACCGGTCATCGTGGGCGGACGCGGCCCGAAGCGCACCCCCGACCTCGCCGCCCGGTACGCCGACGAGTTCAACATGCCGTTCAAGACGGTCGCGGAGACCGCCGCCGCGTACGGGCGGGTGCGGGAGGCCTGCGACCGGGCCGGCCGGGCCGAGTCGGGACGCGCACCGCTCACCCTCTCCGCCGGCATCGTCGTGGCGATCGGTCGCACCGACGCCGAGGCGCAGCGCCGCGCCGCCCCGCTGCACGTCACGAGCGCGCTGCCGCCGGAGGACGCGGTGGTCGGCTCGCCCGCGCAGCTCGTCGACCGGATCGGGGAGTTCGCCGCCGTCGGCGCCACCCGGGTGCACCTGCGCCTGATCGACTTCGCCGACCTCGACCACCTGGAGCTCATCGCCGCCGAGGTGCTCCCCCGACTGGACGGAACCCGATGACCGACGCACACCTCGAACTCGGCCCGGTGGGCCAGGAGATCGTGTACGAGAACGACCGCGTCCGCGTCTGGCACATCCGGCTGGAGCCGGGCGAACGACAGCCGCTGCACCGGCACGACCACCCGTACCTCGTGGTGGCGATCCAGGGCGCGAAGAACGTCGTACAGACGATCGACGGCACCCTCATCGACGCAGACGAGCCGACCGGCGGGGTGGTCTACCGGGATCCGGGCGCCGTGCACATGCTGACCAACGTGGGCGACACGACGTACCTGGCCCGGCTGGTCGAACTGAAGTAACCGCCGGCCGGCGGGTCGCCCCCCGCTCGCGGCGCGCCGGTGGCGGCCTGGTCAACAGGTGCGTAACGTGCCGGACATGGCCTTTCGGACCTGGGGCAGACTGCTGCTCACCGCGCTCGGGGTGAGCCTGCTGGCCGGGGCCGGTCAGCTCGGCATCGCCTTCGGCTTCGGCATCGTCCGGCTCTCCGGCACCTTCACCGGCGCCACCGTCAACCAGTGGCCGGCCCAGCTCGTCTGGGCGGGCTGGTTCGCGGCGAACGCCGCCGTGGTGGGCGCGGTGCTCACCGAGCGCCTGGCCCGCAGGGACGGTGGGCTGGCCGGCACCGGGCGCCTGCTCGCCGTCGCCGGCGCCGCCGCGCTTGGCGCCACCGTCGTCGCGCCGCTCTGCATGCAGCCGGCCCGGGCGGCCGAACTCGTCTCGATGGACCCGGTCTGGGCCGTCGGCATCTGCGCGGTCCTCGGTGCGCTGGTGGGTGCGGGCGCGGCCGTCGCCGTCCTGCTCCAGCCGCCGGTGGGATGGAACGTGGCGGCGATCGCGGGCGCGGTCT
Source organism: Micromonospora sp. NPDC048868 (assembly GCF_043198195.1). Taxonomy (NCBI): domain Bacteria; kingdom Bacillati; phylum Actinomycetota; class Actinomycetes; order Micromonosporales; family Micromonosporaceae; genus Micromonospora; species Micromonospora sp. NPDC048868. The sequence continues at coordinate 57,933 of NZ_JBICUN010000004.1, forward strand.
GGCTGCTGGCCCTGGTCTCGGTGGCCCCGTCGCTGATCTCGACCGGCCCGCTGGACACCGTACGACTGGGGGTGCTGGAGCCCGCGTCCCTCGACGCCGGCACGGTGCAGGGGCTGGCCCTGGTGGTCCTGCCGCTGGTGGCGCTGCTGGCTGGCGCGGCGACCGGCGGGCTGGCCCGGTGGCGGGGCCACCCGCCGCTGGTCAGCGGCGCGACGGGAGTGGCGGGACCGGCGCTGGTCGCGTTCGCCTACCTGACCGCCGGTCCGGGCGACACCGCCGACCGCTACCAACTCACGCCGTACTACGCGGCGCTGCTCGCGGTGGCCGTCGGCGCGCTCGGGTCGGCCGCAGCCGCGCTGCTGCGCTGGCCGCTCGTCACGCGCACCGCCCCCACCGGGGCCATCGAGCCGACCGACATCCTCCGGCCGCTGCCCACCGGTCCGGCCCTGCCGCATACCCCGGCGCCCACCAACAGCGACGAGCCGGAGACGGTCGACCTGGCCGGCGCCAGCCTGGTCGTCGCCGACCAGGCCGGCAGCGGTACGGGCTCCGGCGCGGTCACCGCCGCCACCGGCGACGGCCCGGCACCCCGGGCCGTGCCCCCGCACTGGGACTGGCCCGCCGACGGAGGAACCGTCCCGGCCGCACCGGTGACACCGGCTGCCCCGGTGGCCCCGCTGGCATCGACCGTCCCAGCAACCCCGACCGTCCCGGCCACACCGGTCACCGACGAGGCGCCGCCGGCCGGGAAGACGACGCCCGGCGTGCAGCCCGCCGGGGAGATGACGGCCGCCGCACGGTCGACCGGAGGGGCGACGACTGCGGCACAGCCGGTCGGGGCTGCGGCGCCCGCAGGACAGCCGGCAGAGGGACCAACACAGCCGGCCGAGGGACCCGCACCCGCAGGGCAGCCGGCAGAGGCGGTCGCCGACCAGCGGGTCGTCCCGAACGCGCCCAAGCCCCGCCGCACCCGTAAGCCCCGCTCGACGCGCCAGCCCGCCGCTCCGGCGGCACCGGAGGCTGCGGGCCCGGGACCCGTCGCCACGGGCGCCCCCGAGACCGGCGCCACCGCGCCCGGCGCGGCGATGTCGTCGCCATCCCCGGACGCCTCCGCCGCGCCCGGCACCACGCCCAGCACGACCGCACCCGGCACGACGACCAGCCCCCAGCCCGGTGCCCCGGCCGGAACCGGGCCCGACACCGCGACCGGCCCCGCGCTCGACAACACGGCCGGGTCCGAGTCCGGCACCACCATCGGGTCCGAGTCCGGCACCACGACCGGGTCCGGGTCCGGCACCACGACCGGGGCCAGGTCCGGCACCACGGCCGGGGCCAGGTCCGGCAACACGACCGACGCCGAGCCCAGCAGCACGACTGGTCCCGAGTTCGGCGCCGCGGCCGACGCCACGCCCGGCAGCACGGCCGCCGCGGGTTCCGGCGTACCGCGGCCGGACGACAGCGGCCACCACGCGGTGCCGCTCTTCGCGGCGGACGGCGAGGCGGCTCCCGGCCGGGCCGTCGGGCCGGACGCCGGCACCGCGCCCCCGCCCGCCCCGGCCTGGCCCGTCTCGCCCCGGCCCCAGGCCGACGGCACGGCCGAGGCGGCACAGCCCGCCACAGAACCCGCGCCCGACCCGGCACCCCGGCCCCGCCACCGGGCCCCGATGCCCGACCTGGCCCGGGCCGCGAACTGGGAGGCGCTCGCCACCGCACGGCGGGGCGGTCCCGTCCCGGCGCCCGTCGACGCCGCGCCGGAGAACGGCATCCCCACCGCCCGGGCGGAGGCGCCGGCGCCCGGCTCCCCGTCGCCCGCCGAGGCCGAGCAGCCCACCGGGCGGGGCCGGGGCCGGCTGGGTCTGTTCCGCCGCAACCGGCCCCGGGCCGAGGACGCCCCGGCCGACCGGGAGTCCGAGCCGCTGCCGGCGCAGGACGAGGAGTACGTGGACTGGGTCGCCGGCCTCAGCAAGCCGGTCCCGGACAACGAACCCGAGCAGGAGAGCGGCCGGCGGTCGTTGCGCTCCACCGGCCGCCACCACCGCGACTGACCCGACCGGGCGACGCCCGCCCCGCCCGGGGTGACCGGAGCCGGGGCGGCGCCGCTCTTTCTCCCGAACGTCGGCGGGGACGGGCGTCGTCGTCGGACGCGCGGTCGCGCCGCTCAGGCGAGCGGCAGGTAGACCCGGCCGCCGGAGGAGAGGAACTCCTCCGACTTGTCCTGCATGCCGCGCGCCGCGTACTCCTTCAGCTCCTGGGTGATCTTCATTGAGCAGAACTTCGGGCCGCACATCGAGCAGAAGTGGGCGGTCTTCGCCGGCTCCGCCGGCAGGGTCGCGTCGTGGTACGAGCGCGCGGTCTCCGGGTCCAGCGACAGGTTGAACTGGTCCTCCCAGCGGAACTCGAACCGCGCCCTGGAGAGCGCGTCGTCCCACGCCTGCGCGCCCGGGTGCCCCTTGGCCAGGTCGGCCGCGTGCGCCGCGATCTTGTACGCGATCACGCCGGCCTTCACGTCGTCGCGGTCCGGCAGCCCCAGGTGCTCCTTCGGGGTCACGTAGCAGAGCATCGCGGTGCCGAACATACCGATCATCGCCGCGCCGATCGCCGACGTGATGTGGTCGTACGCGGGGGCGATGTCGGTGGTCAGCGGGCCGAGGGTGTAGAACGGTGCCTCGTGGCACCACTCCTGCTGGAGGTCCACGTTCTCCTTGATCTTGTGCATCGGCACGTGGCCGGGGCCCTCGATCATCACCTGCACGTCGTGCTCCCAGGCGATCTCCGTCAGCTCGCCGAGGGTGCGCAGCTCAGCGAACTGCGCCTCGTCGTTGGCGTCCGCGATCGAGCCGGGGCGCAGCCCGTCACCGAGCGAGAACGTCACGTCGTAGCGCGCGAGCAGCGCACACAGCTCGGCGAAGTTCGTGTAGAGGAAGTTCTCCTCGTGGTGCGCCAGGCACCAGGCCGCCATGATCGAGCCGCCCCGCGACACGATCCCGGTCACCCGATCCACCGCCAGCGGCACGTACGGCAGCAGCACCCCCGCGTGCACCGTCATGTAGTCGACGCCCTGCTCGGCCTGCTCGACCACGGTCTCCCGGAACACCTCCCAGCTCAGCTTCACCGGATCGCCGCCGACCTTCTCCAGCGCCTGGTAGATCGGCACGGTGCCGATCGGCACCGGCGAGTTCCGCACGATCGCCTCGCGGGTCTCGTGGATCCGCTTCCCCGTCGACAGGTCCATCACGGTGTCCGCGCCCCACCGGGTCGCCCAGGTCAGCTTCTCCACCTCCTCGGCGACGGAAGAGGAGACCGCCGAGGTACCGATGTTGGCGTTCACCTTCACCAGGAACGCCTTGCCGATGATGGCCGGCTCGCACTCGGGGTGGTTGACGTTGAGCGGCAGCACGGCCCGCCCGGCGGCGATCTCGTCCCGGACGAACTCCGGCGCCATCCCCTCCCGCACCGCCACGAACTCCATCTCCGGCGTCACCACGCCCGCCCGCGCGTACGCGAGCTGGGTGGGGCGGCGGCCGTCCGCGCCCGCGAGCGGGGTGCCCGCGCCCCGCACCGGTGCCACGTCGCCGCGCTCGGCGATCCATGCCGCACGCAGCGGCGGCAGCCCGACCTCCGGATCGGAGCCGGGGCCGGAGGTGTCGTAGAGCCGCAGCGGCGGGTTGTCGCCGGCCAGTTCCACCTCGGCGAACGGCACCCGCACGTCCGGCCGGGACCCCTCCACGTACACCTTGCGACGTGCCTGCATGACAGCCTCCCTGGTGATCAAGCGGACCAGCCGAAGTGGTCCAGCGGGCCGCGTCCCGCGCCCAGCTCCCAGTCCCGCGCGCCGGTCAGCGCGCGGAGGACGTACTCCTTGGCGGCGGCGACCGCCGTCGGCACCTCGTCGCCGAGCGCCAGCCGGACCGCGATCGCCGCCGAGAACGAGCACCCGGTGCCGTGGTTGTGCCGGGTGTCGACCCGCGGCGCGCGCAGCAGGGTGGTGACGCCGCGGCCGTGCAGCACGTCGACCGCCTCACCGTCGGCGTCCACGTCGCCGCCGGTCACCACCACGTGCGCCGGCCCGCCGGCCGCCAGGGCCTCGGCGGCGGCCACCATCTCCTCGACCGTGGTCACCGGGCGTCCGGTGATGGCCGCGGCCTCCGCGCAGTTCGGCGTCGCCACCTGCGCGTACGGCAACAGCCGCTCCACGGCGGCGACCACGCCCAGCCGGTGCCCGCTGGTGGCGACGAGCACCGGGTCGACGACGAGGTGCGGCAGCCGGCCGCCCCTGGCGGCGTCCGCCACCGCGTCGGCGACCGCCGGGGTGCCGAGCACCCCCGTCTTCACGGCGCGGACGGTGAAGTCGGCGAGCACGCTGTCGAGCTGCTCGGTGACGGTGCGCGGCGGCAGGGGCAGCACGGCGTCGACGCCCCTCGTGTTCTGCGCGGTGACCGCGGTGAGCACGCTGGTGCCGTACGCGCCGAGGGCCGCGAAGACCTTCAGGTCGGCCTGGATGCCGGCACCGGCGCCGGAGTCGGAGCCGGCGATGGTGAGCACGGTCGTCGGGGTCATCGTTCCTCTTCCGTGATGGCGTACGGGATCTCGCGCCGGGCCTGCGTGGTCGTCGCGTTTGGGGGCTGCGGCCGACCGTGCCCACTCCGGGCGGTCAGGCTTGATCCCTCCGTGGGCACGGTCGGCCGCAGCCCCGTCCCTGAGACCTCCGTGCGGTCCCGCCGGCTGCGCGTCGTCCCAGCAGGAGCTGAGCTGCCGTGCCCAGTCCGGCTCGCCGCGTTGGTGGCTGCCGTGAGGGTGGCTGCTGCCGCCTCGGGGTCGTCGGCGCGCATGATCGCGCCCAGCACCGCCACGCCGACGGCTCCCGCCTCGACGCAGGCGGCCACCTGGTCCGGGCTCTGCACTCCACCGAGCGCCAGGACCGGCACGGGGCTGTGCCGGATCAGCGTGCCGAGCCCGTCCGGGCGCAGGGGTGGGCCGTAGCCGGGCTTGGTGCTGGTCGGGTAGACGGGCGAGAGGGTGGCGTAGTCCTCGGTGGTCAGTCGCGCCAGCTCCGCCCGGTCGTGGCAGGAGCGGCCCACCAGGCCGAGCCTCGGCGGCGGGTACGGCCCTGCCGACGGCAGGTGCACCGCGTCGCCGTCGAGCGGGTCGGGGCCGGCGACGATCAGGCTGCCGCCCGCCTCGGCGAGGATCGCGCGCAGCTCGGCGGCGAGGGCGGCGCGCTCGGCCCACGGGAGGTCCTTCTCCCGCAGCACCACCCACCGCACTCCCCCGGCCACCGCCCCGGCAACGACCTCGGCCAACGGCCGCCGAGCCTGCCGCCGGTCGGTCAGCAACAGGACGCCGGCCGGCCCGCCCGAGATCTTGGTAGGAAACGGCCCCTCCAGGGGCTCTTCCGTACCAAGATCCAAAGCCGAAGCCGAAACAGCGCCCGGAGCCGGCGCGGCACCCGGGGGCGAAGCGGAACCGGGGCCGGGGGCGGGGGCGGGGGCGGGGTGGGTCACAGGTCCGGCCGTCCCTCGTCCGGGGTGGAGGCGAGCGCGTGGAAGCGGCGGGCGATCCGACCCGCCCCGTACGCGAGCCGGCCCGCCTCGACCGCGTACCGCATCGCGGTGGCCATCGCCACCGGGTCGGCGGCGCGGGTGACGGCGCTGGCGAGCAGCACCGCGTCGCAGCCCAGCTCCATGGCCAGCGCGGCGTCCGAGGCGGTGCCGATGCCGGCGTCCAGGATCACCGGCACGTCGACGCCCTGCCGGATCAGCCGGATGTGGTGCGGGTTCGACACGCCCAGGCCGGAGCCGATCGGCGCGCCCGCCGGCATCACCGCCGCGCAGCCGACGTCGGCCAGCCGGCGGGCCAGGATCGGGTCGTCCGACGTGTACGGCAGCACCACGAACCCGTCGTCGACGAGTTCCTCGGCGGCGCGCAGCAGCTCCACCCCGTCGGGCAGCAGCGTGCGCTCGTCGCCGATCACCTCCAGCTTCACCCAGTCCGTGCCGAACGCCTCCCGGGCCAGGTGCGCCACCTTGACCGCCTCGCCCGCCGTGTAGCAGCCGGCGGTGTTCGGCAGCAGCCGTACGCCGCACCGGTCCAGCAGGTCCAGCAGCCCGCCGGCGGTGCCGGGGGCGGTGTCGACGCGGCGCAGGGCCAGGGTGACGAGTTCGGTGCCGGAGGCACGGATGGCGTCCTCCAGCACGCGCAGGTTGGCCGCGCCGCCGGTGCCGAGGATCAGCCGGGACGTGAAGCTCACGCCGCCCAGGTCGAAGCTCACCGTGTCACCCGCCCTGGGCGGCGCTGAGCACCTCGACGCGGTCGCCGTCGCGCAGCACGGTCGCCGGCCAGCCCGTACGCGGCACCACCTCCCCGTTGACCGCGACGGCGAGGCCGCGCTGCTGGTCGGTGACCGCGCGGACCAGGTCCGCCACGGTCGAGCCGCCGGGCAGGCTGCGCCCGGCACCGTTCACCGTCAGTTCCACGTGTGCTCCTCCTCGGACGACAGGGGGCCGGACCGACCATCGGCGGCCATGACGCCCGGTTCCCCACCGGCCGCCCGCATCGCCCCGGCCACCGGCGACGGCGTGACCGGCGGCGGAAACCGGGCCGGGGTGAAGGGGGCGAGCAGTGGGTCCGCCACACCCGTGACGACCAGCTCGGCGATCAGGTCGGCGGTGACCGGGGTGAGCACGATGCCGTGCCGGTGGTGTCCGGTGGCGGCGAGCACGCCGGGCCGGCCGGGCAGCGGGCCGAGGATCGGGGCGTTGTCGGGGGTGCCGGGGCGCAGGCCGGCGAGCGCCTCCACCAGGTCGTACTCGGCCAGCTCCGGCAGCAGGTCGACGGCGGCGCGGAGCAGGCGCAGCACCGCCCCGGCGGACACGTCGGTGTCGGAGCGCTCCTCGACGGTCGCGCCCACCACCACCTCCCCGTCGGCGCGGGGCACGAGGTAGACGTGCTCGCCGTCGGCGTACCCCCGGATGACGTGCCGGAAGCCCGGCGCGCCGCCGCCGGGCGCGCGGAGCCGGACCACCTGCCCCTTCACCGGCCGCACGGGCAGCCCCGTCAGGACCGCCGCGCCGCAGCCGGCCGCGACCACGGTGACTGCGGCGTCCACGTCGGACAGGGAGCGCACGGCGGCGGGCACCAGCGTGGCGCCGGCCCGCTCGGCGGCTGTGCGCAGCGCGGGCACGAGCCGGCGCGGGTCGACCTGGTGGTCGGTTCCGGCGAGCGCGCCGCCGCGCACCCGGGGCGCCAGCGCCGGCTCGCGGTCCCGCAGCGCCGAGGGGCGCAGCGGCGTCACCGGCAGCCCGATCCCCTGCTGGTACGCCCACAGCCGGCGCGCCTCGGCCAGGTCGTCGGCGGTCAGCCCGACCATCAGGGTGCCCTCGGTCCGGTAGCCGGCGTCCACGCCCGTGGCGGCGGTCAGCTCGGCGGCGAAGGCCGGCCAGCGGGCGGCGGAGGCGGTCAGCAGCCCGGTCAGCTCGTGCTCGCCGAAGTACGCCTCGGCGACCGGGGCGAGCATCCCGGCGGCGACGTGGGACGCGCCGGAGCCCGGGGCGGGATCGTGCACGACGACCCGCAGTCCGCGCTGCGCGCAGCGCCAGGCGATCGCCAGCCCGACCGGTCCCGCCCCCACCACGGCGACGTCCGGTCGGTTCAGCACCCCAGCGCTCCCAGCAGCTCCGCCGTCGCCCGACCCGGATCCGCCGCCCCGGAGAGGGCCCCCACCACCGCCACCCCGTACGCCCCGGCGGCCAGCAGCGCGGGCACCTTCGCGGCGGTCACGCCGCCGATCGCGACGACGGGCACGTCCACGGCGTCGGCGACGGCGCGTACCCCGGCCGGGCCGATCGGCGCCGGCAGCCCCGCCTTGGTGCCGGTGGCGTGGCAGGGGCCCACGCCCAGGTAGCTGGCCCCGGCGGCGACCGCCTCGGCAGCCGTCCCCGGCTCGCGGGCCGTGGCACCGAGCACGGCGGTCGCGCCGAGCACCCCGCGGGCCGCCCCCACCGGCAGGTCGTCCGCGCCGACGTGCCCACCTGCGGCACCCGCCGCCAGCGCCACGTGCAGCCGGTCGTTCACCAGGCAGGTGACGTCGTACGGGGCACAGAGCGCGACCACCCGACGGGTCAGGTCGTACGCCTCCCGGTCGGTGGCGTCGTCCTCCACCCGGACCTGCACGACCAGTTCCGCGCGGGCCACCGCAAGGGCGGCCCGCAGCACGGTGAGCGGGTCCCGCCCGGGTCGGGTGTCGGTGATGAGATGCAGTCGCCCGAGGGACGGCACGGCAACACTCCTCCCTGCGCCGGCATTACCCGGATCAGGTTCGACGGTCGGGGGCTCACAGCCCCCCTCTCAGCCCGGTCCACCGGGCTCCCGTGGGTCACTTGCGGGTGTCACCGTACGACGGATCGCCGGATCCGCCAAGGTCGGGACGCGGATTTCACATCGACCGCCCGAACCCGAGGGACGGGGCGGCGGGTGACCGTCCCGTCACGCGACGCTGTCCGGATGCCCTCCGCCGCCCGGGTTCCACCCCGCCTGGCCTTCCTGCCGTTCCGGGCCAGCGCCGCCATCGCCGACGGCCTCCTGACCTGGACGATGCTGCGCGGGCCATCCTGGCGGCGCCTCCTGCCCGACGTCCACGTGCACCGTGACGGCTACCGCGCGGACGACCACCGGATGTGGTGCGACGCGGTCGCGCTGTCGCTGCCGGTCGGCGGGGCGATCGCCGGCCGCAGCGCCGCGTACCTGTGGGGCGTCGACCTGCTCCGCCGGGACGCGCCGGTCACCGTGCTGCTGCCACGCGCCGCGCGGATGCGCGCCCACCCACGTCTTCGGGTGCACCGGTCGGTGGTGCCGGATTCCGATCGCACCCGCCTCGGCGGGCTGCCCGTCACCACTCCCCTGCGCACCGCCTTCGACCTGGGCCGCCAGGCCCCTCGGGACGAGGCCCTGGTCGCCGTCGACGCGCTGCTGCACCGCCGGGTGGTGAAGCTCCCCGCACTACGCGCGTACGCCGACGCGCGGCCGGGCTGGCCCGGCCTGCCCCTGCTGCGGGAGATCCTGGCGCTGGCGGAATCCCCGATGGAGACCCGCCTACGGCTGCTCCTGCTCGACGCGGGATTGCCGCCCGCGATCGCCCAGCACGACGTGCGCGACGCCGACGGGCGCTTCGTCGGCCGGGTGGACCTGGCGTGGCCGACCCTGCGTGTCGCGGTCGAGTACGACGGCGACCACCACCGCGAGCGCGCCCATTTCCACCAGGACGTCGCCCGGCTGAACGCCCTGCGCGCGGCCGGCTGGATCGTCCTCCGCTTCACCGCCGACGACGTGCTCCGACACCCCACCCGCACCGCCGCCCTGGTGAGCCAGGCCCTCCGCGAGCGCCACCCCTCCGCCTGACCCCCGCCGCCAGGCCACGGGCAACCGGCCGGCCCGGCAGCCGGTAGGTAGGCCGAGTGGCCGGGTGGCCGGGTGGCCGGGTGGCCGGGTGGCCGGGTGGAACACCATGGGTGCCTCCGCCGCCCCTTGACACCCATGACGTTCCATCGACGGGTGCGGTAGGGGTGTGTCCCCCGATCTCGGGCACCGGCACCGGCACCCGCATCGGCATCGGCATCGGCATCGGTGGAACATGGCGGGTGTCTCCGAGGCCAGGTGACACCCATGACGTTCCACTCACCCACCCACAGACCCCACAGCCGGCAGTCGCCGGGGTGACGGGTGGCGCACCGCCCCCCGATGGCGCACCACCCGCGATGCCGCAGTGCTGCGGTGTCCGGGCGAGTGGAGGCTCAGAAGGTTGCGCGCAGGGCTTCGAGGTCCTCGTCGGTGGGCTGCCAGGTGCCCGCCGCCGCGTTGGCGCGTACCTGCTCGGGCGTGGTGGCACCGGCGATCACCGAGGTCACCGCCGGCTGGGCGGCCAGCCCGCCGATCGCCACCTGGAGCATCGACAGTCCCCGTTCGGCGGCGTACGCCTCGATCGCCTCGATGGTGTCCCAGTCGGCGGCGGCGAGCCGTTCGGCGTACCGGCCGCCACCGGCGAGGCGGCTGCCTGCCGGCGGGGTCTCGTTGCGCTTGTACTTGCCGGTGAGCAGCCCGTTGGCGAGCGGGAAGAACGGCAGCAGCCCGAGGCCGAAGCGCTCGCACGCCGGCACCACCTCGGCCTCGACGCCGCGCTCCAGCAGGCTGTAGTGGTTCTGTGCGCTGATGAACCGGGACCGTCCGTTCGACGAGGCCACCCAGTCGGCGTCGGCGATCTGCCAGCCGGCGAAGTTGGAGTTGCCCAGGTAGCGGACCTTGCCGGCGCGGACGAGGTCGTCGAGCGCGGCGAGCGTCTCGTCGATCGGGGTGCCCGGGTCGGGTTCGTGCATCTGGTACAGGTCGATGTGATCGGTGCCGAGCCGACGCAGCGACGCCTCCACCGCCCGGGCGATGTAGCGGCGGGCGCCCCGGGCGCCGAAGTCGGGGCCGTTCATGCCGTTCATGTCCATGCCGAACTTGGTGGCCACCACCACGTCGTCGCGCCGGCCCTTGAGCGCCTGGCCCAGCAGTTCCTCGGAGCCGCCCTGCGGCTCTCCGTAGATGTCGGCGGTGTCGAAGAAGTTGATCCCGGCGTCGAGCGCGGCGTCGACCACCGCCCGGGTGCCGTCGAGGTCGAGCTTGCGGCCGAAGTTGTTGCAGCCGACGCCGACCACGGACACCACGAGCCCGGAGTCGCCCAACCGGCGGAAATTCATCTCAGTCACGAGATCCACCCTATGCCGGCCGGTCCGGGGCGGCGGGAGTCACGCCACGTCCCAGACCGGCTCCGGTGTCTCCACCACCTCGTTGTCGCCCCGGAAGAGCACGAACCGGTCGAAGGTGCGGGTGAACCAGCGGTCGTGGGTCACCGCCACCACGGTCCCCTCGAACGCGGTCAGCCCGGCCTCCAGCGCCTCCGCCGAGGCCAGGTCGAGGTTGTCGGTGGGCTCGTCGAGCAGCAGCAGCGTCGCGCCGGACAGCTCCAGCAGCAGCACCAGGAAGCGCGCCTGCTGACCGCCGGAGAGCGTGCCGAAGCGCTGGTCGCCCTGCCCCGCCAGCTCGTACCGGCTCAGCGCCGCCATCGCGGCGTGCCGGTCCATGCCGGTCCGGTGCTCGTCGCCCCGCCAGAGGATCTCGACGAGGGTCTTCGTCATCAGTTCCGGCCGGTCGTGGGTCTGCGAGAAGTGCCCGGGGCGCACGCGCGCGCCGAGCCGGGCCACCCCGTCGTGCACCACCGGCGCGAGCGCGGCGGCGCCGTCGACCGGCCCGTTGGCCGGGTCGGGGTCGGTGCCGCCCCGGGCGAGCAGCCGCAGGAAGTGCGACTTGCCCGTGCCGTTGGCGCCGAGCACCGCGACCCGGTCGCCGTACCAGATCTCCAGGTCGAACGGGAAGGTCAGGCCGTCGAGCTCCAGCTGCTCGCAGATCACCGCGCGCTTGCCGGTCCGCCCGCCGGTGAGCTGCATCCGGATGTCCTGGTCCTTCGGCGGTACGGGCGGCGGCCCGGCCTCCTCGAACTTGCGCAACCGGGTCTGCGCGGCCTGGTAGCGCGACGCCAGCCCGTCGTTGTACGCGGCCTTCTGCTTGTACATCAGCATCAGCTCGCGCAGCTTCTGGTGCTCCTCGTCCCACCGCCTGCGCAGCTCGTCGAGGCGGGCGTGCCGGGCCAGCCGGGCGGAGTGCCAGCTCGCGAAGCCGCCCGGGTGCACCCAGGCGCTGCCACCCTCCACGGCGACCACCCGGTCGGCGGTCTGGGCGAGCAGCTCCCGGTCGTGCGAGACGTAGAGCACCGACTTGGTCGACTCCCGCAGCCGCCCCTCCAGCCACCGTTTGCCGGGCACGTCGAGGAAGTTGTCCGGCTCGTCGAGGAGCAGCACCTCGTCGGGGCCGCGCAGCAGCAGTTCGAGGGCGAAGCGCTTCTGCTGACCGCCGGACAGGGTCCGGACGGGTCGTTCCCGGGCGCTCTCCCAGGGCAGGCCGAGCACGATGGTGGCGACCGTGTCGAAGAGCACCTCGGCGTCGTACCCGCCGACCTCGCCCCAGGCCGCGAGCGCGTCCGCGTACGCCAGCTGGGCCTTGCCGGCGGCGGTGCTGTACTTGCCGCGGACCTCGGCGGCGCGCATGGCCGCCTCGGTCTCGACCAGCCGGCGGCCGGCGTCGCGCAGCGCGGGCGGGGCCAGCGACAGGGCCAGGTCGGCCAGCGTCGACTCGTCGCCGATCATTCCGATGAACTGGCGCATCACGCCCAGCCCGCCGGCGCGCGCGATCGCGCCGGTCTTCACCGGCAGGTCGCCGGCGACCATCCGCAGCAACGTCGTCTTGCCCGCGCCGTTCGGCCCGACCAGGGCCACCTTGGCACCCTCCCCGACCCGGAACGACACGTCAGAGAAGAGTTCCCGGCCGTCGGGAAGGATGTGCCCGACCGCTGCCACGTCCACGTATCCCACGTCGGCATCCTGCCCGAGCACGGGCCGGGCGGCCCAACCAATTACCGGGTGACCCGCAGCACCCGGTAGCCCTTCTGGCTGGCGTGGCGCCCCACCTGCCAGCCCTGCTCGACCAGCCAGCGCTGCAACGAGTCCCCGCCGAGGTAGCGGGCCACCACCAGCCAGGCGACACCGTCCGGGGCGAGCCGGGGCAGCCAGCGCAGCAGGATCGCGTGCAGCTCGTCCTTGCCGACGTGGATCGGGGGGTTGGACCAGATCTCCGCGAAGGTCAGCTCGGCGGGTACGTCGTCCGGCGCGGCGACGTGCACCCGGTCGGCCGCACCGACCCGCGCGGCGTTGGCCGCGGTGAGCTCCCGGGCCCGTTCGTTGACGTCGACGGCCCACACGGTCGCCGTGGGGGCGGAATCCGCGAGTACGCAGGTGATCGGGCCGAAGCCGCAGCCGAGGTCGAGCAGGGCGCCGGTGGTGTCGGTGGCCGGCAGGTCGGCCTTGCGCAGCAGCACGGCCGTGCCGGGGTCGAGGCGGGCGGCGGAGAAGACCCCGGCGGAGGAGGCCAGGGTGTAGTCGCGGCCGGCGACGGAGAACTCGACCTCGCGCGGGTTGGCGGCGGTCGTCGGTTCAGCGGTGAAGTAGTGTTCGCCGGTCACGCCGGCAATTCTCGCACCGCCGCCGCCCACGCCGTCGCGGGCCCGACCCGGCACGGCCCGGCACAGGCTCGCCACGTCGGCGCGGGCCCGGCACAGCCAACGCAGGCCCGGCACAGGCTCGCCACGTCGGCGCGGCCCCGGCTCAGCCAACGCAGGCCCGGCGCGGCCCAGGCGCGCCACGCCGACGGAGGCCCTGGCAGGTCCGGCACGCCGGCACAGGCTCGGCGCCGGTGCCCAGCACGAGCCGAAACGACTCCGCCCACAATTTCCTATTATTAGCACCTAAAGGGACAATGCCTCCTACTCTGGGCGGCATGGTGTATCGGTACGAGTCCGATGAGGACGCATTCATGGAGTACCCGGAGCCCGGGTCCGACGGGCCGGTGCTCGGTGCTGGTCCGCCTCCCCCCGCCGGCCCCTCCCCTTCCCGCTTCCCGACGCCGTCGCTGCCCCGCGCCAACCGGGTCGTGCTGCCCTCCGCCGCGCCGGAGCCGGTCCGGGCCGCGGCGCAGGTGTCGCCGCCGCCCGTCGCGCCGGAGCCGGTCCGCGCCGCGGTGCAGGTGTCGCCACCGCCGTCCGCCCACGTGCGGGCGCCCGCCGAGGGGCAGTCGCCGACCCGACCGCCCGCGCCGGTCGAGCCCCCTCCGCCGATCGCGCCGGCCGCGCCGGCCGCGCCGGTCGAGCCGCCGCCCTCAGCCGGGCGGTCGCAGCGGGGTGGCGGCGGCAGGTGGTGGCAGGTCGTGGTCGGCGGCGCGGCCGTCCTCGCGCTGCTGGCGCTCTGCGGCCTCGGTGCCGCCGCCCTGCTGGCCGAGCGCAACGGGACGCCGCAGAACACGCCCACCTCCCGGCCGGAGGCGGCCGAGTCCGCCGACGTCGAGGCGCAGCCGCTCGACTCGCGGGACACCGACCAGGCGCCGCTGACCGCCAAGGAACTCTTCCCCGGCAAGCAGCTCGTCGTCGCGGACGGGGAGCCCGCCTACAAGGTGTTGAAGAGCCAGTCCAGCGCCGCCTGCGCGGTGGCGGCCACCGGAGAGGTCGCCGACCTGCTGGTCCGCCTCGGCTGCACCCAGGTGGTCCGGGCCACGCTGCGGACGCCCGACGGCGGCCACCTCGTCACCACCGGCTTGTTCAACCTGACCGACCGGGCCAACGCCGAACGCGCCCGGGACCGGATCCGGCTGCTGCTCGACGAGCGGGAGGGCCGGTTCCGGGGCATGGCGGCCGACGAGGACAGCGCGGCCATCGCCACCGCGCCGGCCCGCGTCGGCTGGCAGGTGCGCGGCCACTACCTCGCGTACGCGGTGGTCACCCGCAGCGACGGCGAGACGATCAGGTCCGGCGACACGAAGGCCCGGGAGATCCTCTTCGACATGATCGAGCTGCACCTCAACCGGGGCGTGCTGGAGCGCCGGGCGGACGGCGGCACGGCCGGCCAGCCGACCGACGGGGGCGCGAGCGACACCGGCAGGCAGGACGGGGGCGACTGACCGGGCCGCGACGGCGAGCGCGCGCAACGGGTACGTGGGCCACGGCCGCGTACCCGTTCCGCGTCCCGCCACCGGCCGCCTACGTCCGGAGCTCGACCCGGTGTGCCCGCAACAGGTCGAGCATCCGGGCGTGCGGGACCGCGTACTTGACCCGCCCCTTGACGCCGACGGTGGTGCGCGCCATGAACAGCGAGTTCAGCAGTGCCTCCTCCGTGGCCTCCAGCACCGCCGCGAAGACCGGCTCCAGGTCGGACTCCGGCGCCGTCGGCGCCTGCGTGTCGGCGGTGGAGAACGCCAGGGCGTAGTCGCCGCTGCCGCCGGCGAAGTCCGAACCGACCCGCGCCATGGCGAAGATGGCCCGGCGGGCCACCCGACCCAGTTGCCGCGCGTCGAGGCGGCCGTCCGTGGCGACCACGATGACACAGGAGTTCCCCGGTTGCTCCGGCCGGCCCGGCAGCGACAGGCTAGGCACCCCCACCTGCTCGGGCCGGATCGGCACCCCGCACACCTGTAGCAGGCCGGAGAAGTTGGACTGCACCAGCACACCGACGGTGACGGCGCCCCGGGAGGTCGTGGCGAGCCGCGAGGACGTGCCGATGCCGGCCTTGAAGCCGAGGGCGGCCGTGCCCGTACCGGCGCCGACGGCACCCTCCGCGGGCAGTCCGCCGCGGGCCTCCGCCAGCGCCGCGAGGACGTGCTGCTCCCGCACCGGCCGCGCCCGGATGTCGGACAGGAACCCGTCGTTGGTCTCCGCCACCACCGGGTTCAGCGACTCGACCGTCTCCCGGCCCGGCTGCCCGAGCATGTACGTGACCAGCGCGTCCGCGGCCCGGAACGTCGACAGCGTCGCGGTCAGCACCACCGGCGTCTCGATCTCGCCCAGCTCGGCCACCTGGGTCGAGCCGACCATCTTGCCGTGCCCGTTGCCCACGAACAGCCCCGCGGGCAGCGACCGGCGGTCGGTCAGCTGGTCCGGGACGATCGCCGTCACCCCGCTGCGGATGCCGTCCCCCTCGACCAGCGTGGTGTGGCCCACCCGTACGCCGGGCACGTCGGTGACGGCGTTCAGCGGTCCCGTCGGCAGCGTCCCGACGACGATGCCGAGGTCCCGTCCACGGCGAGGTTCCTGCACGGCTTCCACTCCCTTGACGCTCGACGATGCTGGCCGGGTACCGGGGCCTGGGCCGGGCGGTCAGCCCTCCACGGGTACGCGCAGCTGCCGGGTCGCCTCGGCGCGGCGGGCGTACTCGGCCGGGTCCTCGGGGTAGCCGACGGCGACCAGGGTCAGCCCGTGCGCCGGCGCCACGGTCACCTCGCTGGAGCGTTCCCGGCGGGCCAGCAGGCTGCCCGGCCACTCGGCCGGCCGGCGCCCGTCGCCGGCGACCAGCATGGCGCCGACGAGGCTGCGCACCATCGCCTGGCAGAACGCGTCGGCCTGCACGGTGGCCACGAGGATCCCGTCCGGGTCCCGCCGCCAGTCCAGCCGGGTCACCTCGCGCAGCGTGGTGGCGTTCTCCTTGCGCCGGCAGTACGCGGCGAAGTCGTGCTCCCCCACCAGCCCGGCGGCGGCGGCGTTCAACGCGGCCAGGTCGAGCGGCTTCGGCCAGGCCAGGATCTCGTGCCGGCGCAGCGGCTCGGCACCCCAGGTGGCGTCGGTGACCCGGTACTCGTAGCGGCGGAAGGTGGCCGAGAACCGGGCGTCGAAGTCGGCGGGCACCTCGGCCATCGCGCGTACCCGGACGTCGGTGGGGAGCAGCCGGGCCAGTCGGCGCAGCAGCCGTCCGTCGTGTTCCCGCCACACGGCGGCCGGCAGGTCGAGGTGGCAGACCTGCCCGGTGGCGTGCACCCCGGCGTCGGTGCGGCCCGCCACGGTCAGGCCGGTCGCCGTACCCGCGCCGAGGACCAGGTCGAGGGTCTCCACGAGCACCCCGGCGACCGTGCGCCGGGTGGGCTGGGCGGCCCAGCCGGAGAAGCCCGACCCGTCGTACGCGACGTCCAGCCGCAGCCGGGTGCGCTCGTCCACTCGTACCTCCGCCTCACGGGTCGGGCCCGGCACCCCACGAAGGGGTGCCGGGCCCGACGGTGGCCTGGATCAGGCCTTGTCGTTCTCGCCGGCCTCGTCGCTGTCCTCGCGGGCGGCGGCGGTGTCGCCGGACGCCGACACGGGCGCCTCGGCGTCCTGGTCGCCCGAGTTCGACTTCGGGGCCTCCTCGGCCGGGGCGAGTGCCTCGACCTTGTCCTGCTGCGCGGCCTTGCGGGCGGCGGTCTTCTTGTTCGCCTTCGGCTCGGCGACCTGAAGCTCCTCGACCAGCTCGATGATCGCCATCGGCGCGTTGTCACCCTTGCGCGGACCGGTCTTCACGATCCGGGTGTAGCCACCGTTGCGGGTGGCGAACCGGGGGGCGATCTGGTCGAACAGGGCGTAGACCACGTCCTTGTCCTTGACGACGCCCAGCACCCGCCGGCGGGACGCCAGGTCGCCGCGCTTGGCCTTGGTGATGAGCTGCTCGGCCAGCGGACGCAGCCGCCGGGCCTTCGTCTCGGTGGTCTTGATCTTGCCGTGCTGGAACAGCGCAGTGGCCAGGTTGGCCAGCATCAGCCGCTCGTGCGCGGGGCTGCCGCCGAGGCGGGGGCCCTTGGTGGGCGTGGGCATGCTTGGTGCTCCTCAGGTGTGGCGGCAGCGCGGACTAGAGCTGCTCGGTCTCGCGATAGTCGTCGGTGTCGTAGTCGGCCTCGCCGAAGGCGTCCACGACGTGCGCCGGGTCGAAGTTCGGGGCCGAGTCCTTCAGCCCCAGACCCATCCCGGCGAGCTTCATCTTGACCTCGTCGATCGACTTCTGCCCGAAGTTGCGGATGTCGAGGAGGTCGGCCTCGGTACGCCCGATGAGCTCACCAACGGAGTTGATGCCCTCGCGCTTGAGGCAGTTGTAGGAGCGGACGGTCAGGTCCAGCTCCTCGATCGGCAGCGCCAGGTCGGCCGCGAGCTGGGCGTCCTGCGGGGACGGCCCGATGTCGATGCCCTCGGCGGTCTCGTCCAGCTCCCGGGCCAGACCGAACAGCTCCACCAGCGTCGAGCCGGCGGAGGCCAGCGCGGTACGCGGGCCCATCGACGGCTTGGTCTCGACGTCGATGATCAGCCGGTCGAAGTCGGTCCGCTGCTCGACACGGGTCGCCTCGACGCGGTACGTCACCTTCAGCACCGGCGAGTAGATCGAGTCGACCGGGATCCGGCCGATCTCGGCGCCGGCCTGCTTGTTCTGCGCCGCCGTGACGTAGCCGCGACCCCGCTCGACGGTCAGCTCCATGTCGAGCCGGCCCTTGCCGTTGAGGGTGGCGAGCTTCAGGTCCGGGTTGTGCACCGAGACGCCGGCCGGCGGCTGGATGTCGCCCGCCGTCACGTCGCCCGGGCCCTGCTTGCGCAGGTACATGCTGACCGGCTCGTCGTGCTCGGAGCTGACGCACAGCTCCTTGATGTTCATGACGAGCTCGACCACGTCCTCCTTGACACCGGGGATCGTGGTGAACTCGTGCAGCACGCCGTCGATCTTGATCGAGGTGACCGCCGCACCCGGGATCGACGACAGCAGCGTGCGCCGCAGCGAGTTGCCCAGGGTGTACCCGAAGCCCGGCTCCAGCGGCTCGATGGTGAACCGGGACCGGGTCTCGTTGATCGACTCCTCGGAGAGAGTCGGTCGCTGGCTGATGAGCATGTCTTCTCTTCTCTTCCGGGGCGCCCGCCATATGACGCCCACGACAAAGTGTTCCGGTGGCCCGCCCCGGAAGGGCGGGCCACCGCAACGAGCTCCGACTACTTGGAGTAGAGCTCGACGATCAGCTGCTCCTGGACCTGCGTGTCGATGACCTGGCGGGCCGGGAGCGAGTGCACGAGCACCTTCATCTGGCTGGGGATAGCCTCCAGCCACGCCGGAACCGACTTCGAGCCGGCCTGAGCCTGCGCGACGATGAACGGGGTGAGCTCCTTGCTCTTGCCCCGGACCTCGATGATGTCGTGCTCCTTGACGCGGAACGACGGGATGTCGACCTTCTTGCCGTTCACGGTGAAGTGGCCGTGCTTGACCAGCTGGCGGGCCATGTCCCGGGACTGGGCGTAGCCGGCCCGGTAGACCACGTTGTCCAGCCGCGACTCGAGGATCTGCAGGAGAACCTCGCCGGTCTTGGCCTTCTTGCCCACGGCCTCTTCGTAGTAGCCGCGGAACTGCTTCTCCAGCACGCCGTACACGCGGCGGGCCTTCTGCTTCTCACGGAGCTGGAGCAGGTACTCCGTCTCCTTCGTGCGGCCGCGGCCGTGCTGCCCGGGCGGGAACGGCCGGGACTCGAACGGGCACTTCGGACCATCGCACTTGCTGCCCTTGAGGAACAGCTTCATCTTCTCCCGCCGGCAACGGCGGCAGTCAGCACCGGTGTAACGAGCCATCTCTCTCTAACCTCTCAGACCCGGCGACGCTTCGGCGGACGGCACCCGTTGTGCGGCTGCGGCGTGACGTCGGAGATCTGCCCGACCTCGAGCCCGGCTGCCTGCAGCGAACGGATGGCGGTCTCCCGGCCGGAGCCGGGTCCCTTGACGAACACGTCGACCTTGCGCATGCCGTGCTCCATCGCCCGACGCGCCGCGGCCTCGGCGGCCAGCTGCGCGGCGAACGGGGTCGACTTGCGGGAGCCCTTGAAGCCCACCTGGCCCGAGGAGGCCCAGGAGATGACCGCACCGGTCGGGTCGGTGATCGACACGATGGTGTTGTTGAAGGTGCTCTTGATGTGCGCCTGCCCGTGGGCGACGTTCTTGCGTTCCTTGCGCCGGACCTTCTTGACAGCGGCTCCGGCACGAGCCTTCGGTGGCATAAGTCTGTGCGCTCCTATTACTTCTTGCCGGGCTTCTTCTTGCCGGCGACGGTCCGCTTCGGGCCCTTGCGGGTCCGCGCGTTGGTCTTGGTCCGCTGGCCACGAACGGGCAGGCCCCGGCGGTGCCGGATACCCGCGTAGCAGCCGATCTCGACCTTGCGGCGGATGTCAGCGGCGACCTCGCGGCGCAGGTCGCCTTCAACCTTGTAGTTGCCCTCGATGTGGTTACGGAGCTGGACCAGCTCCTCGTCCGTGAGGTCCCGGACGCGCTTGTCCGGCGAGATGCCGGTGGCAGAGAGCGTCTCCAGGGCCCGGGTGCGACCCACGCCGAAGATGTAGGTGAGCGCGATCTCCATCCGCTTCTCGCGGGGGAGGTCGACGCCGACTAGACGTGCCATGTGCGGGCGTACTCCTCGTGATGTTCTGGCGGAGGTGTGGACCCGTCCCACCCCGCTACCGACCGTTCCGTCACCGGCGTCGTGCGCCGGCGACCAGGTCGGTCGCTGCCCGAGCGGGCCCCGGCCTCCGACCGGGGGTCAACCACGATGAGGTACGCGATGCGCACCGCCCGCGGCTGGGACGAGCATGTGATTCGGTGTCTGGATCTGCGGCCCGGACCGATTTCGACCGACCGTTGTCACACGGCCGGCCGGAACTGGTTCAGCCCTGGCGCTGCTTGTGGCGCGGGTCGGTGCAGATGACCATGACCCGGCCGTGCCGGCGAATGACCCGGCACTTGTTGCAGATCCTCTTGACGCTCGGCTTGACCTTCACGGTTGCCTTACTTCCCATCTGGCCCGACGACGCGCCGAGGCGCGACACCGGACGTCGAAGACGGACACGGGGACGTCCCGGCCGCCGTCAGGCTTACTTGTAGCGGTAGACGATGCGCCCGCGGGTCAGGTCGTACGGCGAGAGTTCGACGACGACCCGGTCCTCCGGCAGGATGCGGATGTAGTGCTGCCGCATCTTGCCGCTGATGTGAGCCAGCACCTTGTGGCCGTTCGCGAGCTCCACCCGGAACATGGCGTTCGGCAGGGGCTCGATGACCCGACCCTCGATCTCGATGGCTCCGTCTTTTTTCGGCATGTACTCCGCTGTCCTGACGTCGGTTACTCCGGACGGCCCACAACGTCTTACACGGGCCACCGATCAAGATCAGGTTGCCCGCGCCAGCCGCGGCTCCGGCTCCCACCGAAGCGCAGGGTGGGCATGCCGGAGTGGACGCTGTGCGCCGATCAGAAAGTGTACGCCCGCCTGCGGGCCGTCGCCAAACCGGCCGGGAATCGGTGCGTCGAACCGGACGGAACGGGCCAATCACACCTCGGCGTCGGCCTCGCCGGGCCGGCCTTCCCGCTGGGCCGGCGGCAGCTCCCGCACCGGGCTCCGGTGCCCCTCCTCGGCGGCAGCCAACTCGCGCTTGCGCGCCCGCTTCGCCCGCCGGCGCTCACGCCGCCGCTCCCGCTGCTCAGCCTGCCGCCGCGGCTCCCCGCCGGCGAGACCGGCGACCGTGCGCACCACGAGCACCGCTCCCCACGGCCCGGCCACCCAGACGGGCCAGAAGTAGAGCAGATCCGTGGAGAGCGCGGACGTCACCGCCCAGACGGTCACCGTGATCGCGACCACCCGCAGGTACGGCAGCCACACCTCGGCCAGCCACCGGGCCGTCACCGACGAGGTCGCCGGCGACCGGACACCCTCCGCCGGCGACGGGACGGTCTCCAGCCGCGTGGCGAGCTCCGACGCCGCCGGGGCCGCCTGCGCCGGCAAATCGACCACCAGCACGTCCAGCTCGCCGTACGTGCGTGCGGCGTACGCCCGCTGCAACCGCTCGTCGTACTCGTGCAGGTCCAGCCGGCCCTCGTCGACGGCCACCCGCAGCCGCTCCGCCACCGCCTGGCGGTCGGCGTCGGCGGCCCGCATCCCGTCGCGTCCCTCCATGCCCGCAAGCATGCCACCGCTCCACCAGCCGCTGCCCCTCCCGCCGCGGCCCCTCCCGAGGCTCCGGGCCCGAGGCGAGGGCGGGTCCCGGCCGGCGGTCGGGGCGGCGGGGCGCCGCATCCGGACGCGGGCCGGGCCGGCATCGCGCAGCCGGGCCCCGCGACTCCGGCCCTCCGTGCGCATCGCCGTTGGGTCCTGTGGGCGGTCGCCCTCGGGCCCTCGGTGCGCGTCGCCGTCC
Source organism: Micromonospora sp. NPDC048868 (assembly GCF_043198195.1). NCBI lineage: Bacteria > Bacillati > Actinomycetota > Actinomycetes > Micromonosporales > Micromonosporaceae > Micromonospora > Micromonospora sp. NPDC048868. The sequence goes on from NZ_JBICUN010000004.1 coordinate 79,561, forward strand.
AGGCCCTCGGTGCGATCACCCATCCGGGCCCTGGGAACGGTCGCCGTCGAGGCTCTCGGTGCGCGTCGCCCTCCGACCCCTCGGTGCGGCTGGTGCGCGCCTCAGGGGGCGGGAGAGGACGGGACGCGGCGCCCGGCGGAGCGCTGCTGAGGGCTCAGCGAGCCGGCGAGTCCGCGGGCTGCCGGGAGGTGACCAGCTCGCCCAGGCGGGCGCGCCCGCCGTCCGGCGCGGTCAGCACCCAGACGCCGTCCGGGAGCAGCGCCATCGTGTGTTCGACGTGCACCGCCATCGACCGGTCCCGGGTGATCACGGTCCAGCCGTCGGAGAGTTCGACCGTCCGGGGTGAGCCCATCGTGATCATCGGCTCGATGGCCAGCGCCATGCCCGGCACCAGACGCGGGCCCTTCCCCGGCCGTCCGTGGTTGAGCACGTGCGGGTCCTGGTGCATCTCGGTGCCGATGCCGTGCCCGCCGTAGCCGTCGACGATGCCGTACCGCCCGCCCTTGCGGACCGCGTCCTCGACGGCGTGCGAGATGTCGGTGAGCCGGCCCTTGCCGCTGGCCGCGCCGCGGGCGGCTGCGGCGATGCCCGCCCACATGGCGTCCTCGGCCACCGCCGCCATCTTCAGCAGCGCCGGTTCGACCTCGCCCACCCCGACGGTGATGGCGGCGTCGCCGTGCCAGCCGTCGAGCACCGCACCGCAGTCGATGGAGATCATGTCCCCGTCGCGGAGCACCTGCCGCGCCGACGGGATGGCGTGCACGACCTGCTCGTTGACCGACGAGCAGATCGACGCGGGAAAGCCGTGGTAGCCCTTGAAGGAGGGGACGGCGCCGGCCTCGCGGATGGTCGACTCGGCGATGGCGTCCAGGTCGGCGGTGCTGACCCCTGGGGCGACCGCCTCCCGCATCCGACGCAGCGCCTCGGCGACCACCAGCCCGGCGGCCCGCATCTTCTCGATCTGGTCAGGGGTCTTCAGCTGGATGTCCAGCTGGGGACGACGCATGGAGCCGTTACCTTTCGGTTGCAGATGCCGAAGAGCGGGGCACGTCAGGCGTACCCCGCTCTTCGCACTCTATCCGCCGGAACCCGGCGGGACGTCAGCCGCCGTACGAGCGCAGGGCGTCGATGGCGCGGACGGTGACGTCCTCCACCGGGCCGGTGGCGTCGATGCCCACCAGCTTGCCCTGGGCGCCGTAGTAGTCGACCAGCGGCGCGGTCTTGTCCGCGTACTCGCGCAGGCGGGTGGCGATGGTCTCCGGCTTGTCGTCGTCGCGCTGGAACAGCTCGGCGCCGCACCGGTCGCAGATGCCCTCACGCGAGGTGGCGTCGAACTCGACGTGCCAGATCTTGCCGCAGCCCCGGCAGGTACGCCGACCGGAGAGCCGCCGGATCACCTCGTCGTCGTCGACGACCAGCTCCAGCACCAGGTCCAGCGCGGTGCCCAGGTCGGCGAGGAGCTTGTCCAGCGCGGCGGCCTGCGGCGTCGTCCGCGGGAAGCCGTCGAGCAGGAAGCCCTCGGAGGCGTCCGGCTCGGCGAGCCGGTCCCGCACCATGTTGATGGTGACCTCGTCGGGCACCAGCTCGCCGGCGTCCATGTAGCGCTTCGCCTCGACGCCGAGCGGGGTGCCCTGCGAGACGTTCGACCGGAAGATGTCGCCGGTCGAGATCTTCGGGACCGAGAGGTGCGCGGCGATGAACTCGGCCTGCGTGCCCTTGCCCGCACCCGGCGGGCCAACCAGAACGAGTCTCATCTACCGCAGGAACCCTTCGTAGTTCCGCTGCATGAGTTGGCTCTCGATCTGCTTCGTGGTCTCCAGACCGACGCCGACCATGATCAGCACAGCGGTGCCGCCGAACGGGAAGTTCAGGTACTGCTGCTTGTCCAGCCAGATGAAGAAGAAGTTCGGCAGGATCGAGATGATGCCCAGGTAGAGGGCGCCCGGCAGCGTGATCCGACTGAGGATGAAGTCGAGGTAGTCGGCGGTCGGCTTGCCCGGGCGGATGCCCGGCACGAAGCCGCCGTACTTCTTCATGTTGTCCGCGACCTCGGTCGGGTTGAACGTGATCGAGACGTAGAAGTACGTGAAGAAGATGATCAGCAGGAAGTAGACCGCGATGTAGATCGGGCTGGTCGGGTCCACCAGGTTGTTCTGGATCCACGCCTGCGTCTTGCCCGGGTTGTTCTGGTCGAAGAACTGCAGCGCCAGCTGGGGCAGGTAGAGCAGCGAGGAGCCGAAGATGACCGGGATGACACCCGCCTGGTTGACCTTCAGCGGGATGTAGGTCGAGGTGCCGCCGTACATCCGCCGGCCGATCATGCGCTTGGCGTACTGCACCGGGATCCGGCGCTGCGCCTGCTCGATGAAGGTGACCGCGGTGATGACCACCAGGACCAGCGCGATGACGAGGAGGAACTTGCCCCAGCCACCGGTCTGCTTGATCTGCCAGCCCTCGCTGGGGAGCCGGGCGGCGATCGAGGTGAAGATCAGGACGGACATGCCGTTGCCGACGCCCCGGTCGGTGATCAGCTCACCGAGCCACATCACCACGCCGGTGCCGGCGGTCATCGTCATGACCAGGAGGCTGAGGGTCAGCCAGTCCGGGATCCCGGTCCCCTCGGGGATGATCGGGAACTGGTCGCACTGGTTGTTGAAGAGCTGCCCGGAGCGGGCCAGCGCCACGAACGCCGACGCCTGGAGGACACCCAGGCCCAGGGTCAGGTAGCGGGTGTACTGGGTGATCTTCGCCTGGCCGGACTGGCCCTCCTTGCGGAGCTGCTCCAGCCGGGGGATCACCACCGTCAGCAGCTGCAGGATGATCGACGCTGTGATGTAGGGCATGATGCCCAGCGCGAAGACCGAGAGCTGCAGCAGCGCGCCACCGGAGAAGAGGTTGAGCAGGTTCATCACGCCCGTGGAGCCGTTCTCCATGGCGTCGATGCACTTCTGGACGTTGCCGTACGAGACACCCGGGCTGGGCAGCGTCGCCCCGAGCCGGTAGACCGCAATGATGCCTACTGTGAACAGCAGCTTCTTGCGCAGGTCAGGCGTACGGAACGCACTGAGAAAGGCGGACAGCAACTTCTTCCTCCTGCGCGAGGCGGGCCGCCGGTGATCCCTGGCGGGGCGGGTTGGGTGCCGGGCGAGTGCCCGATATCCATGGCTGGGAAGGGACTCTAACAGCCCGATCCCCGTCCGGGCAGATCTGCCCGGCTACATAAACCGAATCCGATGTTACCCGGCGCACACATGCCAGGCAGACCATGACGCCCGCCCAGTTGCGACAACTGAGCGGGCGCCGTGGATCGTGCAGCCCTTACAGCTCGGTGACGGAGCCACCGGCGGCGGTGATCTTCTCCTTGGCCGACGCGCTGAACGCGTGCGCCGACACCTGGAGAGCGACCCCGCCCAGGTCCCCGGTGCCGAGGACCTTGACCGGGTGGCCCTTGCGGACCGCGCCGGCCTCGACCAGCTCGAGCGGGCCGACCTGGCCGCCGTTCGGGAACAGCTCGGCGAGCCGGTCCAGGTTGACCACCTGGAAGACCACCTTGAACTTGTTCTTGAAGCCCTTCATCTTCGGCAGGCGCATGTGGATGGGCATCTGCCCACCCTCGAACGCCGCCGAGATGTTCTTACGGGCCTTGGAACCCTTGGTACCGCGACCGGCGGTCTTGCCCTTGGAGCCCTCACCGCGACCCACACGGGTCTTCGCGGTCTTGGCACCGGGCGCCGGGCGCAGGTGGTGGACCTTGATCGTCATTACTCGACCTCCTCGACCTTCACGAGGTGGTTGACCGTGAAGATCATGCCGCGGATCTCCGGACGGTCCTCCTTGACCACCACGTCGTTGATCCGCTTGAGACCGAGCGAACGCAGCGAGTCACGCTGGTTCTGCTTGGTCCCGATCCCGGACCGGACCTGGGTGACCTTCAGGCGAGCCATCAGGAAGCCACCCCCGCCCGCGACGCCAGCATGGCGGCCGGCGCGACGTCCTCGACCGGCAGGCCACGACGGGCGGCGACGGCCTCGGGGGACTCGAGCCCCTTCAGCGCCGCCACGGTGGCGTGCACGATGTTGATCGGGTTCGACGAACCGAGGCTCTTGGAGAGCACGTCGTGGATACCCGCGCACTCCAGCACGGCACGCACCGGGCCACCGGCGATGACACCCGTACCGGCGGACGCCGGCTTGAGCAGCACCACACCGGCCGCGGCCTCACCCGTCACCGGGTGCGGGATCGACGCGGCGATCCGCGGCACCTTGAAGAAGTGCTTCTTGGCCTCCTCGACGCCCTTGGCGATCGCCGCGGGCACCTCCTTGGCCTTTCCGTAGCCCACACCGACGGTGCCGTCGCCGTCGCCCACGATCACCAGGGCGGTGAAGCTGAAGCGACGACCGCCCTTCACGACCTTGGCGACGCGGTTGATCGCGACGACCCGCTCGAGGTGCGGGGTCTTCTCGACGGGCGCGTTTCCGCGGCCGCCCTCACGGCGGTTGTCGCGGCGACCACCCTCGTTGCCACCGGACCCGCCGCCACGGCGCTGTTGACCTGGCATCAGCAGCCTTCCTTCTCTCTCGTGACGGGGTTTCTAGAACTCGAGCCCGGCTTCGCGGGCGGCGTCGGCAAGCGCGGCGACCCGCCCCGCGTACCGGTTGCCACCGCGGTCGAAGACGACCTTGGAGACGCCGGCGGCCTTGGCGCGCTCGGCGAGCAGGGCGCCGACCTTGCCGGCCAGGGCGCTCTTGTCGCCCTCCGTGCCGCGCAGCGAGGCGTCCAGGGTCGAGGCCGACGCCAGGGTGTGACCCTTGGTGTCGTCCACGATCTGGGCGACGATGTGCCGCAGGGAGCGGGTGACCACGAGGCGGGGACGCTCGGCGGTGCCGCTGACGTTCTTGCGGACCCGGAAGTGCCGGCGCGCACGCCCGACGGCACGCTTGGCGGCGACGCCGCGGCGGCGCTTGAGCAGCGTGGCGCTCACTTCTTACCTGCCTTTCCAGCCTTGCGGCGGATGACCTCGCCCTGGTACTTCACGCCCTTGCCCTTGTAGGGCTCCGGCGGGCGGATCTTCCGGATGTTGGCGGCAACCTCACCGACGAGCTGCTTGTCGATGCCGGCCACGTGGAACAGCGTCGGCCTCTCCACCGTGAAGGTGATGCCGTCCGGCGCCGGCACGTGCACCGGGTGCGAGAACCCGAGCGCGAACTCCAGGTCCTTGCCCTTGGCGGTCACGCGGTAACCGGTGCCGGCGATCTCCAGGCTCTTGCGGTAGCCCTCGGTGACGCCGACGATCATGTTGGCGACCAGGGTACGGCTGAGGCCGTGCAGTTCCTTGGCCTTGCGCTCGTCGTTCGGGCGGTTGACGTTCAGCTGCCCGTCCTCGGCCCGGTCGATCGTGATCGGCTCGGCCAGGGTGTGCGAGAGCTCGCCCTTCGGGCCCTTGACCTTGACGGTCTGCCCGTCGATCGTGATGTCGACGCCGGTCGGCACCGGGATCGACTTACGTCCAATACGCGACATTTCTACCTGTCTCCCGTTACCAGACGAAGGCGAGGACTTCCCCGCCAACGCTCCGCTTGCGGGCCTGCCGGTCGGTGAGCAGCCCCTGGGACGTCGAAATGATCGCCACGCCCAGCCCGCCGAGCACCCGCGGGAGCCCGTCCGACTTGGCGTAAACCCGCAGACCGGGCTTGGACACTCGCTTGATGCCGGCCAGGCTCCGCTCCCGGTTCTGGCCGTACTTCAGCTCGACGACCAGTCGCTTGCCGACGGCGCCCTCCTCGGGCTCCTCGACCGACCAGGTGGCGATGTAGCCCTCGGCCTTGAGGACCTCGGCGATGTTCGCCTTGATCTTCGAGTAGGGCATCGTCACCTGGTCGTGGTACGCCTGGTTGGCGTTACGCAGACGCGTGAGCATGTCTGCGATCGGGTCGGTCATCGTCATGGATTTCGTCAGCCTTTCTCGCCGGGGTTCCCGAGGCGATGCACGCCGGGCCTACGGCGAAGAGCAATACGTGATCGGTGCAAGGGGTCCCGGCCCGAAGGCCGGGACGCGGTCGCCCTTACCAGGAAGCCTTGGACACGCCCGGCAGCTCACCGCGGTGGGCCATCTCCCGGATGCAGACCCGGCAGAGACCGAACTTGCGGTAGACCGCCTTGGGACGCCCGCACCGCTGGCAGCGGGTGTACGCGCGAACCGAGAACTTCGGCTTCGCGGCCGCCTTGATGATCAGCGCCTTCTTGGCCATCTCAGTTCTCCTTGAACGGGAAGCCCAGGAGCTTGAGCAGCGCCCGGCCCTCGTCGTCGGTCGTGGCGGTCGTGACCACCGTGATGTCCATGCCCCGCTGCCGATCGATCTTGTCCTGGTCGATCTCGTGGAACACCGACTGCTCGGTCAGACCGAACGTGTAGTTGCCGTGCCCGTCGAGCTTGCGCCCGTCCAGACCGCGGAAGTCACGGATACGCGGCAGCGCGATCGAGAGCAGCCGGTCCAGGAACTCCCACATCCGGTCGCCGCGGAGGGTCACCTTCGCGCCGATCGGCATGCCCTCGCGGAGCTTGAACTGCGCGATGGACTTGGTCGCCCGCCGCACCTGCGGCTTCTGGCCGGTGATGGTGGCCAGGTCCCGGACGGCGCCGTCGATCAGCTTGGCGTCCCGGGCGGCCTCGCCGACACCCATGTTGACGACGATCTTGACGAGCCGCGGCACCTGCATCGGGTTGCCGAACTGGTGCTGCTCCTGCAGCTGCGCCACGATCTCGTTGCGGTACCGCTCCTTGAGGCGCGGCATGGTCTTGGTTTCGGTAGCCGTGGTCATCACAGGTCCTTACCGGTGCTACGCGCGATGCGGACCTTCTGGCCGTTGTCGTCGATCCGGTAACCGACGCGGGTCGGCTTGCCGTCGGAGTCCAGGACCTGCACGTTCGAGACGTGGATCGGGGCCTCCTGGGTGACGATGCCACCGGTCTTGGCGCCACGCTGGGTGGTGCTGATGCGGGTGTGCTTCTTGACCCGGTTCACGCCCTCGACCAGGACCTTGTCCTGCCGCGGGTAGGCCGCGATGACCTTACCCTTGGCACCCTTGTCCTTGCCGGCGATGACGACGACCGTGTCGCCCTTCTTGACCTTCACGGTCACAACACCTCCGGCGCGAGAGAGATGATCTTCATGAACCGCTTGTCCCGCAGCTCCCGGCCCACCGGGCCGAAGATGCGGGTACCGCGCGGGTCCCCGCCGTCCTTGATGATGACGGCGGCGTTCTCGTCGAAGCGGATGTACGAACCGTCCGGCCGCCGCCTCTCCTTGGCGGTGCGAACGACGACGGCCTTGACGACGTCGCCCTTCTTCACACCGGCACCCGGGATCGCGTCCTTGACGGTGGCCACGATGACGTCGCCGATACTCGCGTAGCGCCGACCGGAGCCACCGAGAACCCGGATGCACAGGATCTCCCGGGCACCCGTGTTGTCGGCGACGCGCAGTCGCGACTCCTGCTGAATCACGTCTATCTCCTATGTCTGCCGGTTCTCCGGCCGCGCACGGCGGCCGGAGCCTGGCGGAACCCGCGCCCGACTGACGCCGGGCGAGCTCGAGCCTTCGCTACTTGGCCTTTTCCAGGATCTCCACGAGCCGCCACCGCTTCGTGGCGGACAGCGGCCGGGTCTCCATGATCAGGACCCGGTCGCCGATGCCGGCGGTGTTCTGCTCGTCGTGCACCTTCAACTTGCTGGTACGACGCATGATCTTGCCGTACAGCGCGTGCTTGACCCGGTCCTCGACCTCGACGACGACGGTCTTTTCCATCTTGTCGCTGACCACGAGGCCCTCACGCACCTTGCGGCGGGCCCGCGCGGCGGCGGTGGTGGTGTTCTCGCTCATGATGCAGTCACCTCAGTCGGCGCGGCCGAGAGACCCAGCTCGCGCTCACGCATGATCGTGTAGATCCGGGCGATCTCCCGACGGATGACCTGCAACCGCCGGTTGTTGTCCAGCTGGCCGGTCGCGGCCTGCACGCGGAGGTTGAACAGCTCCGCCTTGGCCTCGCGCAGCTTCGTGACCAGCTCCTCCTCGGAGAGCTCACGCAGCTCGGAGGCCTTAACGCCCGCTGCCATCAGGATTCACCCACTTCGCGCGTAACAATGCGGCACTTCATCGGGAGCTTGTGGATCGCGCGACGCATCGCCTCTCGCGCGATCTGCTCGTTGGGGAAGGACATCTCGAAGAGAACCCGCCCCGGCTTGACGTTGGCGACCCACCACTCGGGCGAGCCCTTACCGGAACCCATCCGGGTCTCGGCCGGCTTCTTGGTGAGAGCCTGGTCCGGGAAGATCGTGATCCAGACCTTGCCACCACGCTTGATGTGGCGGGTCATCGCGATACGCGCCGACTCGATCTGGCGGTTCGTCACGTACGCCGGCTCGAGAGCCTGGATCCCGAACTCGCCGAACACCACCCGGTTACCACCCTTGGACGCGCCACTGCGGTCCGGGTGGTGCGGCTTGCGGAAGCCCTTCGGGGGCTTGCGCGGCATCAGCATCTGTCAGCCCTCCTGCTGCGTTTCTGCCGCGGCGGCGACGGCGGCGGGATCCACCGCGTCCCCACTCGGCGTCTCGGCCTGCTGCGCGATGGTCGTCGCGGCGGCGGCCCGGCCGGCCTCGGTACCGCCGGCGGTCGTGCCGGACGAGCCGGACCGGCCACGGCGCGGCCGCTCGGGGCGGTCGCCACGGTCACGGCGCGGACGCGACGGCGCCTCGGCCGGAGTCTCCCGACCCGGCACCGCGTCGCCCTTGTAGATCCAGACCTTCACGCCGATCCGGCCGAAGCTCGTACGGGCCTCGAAGAAGCCGTACTCGATGTTGGCCCGCAGCGTGTGCAGCGGAACCCGGCCCTCGCGGTAGAACTCGGTCCGGCTCATCTCAGCGCCGCCGAGACGACCCGAGACCTGGACCCGGATGCCCTTGCAGACCGGGTTCTTCATCGCGGACTGCATGGCCTTGCGCATCGCCCGACGGAAGCTGACCCGGCTGGAGAGCTGCTCGGCCACACCCTGTGCGACGAGCTGCGCGTCCGACTCGGGGTTCTTCACCTCGATGATGTTCAGCTGGACCTGCTTGCCGGTCAGCTTCTCGAGCTCGCCGCGGATCCGGTCGGCCTCCGCACCCTTACGGCCGATGACGATGCCCGGCCGGGCGGTGTGGATGTCGACGCGGACCCGGTCCCGGGTGCGCTCGATGTCGACCTTGGAGATGCCGGCGCGCTCGAGGCCCTTGGACATCATGCGGCGGATCTTGACGTCCTCGCCGATGTAGTCCTTGTAGAGCTTGTCCGCGAACCAGCGGGACTTCCAGTCGGTCGAGATGCCGAGCCGGAACCCGTGCGGGTGAACCTTCTGACCCATTACTCGGCGCCCTCCGTCTTGCTCTGCGTCTCGGCCGGCTCCGCCTGCTTCGCGGGGGCCGCCTTCTTCGCGGCCGCCTTCTTCGGCGCGGCCGGCGCCACCGCCTCCACCGCGACGGTGATGTGGCAGGTGCGCTTGCGGATCCGGTACGCCCGGCCCTGCGCCCGCGGCTGGAACCGCTTCATGGTCGGGCCCTCGTCCACGAACGCCTCGCTGACGAGCAGCGCGTCGGGGTCCAGCCGCTCGTTGTTCTCCGCGTTGGCGATGGCGCTCGCGAGCACCTTGTACACCTGCTCGCTCGCAGCCTGCGGCGCGAACTGCAGCACCGTGAGCGCCTCCTTCGCGGGCAGGCCGCGGACGAGGTTGACCACCCGGCGCGCCTTCATCGGCGAGATGCGCACGTGCCGCGCAACCGCCCGCGCGCCCGGAAGCACCGGAGCGTCGCCCTTTCCTGGCATCGCTGTAACCCCTTGTTCCTCTATCCGTATGCCCGCGGCGTCAGCGCCGACGGCTCTTCCGGTCGTCCTTCTCGTGACCCTTGAACGTGCGGGTCAGCGCGAACTCGCCGAGCTTGTGCCCGACCATCGCCTCAGTCACGAACACCGGGACGTGCTTGCGTCCGTCGTGCACGGCGATCGTGTGGCCCAGCATCTCGGGGATGATCGTCGAGCGCCGCGACCAGGTCTTGATGACGTTCTTCGAGCCCTTGTCGTTCTGCGTCTCCACCTTCTTGAGCAGGTGGTCGTCGATGAACGGGCCCTTCTTCAGGCTGCGAGGCATGTCTTATCTCCCTCAGCCGCGCTTACGCGTGGCGTAGCGGCGGCGGACGATCAGCCGGTCACTCGGCTGGCCCTTACGACGGGTGCGGCCCTCGGGCTTACCCTGCGGGTTGACCGGGTGGCGACCACCGGAGGTCTTACCCTCACCACCACCGTGCGGGTGGTCGACCGGGTTCATGGCGACACCACGGACAGTCGGGCGCTTGCCCTTCCACCGCATACGGCCGGCCTTGCCCCAGTTGATGTTCGACTGGTCGGCGTTGCCGATCTCGCCGATGCTGGCGCGGCAGCGGACGTCGACCCGCCGGATCTCGCCGGACGGCATGCGCAGGGTCGCGTAGACACCCTCACGGCCGAGCAGCTGGATGCCGACGCCGGCCGAGCGGGCCAGCTTGGCGCCGCCGCCGGGACGCAGCTCCACGTTGTGGATCGTGGTACCGACCGGGATGTTGCGCAGCGGCAGGTTGTTGCCCGGCTTGATGTCGGCGCCCGGACCCGACTCGACGCGGTCGCCCTGCTTCATGTCCTTCGGCGCGAGGATGTAGCGCTTCTCGCCGTCGGCGTAGTGCAGCAGCGCGATGCGCGCGGTGCGGTTCGGGTCGTACTCGATGTGGGCGACCTTCGCCGGCACGCCGTCCTTGTCGACCCGCTTGAAGTCGATCAGACGGTACTGGCGCTTGTGACCGCCACCGTGGTGCCGCGCGGTGATCCGGCCGTGGGCGTTACGCCCGCCCTTCTTCGGCAGCGGAGCCAGCAGCGACTTCTCGGGCGTCGACCGGGTGATCTCAGCGAAGTCGGCGACGCTGGAGCCACGCCGGCCCGGCGTCGTCGGCTTGTACTTACGGATAGCCATTGTCTACACCCCTCAGCTGACCGGGCCGCCGAAGGCCTCGATACGGTCACCGTCAGCCAGCTTCACGATCGCCCGCTTGGTGGCCTTACGCTGCCCGAAACCGGTCTTGGTCCGCTTGCGCTTGCCCTGGCGGTTGAGCGTGTTGACCGTCAGGACGCGGACGTCGAAGATCTGCTGGATCGCGATCTTGATCTCGGTCTTGTTCGCGTCCGGGTGCACCAGGAAGGTGTACCAGTTGCGGTTCAGCTCGCTGTAGCTCTTCTCCGAGACGACCGGCGCCACGATGATGTCGCGCGGGTCGGCGATCGTGCTCACTTGCCACCCTCCTCGGTGGTCTCGGCGGGAACACCCAGGAACTCGTCCAGGGCGTCCTTGGTGAAGACCACGTCGTCGGCCACCAGCACGTCGTACGTGTTGAGCTGGCCGGCCTCGATCAGGTGCACCCGCGGCTCGTTGCGCAGCGACACCCAGTTCAGCTCGTCGGTGCTGCTCAGCACGACCAGGACCCGACGGGCCTCGGTCAGCTTCGCCAGCGTGGCCAGAGCGGCCTTGGTCGACGGCTTCTCGCTCGAGACGAACGCCTCGACGACGTGCACCTGCCCGGCGCGGGCCCGGTCGGAGAGGGCGCCACGCAGGGCGGCGGCCTTCATCTTCTTCGGGGTCCGCTGGCTGTAGTCGCGCGGCACGGGGCCGTGCACGACGCCACCGCCGGCGAACTGCGGCGCGCGGATCGAGCCCTGCCGGGCGCGACCGGTGCCCTTCTGCTTGTACGGCTTCTTGCCGCCGCCGGCGACCTCGCCGCGGGTCTTGACCTTGTGCGTGCCCTGCCGGGCCGCCGCGAGCTGGGCCACCACGACCTGGTGCATCAGCGCGACGTTGGCCTGGACGTCGAAGATGTCGGCGGGCAGCTCGACGGAGCCGCTCTTGGAGCCTTCGACGGTGAGGACGTCAACGGTGGTCACTTGGCCGCACCGCCCTTCTTCGCCTTGGTCTTGGCCGCGGTACGGACCAGGACCAGCGCGCCCTTGGGGCCGGGAATGGCGCCACGGACGAGCAGGAGGTTGTTCTCGGTGTCGACCGCCTGGACGGTCAGGTTCTGCACGGTGTAGCGCACGCCACCCATGCGGCCGGCCATCCGGGTGCCCTTGAAGACACGACCCGGGGTGGCGCAGGCGCCGATGGAGCCGGGCGAGCGGTGCTTGCGCTCGACACCGTGGCTGGCGCGCAGACCGTGGAAGCCGTGCCGCTTCATCGGGCCGGCGTAGCCCTTGCCCTTGGTCTTGCCGGTCACGTCGATGGAGACGCCGGCCGGGAACTCCTCGACCGTGATCTCCTGGCCGAGCGAGTAGTCGGCGGCGTCGGCGGTGCGCAGCTCGACGATGTGGCGGCGCGGCGCGACGTCGGCCTTCGCGTAGTGCCCGCTGATCGGCTTCTTGACCTTGCGCGGGTCGATCGTGCCGTACGCGAGCTGGACCGCGGAGTAACCGTCCTTCTCGGCGCTACGAACCTGGCTGATGACGCACGGGCCGGCCTCGACCACGGTCACCGGGACAACACGGTTGTTGTCCCAGACCTGGGTCATGCCGAGCTTGGCGCCCAGGATCCCCTTGACTTGCCTGTCCATTTGTCCGGTCCCTACAGCTTGATCTCGATGTCGACGCCAGCCGGCAGGTCGAGGCGCATGAGCGAGTCGACCGTCTTCGGGGTCGGGTCGATGATGTCGATCAGCCGCTTGTGCGTGCGCATCTCGAAGTGCTCGCGCGAGTCCTTGTACTTGTGCGGCGAGCGGATAACGCAGAAACGGTTGATCTCCGTGGGCAGCGGCACCGGGCCCGCGACCTGCGCCCCGGTACGCGTCACCGTCTCGACGATCTTCCGAGCCGAGGAGTCGACGACCTCGTGGTCATAGGCCTTGAGCCGGATGCGGATCTTCTGTCCCGCCATGGTGGCTTCTGTTCCTTCTCTCGATGCCGCTGTGTTGCGGGCGCCTGTACCGGCTGGCACAGGCCCACTTCGCCGACCCCCGCGGTCGGGCGTGTCGCGCCCTCGGGCCAGGCTCCGCCCCGGGACTCCGGAGCGACTCTGACCGCGCGGTGGGTCAAGGCGTCGATCGCACTACCGCGACCTGAACGCCGTGCGAGGGTGGTTGGCGGACGGGCCGCCAACCACCCTACGCTCGACTGCTCTGCCACCCGGAGGTTCAGCGAAAGCCGAACACAGGCAGCGAACTGTCGTTACGCAACCTGACTAGTATGCCGCACGACCGGCGGCGGGTCTAATCGGGGTTACCTAGCTCACTTGATGATCTTGGTGACGAACCCGGCGCCGACGGTGCGGCCACCCTCGCGGATCGCGAACTTGAGGTTCTCCTCCATGGCGATGGGCTGGATCAGCTTCACCGTCATGGTGGTGTTGTCACCCGGCATGACCATCTCGGTGCCCTCGGGGAGGGTGACGACACCGGTGACGTCCGTGGTCCGGAAGTAGAACTGCGGACGGTAGTTCTGGAAGAACGGGGTGTGGCGGCCACCCTCCTCCTTGGAGAGGATGTAGACCGTCGCCTCGAACTCCGTGTGCGGGGTCGTGGTGCCCGGCTTGATGACGACCATGCCGCGCTCGACGTCCTCGCGCTTGATGCCACGCAGCAGCAGACCGACGTTCTCGCCCGCGCGGGCCTCGTCGAGCAGCTTGCGGAACATCTCGATGCCGGTGCAGGTGGTCTTCATCGACTTCTCGCGGATGCCGACGATCTCCACCTCCTCGTTCGGCTTGAGCACGCCACGCTCGGCGCGGCCGGTGACGACCGTGCCACGACCGGTGATCGTGAAGACGTCCTCGATGGGCATGAGGAACGGCTTCTCGGTCTCGCGCTCCGGCTGCGGGATCGCGGTGTCGACCGCGGTCATCAGGTCCAGCAGCTTGCCGGTCCACTCGGGGTCACCCTCGAGGGCCTTCAGCGCGGAGACACGCACGACCGGCAGGTCGTCGCCCGGGTACTCCTGGTTCGACAGCAGCTCACGGACCTCGAGCTCGACGAGCTCCAGGAGCTCCTCGTCGTCGACCATGTCGCTCTTGTTGAGCGCCACGACGATGTACGGCACGCCGACCTGGCGGGCCAGCAGCACGTGCTCGCGGGTCTGCGGCATCGGGCCGTCGGTCGCCGCGACCACCAGGATCGCGCCGTCCATCTGGGCGGCACCGGTGATCATGTTCTTGATGTAGTCGGCGTGACCGGGGCAGTCGACGTGCGCGTAGTGCCGCGCCTCGGTCTGGTACTCGACGTGCGCGATGGAGATCGTGATGCCGCGGGCCTTCTCCTCCGGCGCCTTGTCGATCTCGTCGAACGGCGTGTACGGGTTCAGGTCCGGGTACTGGTCGTGCAGGACCTTGGTGATGGCCGCCGTCAGCGTCGTCTTACCGTGGTCGATGTGACCAATGGTGCCGATGTTGACGTGCGGCTTAGTCCGCTCGAACTTCGCCTTCGCCACTGGGTCCTCCTGTGGACTTCTTGGTTCGTACGCCCGGCGCGCCGGTCGGCGCTTAGGACTCTGTCGACAGCCTTTCCGGCCTGACGGCCGGAGAGCTTTGGTGGGTTCTGCGGCGATGAAGCCTACAGGCCCGGTCTCACGCGTTCCGACCGAGGTGGTCGCGGGCGGGAGCACCCTCCCGCGACCGCCTCGGATCATCGATCACGTCAGGTGAGGGTCACTCACCCGTCGCCTTGGCGATGATCTCCTTCGCGACCGAGGACGGAACCTCGGCGTAGGAGTCGAACTGCATGCTGTAGCTAGCCCGGCCCTGGGTCTTCGACCGCAGGTCGCCGACGTAGCCGAACATCTCCGACAACGGCACCAGAGCCTTGACGACGCGGGCGCCGCTGCGCTCCTCCATCGCCTGGATGATGCCGCGGCGGGAGTTGAGGTCGCCGATGACGTCACCCATGTTCTCCTCAGGAGTGGTGACCTCAACGGCCATCATCGGCTCGAGGAGCGCGGGGTCGGCCTTGCGGGCCGCCTCCTTCATCACCATCGAGCCGGCGATCTTGAATGCCATTTCCGACGAGTCGACCTCGTGGTACTGGCCGTCCAGCAGGGTGAGCTTGACACCCACCAGCGGGAAGCCGGCGAGGATGCCGTACTGCATGGCGTCCTGCGCGCCCGCGTCCACCGACGGGATGAACTCCCGGGGGATGCGGCCACCGGTGACGGCGTTGGCGAACTCGTAGGTCGGGGCGTCGTTGCCGAGCGGCAGCGGCTCCAGGCTGATGATCACCCGGGCGTACTGGCCGGAACCACCGGTCTGCTTCTTGTGGGTGTACTCGACCTTGTCCACCTTGCGGCGGATGGTCTCGCGGTACGCCACCTGCGGCTTACCGATGTTGGCCTCGACGTTGAACTCGCGGCGCATCCGGTCGACCAGGATGTCCAGGTGCAGCTCGCCCATGCCGGAGATGACCGTCTGACCGGTCTGGTCGTCCAGCTTGACGCGGAAGGTCGGGTCCTCCTCGGCCAGCCGCTGGATGGCGGTGCTGAGCTTCTCCTGGTCGGCCTTGGTCTTCGGCTCGATGGCGACCTCGATGACCGGCTCCGGGAAGGTCATCGACTCCAGGATGACCGGGTTCGCCGGGTCGCACAGGGTGTCACCGGTGGTGGTCTGCTTGAGACCCTGCACCGCGATGATGTCGCCAGCCTGGGCCGAGCTGCGCTCTTCCCGCTTGTTGGCGTGCATCTGGTAGATCTTGCCGATCCGCTCCTTGCGGTCCTTGGTGGAGTTGACCACCTGGGAGCCGGACTCGAGCGTGCCGGAGTAGATCCGCACGTAGGTGAGCTTGCCGAGGTGCTTGTCCGTCTGGATCTTGAAGGCGAGGCCCGAGAAGGGCTCCGACTTCGACGGCTTGCGCTGCAGCGGGGTCTCGCCGTCGGTGGCCGTACCCTCGATCGCCGGGATGTCCAGCGGCGACGGCAGGTACGCGATGACCGCGTCCAGCATCGGCTGGATGCCCTTGTTCTTGAAGGCGGTGCCGGTGAGGACCGGGTTGGCCTTGCCGGCGATGGTGGCCCGACGGATGGCGTCCTTCATCTCCTCGACGGAGATCTCCTCGCCCTCCAGGTACTTCTCCATCACCGCGTCGTCGACGTCGGCCAGGGTCTCCACCAGCTTCTCGCGCCACTCCGCGGCGGAGTCGGCGAGGTCGGCCGGGATCTCCTCGATCGCGTAGTCCTCACCCTTCTGCGTCTCGCCGCGCCAGGTGAGGGCCCGCATCTCGACCAGGTCGACCACGCCGATGAAGTCGGACTCGGCGCCGATCGGGATCTGGAGGACCAGCGGGGTGGCGTTGAGCCGGTCGATCATCATCTGCACGCAGCGGAAGAAGTCGGCACCGGTCCGGTCGAGCTTGTTGACGAAGCACATCCGGGGGACGTTGTACTTGTCCGCCTGCCGCCAGACGTTCTCCGTCTGCGGCTCCACGCCGGCGACACCGTCGTAGACCGCGACCGCGCCGTCCAGCACCCGCAGCGACCGCTCGACCTCGACCGTGAAGTCGACGTGACCGGGCGTGTCGATGATCTGGATCGTGTGGCCCTTCCACTCACACTTGGTAGCAGCGGAGGTGATGGTGATACCACGCTCCTGCTCCTGCTCCATCCAGTCCATGACGGCACCGCCCTCGTGGACCTCACCGATCTTGTACGTGATGCCGGTGTAGAACAGGATCCGCTCGGTGGTGGTGGTCTTACCGGCATCGATGTGGGCCATGATGCCGATGTTGCGTACGTTGGCGAGCGCGTCTGCGGCGGCCACTTCAATCCCTACTTATCGTCGTCTCGACACAACTGGTGGCGGTTCCGGCGCCCGTGGGGGCGCCGGAACCAGGGTGTTACCAGCGGTAGTGCGCGAAGGCCTTGTTGGACTCGGCCATCTTGTGCGTGTCCTCGCGCCGCTTGACGGCGGCACCGAGGCCGTTGCTCGCGTCCAGCAGCTCGTTCATCAGCCGCTCGATCATGGTCTTCTCGCGACGGGCGCGGGAGTAGGTGACCAGCCAGCGCAGGCCCAGGGTGGTCGCCCGGGCGGGGCGGACCTCGACCGGGACCTGGTAGGTGGCGCCACCGACGCGGCGGCTACGCACCTCGAGGGTCGGCTTGACGTTGTCCATCGCCCGCTTGAGGGTGACGACCGGGTCGGTGCCGGACTTCTCACGGCAGCCCTCGAGGGCGGCGTAGACGATGCGCTCGGCGAGCTGACGCTTACCGCGCAGGAGGATCTTGTTCACCAACTGGGTGACCAGCGGCGAGTTGTACACCGGGTCAGCGACCAGCGGCTTCCGCGGAGCGGGTCCCTTACGCGGCATGTCAGCTCTTCTCCTTCTTCGCGCCGTAACGGCTGCGCGCCTGCTTGCGGTTGCGGACACCCTGGGTGTCCAGCGAGCCGCGGACGATCTTGTAACGCACGCCGGGGAGGTCCTTCACCCGGCCGCCGCGGACGAGCACGATCGAGTGCTCCTGCAGGTTGTGGCCGACGCCCGGGATGTAGGCGGTCACCTCGATCTGGCTGCTGAGCTTGACACGAGCGACCTTGCGCAGCGCCGAGTTCGGCTTCTTCGGGGTGGTGGTGTACACGCGGGTGCACACGCCGCGCCGCTGAGGGGAACCCTTCAGCGCCGGGGTCTTGGTCTTACTCGTCTTAGCCTGGCGGCCCTTTCGGACCAGCTGCTGGATCGTGGGCACCGGGTTTCTCCGCTCCCTTCGACCGCCTGGTGGCGGCCGCACCGTCTGCCGTAGCCGACCAGATGGTCGACTCTCCTACATTCCGACCAGGGCCACCTCGCGGTGGTCCCGGCACCCGCGGTCGGGCGTGTCGCCCAGCTCACGGCCCCGGCGCCGACGCTCGCGCGTTGTCGACGGGGTCTTGCACCGGCGCACGGCAGGCCGCGCGCCGGATCTTTGGCTTTGTCGTGCTCCCACGCGATCTCCGGCTCACCGGATCCAGCGCACGCACGAGTTGCCCGGGCTTGCCCGGGCACAAGGGGAAAGAGTACCTACCACAACCGCACAGGTCAAAACGGAGCGGCCTGCGGAGCGTCCACCGCCTGCCGATCGAACCCGTCGCGCCTACCCGCCCGTGGTGGGCACCTACGGCCCCAAGTGTACCGGCTTCCCCGCGGACCGGCCCGTCGACCCCGTCACGCCCGCCGTCACGCCCCACGGGCGGGCGCGGGCGTCACCCGAGCGTCAGCAGCAACGCCAGTCCCAGGCCGAGCAGGCTGAGCAGCAGCCCCGCCCCGCCGCAGCTGACGCCGGCCACCGCCAGGCCCCGCCCGGTGAACCGGACCGCCGGCGGGGCGGCCGGGCGCCGGATCTGCCGCATTCCCAGCAGGCCGGCCACGACGGCGCCCGCGCCGGCCAGGACGCCCAGCACCGTGAACGCGCCGGCCGCCCAGGCGCCACCCACGCCGCCGACCGCGCCGACACAGATCACGAGCAGCGCGACAAGCGTCGAGACGATCCCGGCCACCAGCGAACCCACGGCCAGGCCGGAGGTGACCGGCGGCACGTCGAGGTGCACCACGCCGAAGGACGTGCCCGCGACCGGGTCGACCCGCTTCGGCGGCCGGGCGGCCTCGCGCGGCGGCGGGGGCGGGGCGACCGGGCCCGGACCCCAGCCCGGCGCCGGCGACGGGCCCGCTGCCGCGGGCGAGGCGCCCCACGGGGACACCGACGACGGGCCCGGGCCCTCTGCCCCGGGCGAGGTGCCCCAGGGCGACGCCGACGACGGGCCCGGGACCCCCGCCCCGGGCGGGGCGTTCCAGGGCGCCACCGGCGGCGGGTACCCCGGCGCGACGGACGGCGCGCCCGCGTCGGGTCGCGCCCACTGCGTCCCGCCGGGCGGGGCGTCGGGATTCGCGGCGGGGTGCGCCACGGGATCACCGCCCGGGTAGCGCGCCGGTTCCGTCACGGGTCCTCCTGTCGACGTCTCGGCGTCCACCGCCGCGCGACGGACACCGGGCCAGGCTACCGCCGCCGGCCCGACGGCCCGCGCCCGGCGCGAGACCCGTTCCCCTCGGGCGGGCGGTCAGTCCATGTTCGGTGCGAAGTCCTGCCCGTAGGGCGTGTCGGCGAGCCGGACCACCCCGAGCACCACCGCGGCCACCACGCTGACGGCGACGAGCACCAGGCCCGTCCAGGCCAGCCGCTCCCCGCGCCGCAGCCAGGCGGAGCCGGTCAGGAAACCC
Organism: Micromonospora sp. NPDC048868; assembly: GCF_043198195.1. NCBI lineage: Bacteria > Bacillati > Actinomycetota > Actinomycetes > Micromonosporales > Micromonosporaceae > Micromonospora > Micromonospora sp. NPDC048868. The sequence goes on from NZ_JBICUN010000004.1 coordinate 98,822, forward strand.
CCCGAGGCGTACGCCTCCCGGCGCGCCTGGCGGGCGAGCTGGAGCGCCACCGTGGCCGGTACCACGCCGCCGATGAACAGGCCGGTCAGCGCGCCGATCAGGCCGAGCGCGAAGACCGCCCGCGCCTTGGTGGCCCGGGCCGGGTCCGGGTCGAGCGGGTGGCGGGGCAGCCCCGGCTGGGCGACGGGCGCCTGCCCGGGTGCGGTCGTCATGCCCCCCATCATGCCCCGGTCCGCTCCGCCGCGGCGCCCGCACGGGCCACCCCGGCCCCGGGACGCGACGAGGCCCCCGGCGCGTTGCCGGGGGCCTCGTCGATCGTGCTGCTTAGCGGTACGACCCGAAGTCGAAGTCGTCCAGCGGAACCGCCTGGCCGCTGGCCGGCCCGAAGCCGTAGTCGGTCTCCGGGTAGCCGGTCATCGAGTAGACCTTGGCCTTCGCCTCCTCGGTCGGCTCGACCCGGACGTTGCGGTACTTGCTGATGCCCGTACCGGCCGGGATGAGCTTACCGATGATCACGTTCTCCTTGAGGCCGACGAGCGAGTCGCTGCGCGAGTTGATCGCCGCGTCGGTCAGCACCCGGGTGGTCTCCTGGAAGGAGGCCGCCGAGAGCCAGGAGTCGGTGGCCAGCGAGGCCTTGGTGATACCCATCAGCACCGGACGGCCGGCGGCGGGCTCGCCGCCCTCGGAGACGAGTCGGCGGTTCTCCGACTCGAACAGCGCCCGGTCGACCAGCACGCCCGGCAGGAACTCGGTCGAGCCGGAGTCGATGACCGTCACCCGCTTGAGCATCTGGCGGATGATGATCTCGATGTGCTTGTCGTGGATGAGCACACCCTGCGAGCGGTAGACCTCCTGGACCTCACTGGTCAGGTGGACCTGGACCGCCCGCGGACCCATGATCCGCAGAAGCTCGTGCGGGTCGATGGTGCCCTCGGTCAGCTTCTCGCCGACCGCGACGTGACCGCCGTCGTGGGTCCGCAGCCGGACCCGCTTGGAGATCTTGTCGTAGACGATCTCGTCGCTGCCGTCGTCCGGCACCACGATGATCTTCCGCGAGCGCTCGCCGTCCTCGATCCGGATCCGACCCGGGGTGTCGGCGATGGGCGCCTTACCCTTCGGGACCCGGGCCTCGAAGATCTCCTGGACACGGGGCAGACCCTGGGTGATGTCCTCACCCGCGACGCCACCGGTGTGGAAGGTACGCATCGTCAGCTGCGTACCCGGCTCACCGATCGACTGGGCGGCGATGATGCCGACCGCCTCGCCGACGTCCACGGTCTTGCCGGTCGGCAGCGAGCGGCCGTAGCACGCACCGCAGACGCCCAGCTTCGACTCGCAGGTGAGCACGCTGCGCACCCGGACCGTCTCCGTCCCGGCGGCGACGATCTTGTCGACCAGGATCGAGTTGATGTCCTGACCCCGCTCGGCGACGACGACGCCGTCCGGCCCCTTGATGTCGTCGGCCAGCGTCCGCGCGTGCACGCTGGTCTCGGCGTGCTCGTGCACGACCAGCTTGCCGTCGATCCGCTCGCCGATCTGCATCGGGATGGCGCGGTCGGTGCCGCAGTCCTCCTCGCGGATGATGACGTCCTGCGAGACGTCCACCAGACGACGGGTCAGGTAACCCGAGTCGGCGGTACGCAGGGCGGTGTCCGCGAGACCCTTACGGGCACCGTGCGTGGAGATGAAGTACTCCAGCACGGACAGACCCTCCCGGTAGCTGGCCTTGATCGGCCGCGGGATGATCTCGCCCTTCGGGTTGGCCACCAGACCACGGATCGCCGCGATCTGCCGGAGCTGGAGGAGGTTACCGCGGGCACCCGAGTTGATCATCTTCCACAGCGGGTTCTCCTGCGGCAGGGCGGTGTCCATCTCCTTGGCGACCTCGTTGGTCGCCTTGGTCCAGATCTGGATGAGCTCGCCGCGACGCTCCTCCGGGGTCATCAGACCGCGCTGGTACTGCTTGTCGATCTGGTCGGCTTCCTTCTCGTACCGCTCCAGGATCTCCCGCTTGCGCGGCGGGGCGATGACGTCCTCCATGCCGATCGTCACGCCGGACCAGGTGGCCCAGTGGAAGCCGGCCTCCTTGAGCCCGTCCAGGGTGGCGGCCAGCGCCACCTTGGGGAAGCGCTCGGCGAGGTCGTTGACGATCGCGGAGAGCTGACCCTTGCGGATCTCGTAGTTCACGAAGCGGTAGCCCTGCGGCAGCGTCTCGTTGAACAGCACCCGACCGAGGGTCGTCTCCACGGTCAGCGGCTCGCCCTCGACCCAGCCCTCCGGGGCGGTCCACGCCTCGGCGCCGGCGCCGTTGTCGACCCCGATCACGCCCCGCAGGCGGATCTTCACCGGGGCCTGCAGGTGCAGCTCGCCGTTGTCGTACGCCATCCGCGCCTCGGCGTCCGAGCTGAACGCCCGGCCCTCGCCCTTCTCGCCCGCCGTGAGGTGGGTGAGGTGGTAGAGGCCGATGACCATGTCCTGGGTGGGCATGGTGACGGGCTTGCCGTCGGCCGGCTTGAGGATGTTGTTCGACGACAGCATCAGGATCCGCGCCTCGGCCTGGGCCTCGGCGGACAGCGGCACGTGCACCGCCATCTGGTCACCGTCGAAGTCGGCGTTGAACGCGGTGCAGACCAGCGGGTGGATCTGGATGGCCTTGCCCTCGACGAGCTGCGGCTCGAAGGCCTGGATGCCCAGGCGGTGCAGGGTCGGCGCCCGGTTCAGCAGGACCGGGTGCTCGCCGATGACCTCTTCGAGCACGTCCCACACGACCGGGCGCTGCCGCTCGACCATCCGCTTGGCGGACTTGATGTTCTGCGCGTGGTTGAGGTCGACCAGCCGCTTCATCACGAACGGCTTGAACAGCTCCAGCGCCATCTGCTTGGGCAGGCCGCACTGGTGCAGCTTCAGCTTCGGGCCGACGACGATTACCGAACGGCCGGAGTAGTCGACGCGCTTGCCAAGCAGGTTCTGCCGGAACCGGCCCTGCTTGCCCTTGAGCATGTCGGAGAGCGACTTCAGCGGGCGGTTGCCCGGCCCGGTGACCGGCCGGCCGCGGCGGCCGTTGTCGAACAGCGCGTCGACGGCCTCCTGGAGCATCCGCTTCTCGTTGTTGACGATGATCTCGGGCGCGCCGAGGTCGATCAGCCGCTTGAGGCGGTTGTTCCGGTTGATCACGCGGCGGTACAGGTCGTTCAGGTCGGAGGTCGCGAAGCGGCCACCGTCGAGCTGCACCATCGGGCGCAGGTCCGGCGGAATGACCGGCACGCAGTCGAGCACCATGCCGAGCGGCGAGTTGCGGGTGTTCAGGAACGCCGCGACGACCTTGAGCCGCTTGAGCGCCCGGATCTTCCGCTGTCCCTTGCCGGAGCGGATGGTCTCGCGCAGGTTCTCGGCCTCGGCGTCGAGGTCCATGTTCTGGACCAGCGCCTTGATGGCCTCGGCGCCCATGCCACCGGTGAAGTACTCGCCGAACCGGTCCCGCAGCTCGCGGTAGAGCAGTTCGTCGGTGACGAGCTGCTTCGGCTCCAGCTTGCGGAAGGTGTCCAGCACCTCGTCCAGGCGGTCGATCTCGCGCTGGGCCCGGTCGCGGATCTGGCGCATCTCGCGCTCTCCGCCCTCCTTGACCTTGCGCCGGACGTCCGCCTTGGCACCCTCGGCCTCCAGCTCGGCCAGGTCGGCCTCGAGCTTGGTGGCCCGCTTCTCGATCTCCGAGTCGCGGCTGTTCTCGGCCTGCCGCTTCTCGGCCAGGATCTCGTTCTCGATCGTCGAGAGGTCACGGTGACGCGACTCGGCGTCCACGCTCGTCACGACGTACGAGGCGAAGTAGATGATCTTTTCGAGGTCCTTGGGGGCGAGGTCCAGCAGGTAGCCCAGCCGGCTCGGCACGCCCTTGAAGTACCAGATGTGGGTCACCGGCGCGGCGAGCTCGATGTGCCCCATCCGCTCGCGGCGGACCTTCGACCGCGTCACCTCGACACCGCAGCGCTCGCAGATGATGCCCTTGAACCGGACCCGCTTGTACTTACCGCAGTAGCACTCCCAGTCCCGCTGCGGACCGAAGATCTTCTCGCAGAAGAGCCCGTCCTTTTCCGGCTTCAGGGTGCGGTAGTTGATCGTCTCAGGCTTCTTGACCTCACCGTGCGACCACTGACGGATGTCGTCAGCGGTGGCGAGGCCGATGCGCAGCTCGTCGAAGAAGTTGACGTCGAGCACTATGTCCCCTATGTCGTCGTCTGTACTGCTAGCTAGTGGGTGGGGTCGGGAGCCGGCGAGCCGGCCCCCGACCGCTCACCTCAGACCTCTTCGACCGAGCTCGGCTCGCGCCGGGACAGGTCGATGCCCAGCTCCTCCGCGGCGCGGAACACCTCGTCGTCGGTCTCGCGCATCTCCAGGGCCACGCCGTCGCTGGACAGCACCTCGACGTTGAGGCACAGCGACTGCAGCTCCTTGAGCAGCACCTTGAACGACTCGGGGATGCCCGGCTCCGGGATGTTCTCGCCCTTGACGATGGCCTCGTAGACCTTGACCCGGCCGAGGACGTCGTCGGACTTGATCGTCAACAGCTCCTGCAGGGCGTACGCGGCGCCGTACGCCTGCATCGCCCAGCACTCCATCTCGCCGAAGCGCTGGCCACCGAACTGCGCCTTACCACCCAGCGGCTGCTGCGTGATCATCGAGTACGGACCGGTCGACCGGGCGTGGATCTTGTCGTCGACCAGGTGGTTGAGCTTCAGGATGTAGATGTAGCCGACCGCGATCGGGTCCGGCAGCGGCTCGCCGGAGCGACCGTCGAACAGCTGCGCCTTGCCGGTGGAACCGATCAGCTGCTTGCCGTCCCGGTTGGGCAGGGTCGACGCCAGCAGGCCGGAGATCTCCTCCTCGCGGGCACCGTCGAAGACCGGCGTGGCCACGTTGGTGTCCGGCTCCGACTCGTGCGCCTCGATGGAGCGCAGCTGGCGCTTCCACTCGGCGTCGTCGCCGTCGACGCTCCAGCCCGTCTTCGCCACCCAGCCGAGGTGCGTCTCCAGCACCTGGCCGATGTTCATCCGGGACGGCACACCCAGCGGGTTGAGCACGATGTCGACGGGCGTGCCGTCCTCCAGGAACGGCATGTCCTCGATCGGCAGGATCTTGGAGATGACGCCCTTGTTGCCGTGCCGGCCGGCGAGCTTGTCGCCGTCCTGGATCTTCCGCTTCTGGGCGACGTAGACCCGGACCAGCTCGTTGACGCCCGGCGGCAGCTCGTCGCCGTCCTCGCGGGAGAAGGTACGCACGCCGATGACCGTGCCGGTCTCGCCGTGCGGCACCTTCAGCGAGGTGTCCCGGACCTCGCGCGCCTTCTCACCGAAGATCGCGCGGAGCAGCCGCTCCTCCGGGGTCAGCTCGGTCTCGCCCTTGGGCGTGACCTTGCCGACCAGGATGTCGCCGGGGACGACCTCGGCGCCGATCCGGATGATGCCGCGCTCGTCGAGGTCGGCGAGCATCTCCTCGCTGACGTTCGGGATGTCGCGGGTGATCTCCTCCGGGCCCAGCTTGGTGTCCCGGGCGTCGACCTCGTGCTCCTCGATGTGGATCGAGGTGAGCACGTCCTGCTGCACGAGGCGCTGCGACAGGATGATCGCGTCCTCGTAGTTGTGGCCCTCCCAGCACATGAACGCCACGAGCAGGTTGCGCCCGAGCGCCATCTCGCCCTCGTCGGTGCACGGACCGTCGGCGATGACCTGGCCGGCCTCGACGCGGTCGCCCTCGAAGACGACCGGCTTCTGGTTCACGCAGGAGCCGGCGTTGGAGCGGCGGAACTTGTGCAGCAGGTACGTGCGGCGGTGGCCGTCGTCCTGGTGGATGGTGATGTAGTCGGCGCAGAGGTCCTCGATGACGCCGCCGACCTCGGCGACGACCACGTCACCGGCGTCGACCGCGGCACGGTATTCCATGCCGGTGCCGACGAGCGGGGACTCGGCCTTGACCAGCGGCACCGCCTGGCGCTGCATGTTCGCGCCCATCAGCGCCCGGTTGGCGTCGTCGTGCTCGAGGAACGGGATCATCGCGGTCGCGACCGAGGTCATCTGCCGCGGCGACACGTCCATGTAGTCGACGGCGCTCGGCACCACGTCCTCGGTCTCGCCGCCCTTACGGCGGCACAGGACCCGGTCCTCGGCGAACGTGCCGTCGGCCTTCAGCGGCGCGTTGGCCTGCGCCTTGACGAACCGGTCCTCCTCGTCCGCGGTCAGGTAGTCGATCTGGTCGGTGACCCGACCGTCGACGACCTTCCGGTACGGCGTCTCGATGAAGCCGAACGGGTTGACCCGGGCGAAGGTGGACAGCGCGCCGATCAGACCGATGTTCGGGCCTTCCGGCGTCTCGATCGGGCACATCCGGCCGTAGTGGGACGGGTGCACGTCGCGGACCTCGAAGCCGGCCCGCTCCCGGGACAGACCACCCGGGCCGAGCGCGCTCAGCCGGCGCCGGTGGGTCAGGCCCGCCAGCGGGTTGGTCTGGTCCATGAACTGGGACAGCTGCGACGTGCCGAAGAACTCCTTGATCGCCGCCACCACGGGACGGATGTTGATCAGGGTCTGCGGCGTGATCGCCTCGACGTCCTGGGTGGTCATCCGCTCGCGGACGACGCGCTCCATCCGGGACAGACCGACCCGGACCTGGTTCTGGATCAGCTCACCCACGGTACGCAGGCGCCGGTTGCCGAAGTGGTCGATGTCGTCGGCCTCGTAGCCGTCCTCACCGGCGTGCAGCCGGCAGAGGTACTCCACGGTGGCGACGATGTCGTCCTCGGTCAGGGTGCCGGTCGTGATCGGCACCTCCAGCTCGAGCTTCTTGTTGAACTTGTAACGACCGACCTTGGCGACGTCGTACCGCTTCGGGTTGAAGAAGAGGTTGTCGAGCAGGGTCTGGGCGTTCTCGCGGGTCGGCGGCTCGCCAGGGCGGAGCTTCCGGTAGATGTCGAGCAACGCCTCGTCCGCGCCGGCGATGTGGTCCTTCTCGAGCGTGGTCATCATCAGCTCGGACCAGCCGAACCGCTCGCGGATGCGCTCGGCCGACCAACCGACGGCCTTGAGCAGGACGGTGACGGCCTGCCGGCGCTTGCGGTCGATGCGGACGCCGACCGTGTCGCGCTTGTCGATGTCGAACTCCAGCCAGGCGCCCCGGCTGGGAATGACCTTGACGCTGGTGAGGTCGCGGTCGGAGGTCTTGTCCGGCTGCTTGTCGAAGTAGACGCCCGGGGACCGGACGAGCTGGCTGACCACGACGCGCTCGGTGCCGTTGATGATGAAGGTGCCCTTCGGCGTCATCATCGGGAAGTCACCCATGAACACCGTCTGGCTCTTGATCTCGCCGGTGGTGTTGTTGGTGAACTCCGCGGTCACGAAGAGCGGGGCGCAGTAGGTCAGGTCCTTCTCCTTGCACTCCTCGATCGAGGCCTTGACCTCGTCGAAGCGCGGAGCCGAGAAGGAGAGCGACATGGTGCCGGAGAAGTCCTCAATGGGACTGATCTCGTCGAGGATCTCCGCGAGACCCGAGCGTGCGTGCGGGTCGTCCGCCGACCGGCCCTGCCAAGCCTCGTTGCCGACGAGCCAGTCGAAGGACTCGTTCTGGATGGCGAGGAGGTTGGGGACCTCGAGGTGTTCGGTGATCCTGCCGAATGAAACTCGGCGGGGAGCGAATGCGCTCGACGTACGACTGGTCTTCGCAGGGCGGGAAGCTGCCAAGATGCGTCCTTCCGAGGACCGGTGCTGCAGAACGGCTGGTACGCGTGCACTCCAATGACCCCACCAGAAATATCCGTAAACGGACATTTCCGAGCAGGGGTCAAGTCGGAAGGCAGCGCAAACTAGCAGTGTAGCCGAGAGGCTAACCGCTGTCCAGCCCAACCCGCAGGTCGTCGCGGAACGTGCCTCGGGACCCCTGAACCGGGGTCGAACCGGGCCGCTCGGAACGCGACGTTCCTGCCGGGCCGCTCAGGTGCCGCGGCCGATGGTGTCGCCGCTGCCATTACCCAAGTGGTGGCCGTTGCAAGCGCGGAAGGTCTTGCTGTGTCAGCGTGCCTGTCAGTGCGGGGCCGCGTCAAGGCCCGGCATCCGGGTCGCCGCTTCTTTCCCACCGACGGGCTACTCCCGGGCCCCGGTCGCCGACCGTGGCGGCGCGTCGACGCCCTGCTCACCGCCCCTGTCGCCGGATCCACCACGAAGGCGGGCGGCGATCCAGTGTCGGATCACCGCCCGCCGTGACGCGGTGTGCCCCGGCTCACGGAGCCGGACACGCGCCTGGTGGTACGTCAGGTCACTTGAGGGTGACCTTGGCGCCCTCGCCCTCGAGCTTGGTCTTCGCCTTCTCGGCGGTCTCCTTGTTGGCCTTCTCCAGGACGGCCTTTGGAGCGGCCTCGACCAGGTCCTTGGCCTCCTTGAGGCCCAGGCCGGTCAGCTCGCGCACGACCTTGATGACCTGGATCTTCTTGCCGCCGTCAGCCTCGAGGATGACGTCGAACTCGTCCTTCTCCTCCTCGACCGGGGCGGCGGCGGCCGGGCCGGCCGGGCCGGCGACGGCGACCGGAGCGGCCGCGGTGACCTCGAAGGTCTCCTCGAACTGCTTCACGAACTCGGAGAGCTCGATCAGCGTCATCTCCTTGAACGCGTCGAGCAGCTCGTCGGTGCTGAGCTTCGCCATGTCTGGCGTCCTTTCCTGAATCTGTTAGGTAAGAACTGGGTGCGCCGCGGGGCCTCAGGCCGCCTCGGCGCCCTCCTTCTCGCGCTTGTCCTGCAGGGCGGCCGCCAGACGGGCGGTCTTCGACAGCGGGGCCTGGAACAGGGCCGCGGCCTTGCTCAGGTTGCCCTTCATCGCGCCGGCCAGCTTGGCCAGCAGCACCTCACGGGACTCCAGGTCGGCGAGCTTCGTGACCTCGGCCGCGGTAATGGCCTTGCCCTCGAAGACACCGCCCTTGATGACGAGCTTCGGGTTGGCCTTCGCGAAGTCGCGAAGCCCCTTCGCCGCCTCGACGACGTCGCCCGAAACGAAAGTCAGCGCGGTAGGACCGGAGAACATCTCGTCGAGGCCGGAGATACCAGCGTCGGTCGCGGCACGCTTCGCGAGCGTGTTCTTCGCGACGGTGTAGCTGGTCTCCTTGCCGAGCGAGCGCCGCAGCTGGGTGAGCTGGGAAACCGTCAGACCGCGGTACTCGGTCAGCACCGTGGCACCCGCGTTGCGGAAGCTCTCGGTCAGCTCAGCGACGGCCGTGGCCTTGTCGGCCCGGATCGGCTTGTCCGCCATGTCCCTCCTCTCTCGTTACTCGAGGCCGGTCACCGTCGTCGGCCGGAGCTTTCGACGGGGGCGCAGGTGCCACGACAACGAGAAAGGCCCCGGCGCAGGGCGCACGGGGCGAGGGCCGGCACACGGACACGGTCGGCGGACCATGCTCAGCACCGATTTTCGCTTACCGCCCTGCGCGGGTCGCCCGTAGTCGCGGGACCTTCGACCGTGCCGGGGCACGGTGACCAGCGGTCTCTGGGTGGAACTTCGCGGCCAAGGTTACGCGAGGAGCCCCGCGACCACCAAATCGGCCCCCGGTGGGCCGGGTCACTCCCCCGCGCCCCGAGGGGCCGACGGTCAGGGCCGGTGGCGCCGCCGCCACAGGTACGCCGCTGCGGCCGCCGCGCTCCAGGCCGCGGCCCAGGCGGTGAGCAGGCCCACCGTCGACGCGGCCAGGCCGTCGGCGGCGGCCCGCGCGGTGGCCATCACCGGCGGCGCCAGCCACGGCGCCACCGAGCCGCTCAGGCCGAGGACGACCGCGCCGACCCCGCCGAGCGCGAGCACCGCGACGCCGTAGCCGGCGCTGCCCGTGGAGGCGCGGCTGGCCAGCGCCCCGAGCGCCACCGCCGCGGGTACGGCCAGCAGGTGCGCCCACAGCCCGACGGCGATCCCCACCGGCACCGACCGGTCGCCCGGCCCCACCGGACCGGCGACCCCGCCCACCAGCCACGGGAAGACCAGCGCGACGGCCACCGTGCCGAGCCCGGCCACGCCGGCCGCAAGCAGCCCGGCCAGTCGCTCCCGGCGCACCCCGACGAGCGCCTGCGCCAGCCGGCGCTGCACGTCCGGCTCGACGTCCAGCAGCACCTTGGTCTGCCAGGCGAGCACCGGGAAGAGCACCATCGCCGAGACGCCGTACGCCTCCCCCGGCTGCGCCCGGCCGCCGCCGTAGAGGACGCCGAGAGCCACGAGGCCGGCCAGCAGCGGGGCCAGCGCCCGTCCCGTACGCAGGAAGCCCGCCAGCCGCAGCCGGAGCAGTGCGGTCACCGCGGCCCCCCGGTGGTCCCGCCCGTGGCCTCCGGCGCCCGGGCGACGGGCGGCGCGGCGGGGTCCACGGTCCCCGCCGCCGGCCCCTCCCCCGCCGCCGGTAGCGCAGCCAGACGTTCTCCAGGCGCACCGGCCGAGCATGCCACAACCGACACGGAACGGGGCGCCGCCACGATGTGGCGACGCCCCGTCACGGGTACGGGTGCTCAGGCCTCGGCCGGAGCCTCCTGCAGGTTCTTCACCACGTTGGGGTCGACCGGGACGCCCGGGCCCATGGTGGTGGTGAGGGTGACCTTCTTGAGGTACTTGCCCTTCGCGGCGGACGGCTTGGCCCGCAGGACCTCGTCGAGGACCGCCGCGTAGTTGTCGATCAGCTGGGTCTCGGAGAACGAGGCCTTGCCGATGATCAGGTGCAGGTTGGAGTGCTTGTCCACCCGGAAGGTGATCTTACCGCCCTTGATGTCCGAGACGGCCTTGGTGACGTCCATGGTCACCGTGCCGGTCTTCGGGTTCGGCATGAGACCGCGCGGGCCCAGGATCCGCGCGATCCGGCCGATCTTGGCCATCTGGTCCGGCGTGGCGATCGCCGCGTCGAAGTCGAGCCAACCGCCCTGGATCCGGGCGACCAGCTCGTCGGTGCCCACCTCGTCCGCACCGGCGGCGACGGCCTCCTCGGCCTTCGCACCGGCGGCGAAGACGATCACGCGGGCGGTCTTACCGGTGCCGTGCGGCAGGTTGACCACGCCACGGACCATCTGGTCCGCCTTGCGGGGGTCGACGCCGAGGCGCATGGCGACCTCGACCGTGGCGTCGAACTTGGCGGAGGTGGTGTCCTTGGCCAGCTTCACGGCCTCGGCGGGGGTGTAGAGCTTCGACCGGTCGATGACCTCGGCGGCCTTGCGGTAGCTCTTGCTGCGCTGCATTTTCTACGTACTCCTGTGGTCTATGGCGGGCCGCGGCTTCCCGCGCGCCCTCCCACGAACTGGATCTGGCGGTGACCGAGGTCAGTCGTTGACGACGATGCCCATCGACCGGGCGGTGCCGGCGATGATCTTCGCGGCCTGGTCGATGTCGTTGGCGTTGAGGTCGACCATCTTCTTCTCGGCGATCTCACGCACCTGGGCCTGCGACACCGAGCCGACCTTGTCCTTCTGCGGGACGCCCGAGCCCTTCTCCACCCCGGCGGCCTTGAGCAGCAGCCGGGCGGCGGGCGGGGTCTTCAGGACGAAGGTGAAGCTGCGGTCCTCGTAGACGCTGATCTCGGCGGGGACGATGTCGCCCCGCTGGGACTCGGTCTGCGCGTTGTAGGACTTGCAGAACTCCATGATGTTCACGCCGTGCTGGCCGAGCGCGGGGCCGACCGGCGGCGCCGGCGTGGCCTGGCCCGCCTTCAGCTGAAGCGTGAAAGTCTTGACGAGCTTCTTCTTCGGAGGCATGTCTCTTCCTGGGGCTTGGAACTGGGAAAGGTGCCGGCCGCAGGCGCGCACGGTCAGCGCGGTGACAGCGGCGACGTTCTAGAGTAGCGCAGCGTCCCGCCGCCGCCTGCGCCGAGGTCGGGCGGGGGCGGAACAGGTACGCCGGCGGCGGGCCGCTGCCCACCGCCGGCGCTCCCGACGTCAGATCTTGGCGACCTGGTTGAAGTTCAGCTCCACCGGAGTCTCGCGACCGAAGATCGACACCAGCACCTTGAGCTTCTGCTGGTCGGCGTTGATCTCGCTGATCGTCGCCGGCAGCGAGGCGAAGGCGCCGTCGGTGACGGTGACCGAGTCGCCGACCTCGAAGTCGAGGACCTTGATCTCGGGCTTGGCCTTCTTCTGCTCGGTCTCGACGGCCGGCGCCAGCCACTTCAGCACCTCGTCGAGGGAGAGCGGGGCCGGGCGGTCGGCCCGGTCCGTCGCGCCCACGAAGCCGGTGACACCCGGCGTGTTGCGCACGCAGGAGTAGGACTCGGCGGTCAGCTCCATCCGGACCAGGATGTAGCCCGGGAAGACCTTGGCCTGGATCTGCGACCGCTTCCCGTTCTTGACCTCCACCTCTTCCCGGGTCGGCACCTCGACCTGGTAGATGTAGTCCTCCATGTCGAGGCTCGTGATCCGGGTCTCGAGGTTGGTCTTGACCTTGTTCTCGTAGCCGGCGTACGAGTGCACCACGTACCAGTCGCCCGGCGCGTAGCGCAGCTTCTGCCGCAGCTCGGCGACCGGGTCGTAGTCCTCGTCCGGCGCGGGCTCGGTGGTGGGGAACTCCGGCTCGCTGGCGGCCTCGACCGACTCGTCACCAGCCGCCGTCGCCACCGTGGACTGCTCGTCCGTGGTCTCGGCGGTCTCGTCGTACTCAGGCACGCTCGCTCACTTCCGTCACTATCGGCTCAGTCGGCCGGTCAGCTGGGGTTGCCGAAGACCCACAGCACGCCCTTCGCGAAGGCGAAGTCAAGGCCGGCCACGATCGTCAGCATCACCGCGACGAAGGCGACCACCACGGCCGTGTAGGTCAGCAGCTCCTTGCGGGTCGGCCAGATGACCTTACGCAGTTCCGCCACGACCTCGCGGATGAATCGGGCGATGCGGCCGAACAGGCCGACCCGGTCGGTTTCCGCCTTGGTCTTCGGCTTGCTGTCCGCCGAATCCGCCTTCGCCCGCGAGCGCGTCGCGGTGCCGCCCCGGGATACCGGTTCCTCGGCGTCGGTGGCGTCGTCGTCGGCCACGTCGTCGACGACCTCGTCGTTCAGACGGTCGTCGCCGGCGTCCTCGCCGCGCCGCTTCTTGTCGGCCACTTCGCCCTCCGTCGCGGGATGTCGGGGTCGCACGCTGTCGGGCGTGCGCGGCGCTTGGTCACGCCGGCCGGACCAACCGTCCCGCGACGGGCCGCGGCCGGCGGATCAGCCGGGAGGGCCCGAATGCCTCGGGGCCACCCCGCCGATGCCACCACCACGGGCCGGACGCCGCCGTACGGCGGCGCGACCCACGGGAACGGTCAGGCCTGAGGCGCAGGGGTGACAGGACTTGAACCTGCAGCCTGCGGTTTTGGAGACCGCTGCTCTGCCAATTGAGCTACACCCCTGTGCGGCAATGCTCACCCTGCCCGGTCATGCACGACCGTGCAGGGGTTACTTGCCCCACGGCGGACCAGTGTACGGGTAGCGGCACCACTTTCCCAACCGGTCTGCCCCTCGCGCGTCGGAAGCCTGGTCAGCGGGCCGTCCGGACGGTCGCGCGAGCCTGCGAGAGCACCTTCTCCCCCCGGCAGACGGCGGTCACGTCGAGCCTGGTCAGGCCGTCCTCGGTGACCTCCCGGACCACGGCCGTGACCTCGATCTCGGTGCCCTCGTCGTCGTCCGGGACGACCACCGGCCGGGTGAAGCGGATGTTGTAGTCGACGATCGCGTCGGGCGCCCCGGCCCACTCCGCCACCGCGCGGCCGACCAGCGCCATGGTGAACATGCCGTGGGCGATCACGCCGGGCAGACCCACCTTCGTGGCGGTCCGGTCGTTCCAGTGGATCGGGTTGAAGTCCCCCGAGGCGCCGGCGTAGCGGACCAGGTCCGCGCGCGTCACCCGGAACGTCCTGGCTGGCAGCTCCATCTCAGCCCTCCCCGCGTACGACGAGCTTCGACCAGACGGTCACGACCGGCTCACCGGCCGGGGTGGCGACCTCGGTGCGGGTGGTCAGGAAGCCGTGCCCGCCACGGCTGCTGACGTCGTCGATGACGCTGACGCAGACCAGCTCGTCCCCCGCCACCACCGGCCGGGTGTAGGCGAAGCGCTGGTCGCCGTGGACGACGCGGCTGTAGTCGACGCCGAGGGCCGGGTCGTCGATGATCTGCTGGTTGGCCGCCATCGTGAGCACGATGGGGAAGGTCGGCGGGGCGACCACGTCCGGGTGGCCGAGCGCGCGGGCGGCCTCCGGGTCGTGGTGGGCCGGATCGGCGGCGCCGATCGCCGTGGCGAACTCGCGGATCTTTTCTCGGCCCACCTGGTAGGGGGCGGTCGGCGGATACGTCCGGCCGACGAAGGACGGGTCCAGGGACATGCCGCGAACCTACACGCAAACGCCGATCGCCGATCCGTACGGTCGGCGGCGGCCGGAGCCGCGCCGTCCCTACGGACCGGCGATCGGGAAGTGCCTGAGGACCGGGCCGGCGGTGCCGGCCGTGGGTCAGCGGGTCTCGCGGTGGACCGTGTGCTTGCCGTCCCGCGGGCAGAACTTCTTCAGCTCGATGCGGTCGGGGTCGTTACGACGGTTCTTGCGCGTGATGTAGTTGCGCTCCTTGCACTCCACACACGCCAAAGTGATCTTCGGCCGGACATCGGTCGCCTTCGCCACGGCGGAGTGCCTTCCTCGCTACGGGTAACAACTACGACGCATCAGCCTACGCGCTGACGGCGCGGACATGCAAAGTGGGCGCCAGTGGCGCCCATCCCACCGACCGCCGGGAGCTGGCCCGGTGGACGAGAGTAGCGGTGGCCGGACTTGAACCGGCGACACAGCGATTATGAGCCGCTTGCTCTACCATCTGAGCTACACCGCCGTGGCGGGTCCAGCCGGACCCTCTGAGCCCCCTTACGGAATCGAACCGTAGACCTTCTCCTTACCATGGAGACGCTCTGCCGACTGAGCTAAGGGGGCCTGCGCGATCTCCCCGGGGGGTGACGCGCAGGGGATACATTACACGGCCGTGCGGCGGAGAAGAAATCGGATCCCCTACCGGGGCGTCTCCGCAGTTCAGGGCACGGCACGCAGCCGGGGAAGCTCCCCTGGGGAGATCGTCTCCGGGTCCACCTGGGCGCCGAACCAGGCCTCCAGCCGCTCGTACGGCAACGGGCGGCTGAACAGGAAGCCCTGGCCGATCTCGCAGCCGATGTCCTGGAGCAGCTCCAGGGTCAGCTCGCTCTCCACGCCCTCGGCGACCACGGCCAGGCCGAACTGCTGGGAGAGCGTGACCACCGCGTTGACGATCGCCAGGTCGCCCGGGTCCGTCGCCATGCCCTGCACGAAGGAGCGGTCGACCTTCACCTCGTGCACCGGCAGGCGGCGCAGGTGGGCCAGGGACGAGTCGCCGGTGCCGAAGTCGTCCACCGACAGCCGTACGCCGAGGTCCCGCAGTCGCCGCAGGGTCGGGATGGGCCGGTCGGTGCCGTCCAGCACCCCGGCCTCCTTGATCTCCAGCGTGAGCAGCTGCGGCGGCACGCCGTACTCGTCGAGCAGCTCCTTGACGCTGGCCGGGAAGTGCTGGTCGGTGAGCGTACGCGCGGAGAGGTTGACCGCGACGGCGAGCGGCTGGCCGGCGTGCGTCCAGTCCCGGCTGCGCCGCAGCCCCTCGCGGAGCACGAACTCGGTGAACCGGCCGAGCTGGCCGGTGTGCTCGGCCACCGCGACGAAGTCCTCCGGGGCGACCGTGCCGTGCGCCGGGTGCTCCCAGCGGGCCAGGCACTCCACGCCGACCAGCCGGCGGTCGCGCAGCGTCACCTTGGGCTGGAAGTAGACCTCCAGCTCGTCGGCGTCCAGCGCGCGCCGCAGGTCGCCGGCGAGGCCGAGCCGCCGCAGCGACCGCGACTCCAGCGTCGGGCTGAACAGCTGCACGCTGCCCGGCACGGACTTGGCCGCCGTGGCTGCCAGATCCACCCGTTGCAGCAGGGCGACGGCGTCGCTGCCGTGGTCGGGGTACACGGCGACACCGACCGCCGTGTCCACGTCGAGGGTGAGCGCGTCGAAGACCATCTCGTCGCGGATCTGCTCGCGCAGCTGCGCGGCCAGCTCCATCGCCGCCTCGGCGCTCTCCAGGCGCAGCGTCACCAGGAACTCGTCCCCGCCGGCCCGCCCGACCAGAGCCGACGAGGGTACGCAGGAGCGCAGCCGGTTGGCGACCTCCACCAGGACCTTGTCGCCGGCGGCGTGCCCGAGCGACTCGTTGACCTGGCGCAGCCGGTCGACGTCGAACAGCAGCAGGGCCACCACCTCGCCGGGCGCCCGGATCTTGACGGCCTCCTCCAGCGCGCCCGTGATCCGTCGCCGGTTCGGCAGCCTGGTCAGCGTGTCGTGACTGGCGTCGTGCCGGAGCCGGTCGACCAGCCGCGAATTCTCCAACGCCACCGCCGCGTGCGCCGCCACCGTCTCGAAGAGCGGCACGTCGGTGCGGACGAAGTAGTTGCTGTCCCCCAGCCGGTTGGCCACCTCCAGCGTCCCGATGACCGCCTGGCCGGACCGCAGCGGAAGGACGATCACGTCCTTGACCCGGTGCGTCGAGAGGGGGGCGCGCAGGTCGCCGTCGGTCGTCAGTCCTCGACCGACGGCCACGGTGCGGCCCTCGTCGCGGGCCCGTTCCCGCAGGGCGGCCGGGGTCTTGGCGAAGTCGAGCAGCCCGGGGGCGTCGTTGCGGGCAGTCAGCAGCACCTCGGGATGCCGGCCCTGGGCGGGCAGCCAGAGCGTCGCGTACTCCGCCTGCATGAGCGCCCGTACGCGGCCCAGCAGGGCGTCGGGCAGCGTGCCGTACTCACCGCTCTCGCTGACCGCGCGGCTCAGCTCGTACATGTCGGTGAGGGTGCGGTGCTGCCGGAAGAACTGCGCGTACGCCCGGTAGACGAGGGCCATCGCGACGAGGAGGGCCCCCAGCAGCAGCAGCGACCACCAGGTGGCCGCGATGAGGATGAGGACGATCATGCCGCTGGCGATGTTGATCATCGCGGCCAGGAGCGCGGGCGGCGACTGCCGGAGCGCGCCCCGGCCGGCCTGCCAGCCCTGCAACAGCGTGTGCACGCCGGCGACCGAGGCGAGGCTCAACAGGTTGACCATGCTGGCCGCGAGGGACAGTTTGAGCCAGGTGGCCGGGCCGACGCCCTCGACGGGCGGCATCGCCTCGAGCACGAGGACGGCCAACGACGAACCCGCGGCCGCCCGGCCCACGTTGAACCAGAACTTCGTCGCGCCGAACCGGTGCCGCAGGTGGGTCGCCGCCGACGCGACCGTGTAGATCACGACGACCGTCAGCGGTTCGACGAGGAAGAACGCGAGGACCAGCGGGATCTCGGTCAGGGTCACGCCGAGGGACTGCCGCCGGACGGTGAAGTTCAGCACCGGGAGCCCGGCGGCCACCATGGCCACGAGGAGTGGCAGCGCTAGCGACCACCCGCCGAACGGCTGCGGCGCGACGAGGCTGACCGTCGTCGTGCAGACGATGGCGATCAGGGCCAACGGCCCGGTGATCAGCCACGCGTACTCAGTCGAGCGGGGGCCGGTGGGGCCACGACCCGCCATCCCGTGCCCCCTTACCGGCCCGCCGGTCTCACGTCATCGAGCGGTGGTTGCTCAGCGAGGTGCGGGCATGTTCCAGATGATGTCGCCAAGCTGGGCATCTGCGGAGCCCCAGGCGTCACCGACCCAGACGACGCTCGCGAGGGCTGCGAGTACGAAAAGCGAGCCAAGCAGCCGGCCCAGCCTTCGACCAGACATGTTTGCTCCTGTCAGGAAGTGTCACGGGGATGGTGGAGGTTCCACGATCGTGCCACAAGGCAGGTACCCAGAAAAGCGGTGCGCGTACCGCCGGACCGAGCGTCGACGACGTTCCGCCGTTCGGCCACCGGGCCGCCCCGGCCGAGCCCTGATCACGGGGCTGAGCGGGCACCGTGCACTTCGCACATTGCGGATTGCGACCTTCCGCGCAATTGGGGAAGGTCCGGGAGTCCGAGCGTACCCACTCTCACCGTGGGTGACCTCCTGCCCGGGAGGAGGTCCGGCCGGACATCGACCACCATACTCGTTCTGTGCCAGCGCGCCAGGGCTGAGACGAGGGACCGACAAAAGCTCCGCCACGGACTCGGGCGGGACCATCGGGACGGCGGCAGGAAGCAGGTGGGAAGGCAGCGGGCGGGGTGCTAGCCGCGTTGCTCGATGCTGACCAGCAGCTGCGTAACCCGGGTCCTGATGTCGTCGCGGACCTGGCGGACGATGTCGAGGGGTTGGCCGGCGGGGTCGGTGAGCTTCCAGTCTTCGTAGCGCTTGCCGGGGAAGACGGGGCAGGCGTCGCCGCAGCCCATGGTGATGATGACGTCGCTGGCTTCGGCCGCGTCCCAGGTGAGTTTGGCCGGGGTCTGGTCGACGATGTCGATGCCGATCTCCCGCATGGCGTCGACGGCGACGGGGTTGATCTGGTCGGCGGGTGCGCTGCCGGCGGAGCGGACCTCGATGGTGTCTCCGGCGAGGTGGCGCAGCCAGGCGGCGGCCATCTGGGAGCGGCCGGCGTTGTGGACGCAGACGAACAGGACGCTGGGCTTGTCGCTCATGATGTTCTTCCTGTCAGCTGACGATCGGACTGCGGCGCTCGATGAGGGTGACGTCGCGCCAGGTTCCGTGGTGGCGGCCGACGCGTTCGCGGGTGCCGACGGTGCGGAAGCCGCAGGCGGTATGCAGGGCGAGGCTGGCGGTGTTCTCGGGAAAGACGCCGGATTGGATGGTCCAGATGCCGGCCTGCTCGGTGGAGGCGATCAGGGCGTCGAGCAGGAGGCGGCCGACTCCCTGGCCGCGGGCTTCGGGGTGGACGTAGACGGAGTGCTCGACGACCCCGGCGTAGACGCACCGGTCGGAGACGGCGGAGCAGGCGACCCAGCCGAGGACCCGGCCGGTGGGGTCGACGGCCACCCAGCGGTGACCGGGCAGCCGGCTGGCGGTGAACTGCTCCCAGGTGGGCGGCTCGGTCTCGAAGGTGGCGTTGCCGGTGGCGATGCCGAGCCGGTAGATGTCCAGTACGGCGTCGGCGTGCTGGACGCCCATGGCAGCGATGGAGATGCCGGTGGCGGGGGCGGTCATCGGTTCTCCCGGGCGAGGTGCGGCACGACGACGGCGTCGGCGGAGTCGGCGGCGTGGGGATACCAGGCGGCGAGGGCCGCGACGGCGACCAGGCCGCCGACGAGCTGGGCGGCGACGAAGCCGGGCACCGACGCCGGGGCGATGCCGGCGAAGGTGTCGGTGAACGCGCGACCGATGGTGACAGCGGGGTTGGCGAACGAGGTCGACGAGGTGAACCAGTAGGCCGCGCCGATGTAGGCGCCCACGGCGGCAGGGGCCACAGTCGTACGGCCGGAGTGGGCGAGGGCGAAGACCAGGACGACGAGACCCGCGGTGGCGACCACCTCGGCCAGCCACAGGTTCCCGCCGGTCCGCACGGTACGCGACCAGACCACGGCTGGCAGGTCGAACATCAGGCCAGCCAGCACCGCCCCGGTGATGGCTCCGCCGGTCTGGGCGGCGGCGTAGGCGGCGAGGTCCCGGGCGGTCAGGCCGGTGCCGGCGCGGCGGCCGAGCCACCAGTCGACGGCGGAGACGACCGGGTTGAAGTGCGCCCCGGACACCGGCCCGAACATGAGGATCAGCGCGCCCAGGGCGAGGGCGGTGGCGATCGCGTTCTCCAGGAGTTGGAGCCCGACGTCGTTCGGAGAGAGCCGGGAGGCGGCGATCCCGGAGCCGACGACGGCGGCGACCAGCAGGGCCGTACCCGTGAACTCAGCCGATGCCCGGCGGGCCAGGGTGAGAGTCACGCGGTGGCCTGGGCGGACCCGGCGGGGAGGTCCAGCAGCGCGCCGAGCTGCCGAAATGCTTCCGGGCGGGCCCGGTACCACACCCAGGTGCCGCGACGGTCGGCGTCGACCAGGCCGGCCTCGCGCAACACCTTGAGGTGGTGGGAGATGGTCGGCCCGGACAGGTCGAACGCCGGGGTCAGGTCGCAGACGCAGATCTCCGGCACGGAGGCGATCATCGACATCAGCCGCAGCCGGATCGGGTCGCCCAGCGCCTTGAACATCGGCGCGACCACCGCCGCCTGCGCGGCCTCCAGCGGGCGGACCGCGATCGGGGAGCAGCAGGCCACGGCTTGGAGGTCCACCACCGGCAGCGCTTGTTTCGACATGCCTCTAGGTTGACAGATCTCGAAACAGGGTGCAACGTAGGGCCTGCTTCGAAAAACATCTAGGCAAGGGCGAAGTGATGCTCAAGTTGTTCTCCCGTCGTCGCCACACCCACGTTCGCGGCGTGACGCTCTGCGAGCCGTGCGGGCAGGTCTGCACTGCGGACTGCCGCGCCGACGCCCGTCACGAGCGCACCCGCACCACCGCTCTCACCAGCCACATCCGCTGAATCCGTCAGGAGGGGAACCATGTCCCGCGTCCAGCTCGCCCTGCGTGTATCCGACCTCGAAGGCTCCATCGCCTTCTACTCGAAGCTGTTCGACACCGAGCCGGCCAAACGTCGCCCTGGCTACGCCAACTTCGCCATCGAGAACCCGCCGCTGAAGCTCGTGCTCCTGGAGGGCGAAGCCGACCAGCCCACCGTGATGGACCACCTGGGCGTCGAGGTGTTCAGCACCGACGAGGTCAACGCCGCCACCAGGCGCCTCACCGACTCCGGCCTGATCACCCTGGAGGAGAACAGCACCGAATGCTGCTACGCCCTCCAGGACAAGGTCTGGGTACGCGGCCCCGGCAACGAGCCCTGGGAGGTCTACACCGTCAAGGCCGACTCCGACCAACTGGACAAGGCCACCGAGAGCGCGTGCTGCACCCCCGCCACCGACAGGGAAACGGCCACCGCCGGGGTGCAGGCAAACTGCTGCTGACCGCTGCGAATCCGCGCCCGCCCTCGGTTCGAGGGTGGGCGCGATTGCTCGGGTAGGCACAACTCCACGGACAGCATCGGCCAGTGGTTGCGGGCGAGAGCGTCTATCGCAGCCCTCCGCCAAGATCACCTGTTCCTGCGGTCCCTGCGGAGAGCCTGATCAGGTTGGACTCCGCCGGTCTGAACGAGAACGGCCCCCGGAGTGCGTTCGCAGTTCCCTGGGGCCGCCCGTACTCCTGCTTGGCGGGTAGCGGATTCGAACCTCTGTAGCCCTCGCGACAGATTTACAGGGGCGTCCGTGATCTTGGCTGGGGCAAAGTAACTGAGCTGCCGTTTCTGCCTTCCAATCGTCCGTCCGGGGAGGGCCACCCACCATCTGCCCCTTGGATGGAACCTTGCCCCGAGGAGGCCGCTCGTGGCTACAGCGTCATCCGAACCGACTCGATGAAATGCCAACTCGCGATGCTCGCCACCGTCGACACCGCGGCGGCCATCAAGAAGACCCGCAGTGAGATCGGTGGCCGACGGAGCCGTAACACAACGAGCGCGGCTGCTGCCGCAAGGAGAAGTTGTACCGCTGCCGTCCCCAGCCTCGTCCAGACGAAGGAATCCATGGGACCGACCCAGGCGAACGCGATGTAGAGGACGGTGTAGGCCGCCTCCCCGACAAGCAGCCCGAGCGCTACGCCGAGAGCAACGCCGGCGTTGCGGGTCGTGCCTGTCCTGAAAACGTGGGCAAGGTAGCCAAGCACCAATCCGCCAAACAACGAGCCAGCCAGCCAGAAGGTCGACGCGCGCATGATGGAGCCGAGCCCGTCCGGTGGTGGCGCCGAACCGCTGATCCACTGCCGGCTCAGTACAGCGATGAGGCCGTAATAGGTCAGAGTCGCCCCGGCGAGTGTGCCGACCCCAGCGACCAGAGCTGATCTCAAGGTCGCGGCGTAGTAGCTCACGGCGAGGGACACCACGGCCCAGGCGAATCCCGAACTGAAGGCTGGCACGAGGACCCTGCCCACAGCTTCCGGCACGAGGTCGGCAGCGAACGCCGCCATCCCCAAGGCGACTCCCGCAAGGACCGGGGGAAGCACCTCTCGCCACGCCCTTCGTCTACCGAGGGTCTTCGAATCCGTCACCTGAACACCGCCGGGACGATCAAGGTTCACTGTTGCGCTCTCATCCGCGCTGCCCACGGGCGGTCGATCGCGTACATCACCTGACGCGCGGCGAACTCCTCGAACGCGTCGACCCGGACCATGCCAAGGGCTTCCAAGAGGCGGACCGATCGGGTGTTCGCCTCCTGAGTGACAGCGATCAGCCGGGCGGCGTCCGGGAACCGGTCGAAGGCCAACCCGATGGCCGCCGCGCATGCCTCCCGGGCGTACCCACTCCCCCACCACTCCGGTAGGAAGACGTAAGACAACTCAAGATCACCTGTGCGGTACCGGCCCAGGTGGCACCTACCGACGGCCTCCCCGGAGTGCGTCGCCACCATCAGTCCGCCCGCCTGGTCATACCTCCGACGCTCGGCCACTTCCACATCGGACACCGGACCACCGAGGTATCGCCGCATCACCGGGTCACGCCACATCCGTTCGATGACAGCCATGTCGGACGAGTGAACCTCTCGCAGTACGAGCCTGTCCGTCACTGCCAGTGGCGAACCCACTTCACCAGTCATCGACTCAGTCTGCACTTATCCCGCGCTCACCCGAGGGCGTCGCCGATCTTGTCGTTCATGATCACGGCCGCGTGCGAGGTGGTGTCCCACTACGGCCCGCAGTGCGTGCTGGCCCCGACTTCCGGGTGCACCCACCGGACTCGCGCCCAGCTACGAGCGACAGACGTCAACTACTCCAAGTAGCCGCCTTCGCGATCATCGAGCCTTGACCCATACGTCGACCATCTGCTTATGTTGATGACATGACTGGTTCCTTCGCGTCGATGCGCGAACCCACCTACTTCATCTTGGCCGCGTTGCAGGACGAACCCTTGCACGGCTACGCGATCGTCAAGCGGGCGCAGGAGTTGTCCGACGGGCGGGTGCGCCTCACGACGGGCACCCTCTACGCCGCTCTGGACCGGCTCACCCGTGAAGAGATGGTGCGGGTGGCCGAGGAAACGGTGGTCAACGGCCGCGCCCGCCGCACCTACGAGCTCACCCAGCTAGGTATGTCCGCACTACGTGCGGAAGCAGAGCGGATGGCTGCGGCGGCCAGCGTCGTTCGTGACCGTTCCGTCCGCTCGACGCTTGCGGCTTGGGTGGTGCCGGCATGACTGAACTGGAGCGCCGCTACCGGTGGCTACTGCGGGCCTACCCTCGCGCCTACCAGCAGTATCGCGCCGACGAGATGCTCGAAACCCTGCTCGCCACGGCTGACGACGAGCGGCAGCGGCCGCACCTTCGAGAAGCGGCGGCGCTCGTGGTCGGAGGGCTACGCGCCCGCACCGGTGTCGACCGTCTCGGCTCGCGATCAGCGCTGGGATACTCCGCGCTGCGACTGTCCGCGCTGTCCCTACTCGTGTACGGCATGACGCTCTGGGCCGGGGGCCCGATCTCATTCTTGGTGTCGACGCTGTCGGATGGCCCATACAAACCCGACACGTGGTGGTTCATGCTCATCGTCATTCCGACGGTGCTGGCCATCGCGCTTTTCGCTACGGCATGGGGCAGCTACCGACTGGCATTCGCTGCGACAATATTGGCCGTGGCCGCGCAACTCTGGTCGGCAAGTTGGTTTGCCCAATCGCTTTGGTTGGTTTTTAGCCTCCAGGGTTCGATTGTTCCCAGGTTTTGGCCAGCGCTGCTGGCTTCGCTGGCCTTGCTGCCACTGCTCCGCGCACCCCGAACGCCCGTGACCAAACCATGGGCCTGGCCCGTCCTCGGGGCACTGGCAGTCGTCGCTTTGACGCCGAGCCCGATCAACGGCTGGTCGGACGCACCACTTATGTCCCTGTACGCGTTCGCCGCACTGGCCGTCATCGCCGCGCCCATCGATGCACGGATGCCCATCGTCGCCTCGGTGCTCCTCCTGGCGCCAGCCTTGGCGCAAGCCACCTACCAGCTCTATTTCAAACAAGCAGGGTGGGAACTGGACATTTCCATCACCACGATCCTCATCCTCACGGCGGTCATGGTGATCACGCTTGCAGCCGGCACAATCGCAGGCCGCCGCCAAGCCCGCATGTAGACACGGAAGCGCCCCCGCCACCCACTTCTCGTGGATAGCTGGAAGCCGAGCCGGCTGCGGGACGGTCTGCCTACGACGAGTCACAACGGCTGGATTCAGCCGGACGACAACGGCCCCCGATCAGCATTCCTGCTGGTCAGGGGCCGTTGGTGCTCCTGGTGGCGGGTAGAGGATTCGAACCTCTGTAGCTTTCGCGACGGATTTACAGGGCGTCCGCGATCTTGGAAAGACCGCCGCTCTGAGCTGCGGACTCTCCTCGTCCACCCGGCCCAAACCGACGGGTCGCCCACGATCTGCCCACAACCCCCAGGCCGCGGCGGCCAATGGCCCCTGGACGTCGAGTAGCAGCGGTCAGGTCCAATGAACGGGTGCCAAGCATTCTTGACCGCATCGCCGCTGCCCGCGCAGGCTGGAGCACGGGGGCTTCCCTCACCACCGCGTCACCACCTCCGCGCCGCACCCGGCTCGCTAGCCGCCGCACAAGCCATGCCGTCCCCCGGCGACTGCGAACCGGCTCCGCACGGACAGCCCGCCTTGAGATTGCTCCTGTCGCACCTCTCGATCTCAAGCCCGATCCCTGGCAACGACTGCTTGCCATTGGCAGCATCCTCTCGGTGATCATCCTTGCCGTTGGCCTCTTCATCACGAACTCGGCCAACCGACATCAGCAGGAGGCCACTCGCCAGCAGCAAAACCTCACCGCTTCGGGACAGATCACCGATCGATTCGCCAAGGCTGTCGAGCAACTTGGTCAGCCTGGCAGAGACAAGATGGATGTCCGCCTCGGGGCCATCTACTCTCTTGAGCGCATCATGCGTGACTCTGCCGTTGACCATCCTGCCGTCGTAGAAGTCCTTGCCGCCTTCATCCGCGTACACGCTCGGGCATCCGACGCTGGCCCGATACGACCGGTTACAGCCGCGGGTACCTTCGTTCGTCCAGACATGCCGGAGGACATCCAGGCCGCACTTACGGTTCTTGGCCGCCGAAACACCAGACACGATCAGTTACCTGAAGGGCTGAATCTAGCCGCTACCAATCTCGGCGGCGCAAGGCTAAGCAAAGCCGTCCTTGAAGGGGCATACCTCGACAATGCGGACCTCCGAGGAGCCTTCCTGGGAGCGGCCAAGTTGAGAAAGGCCTTCATGGGACGAGCGAACCTCTACGCAGCTGAACTCGGTAACGCTGACCTCAGCGAAGCCTTCCTAGGTAGCGCTGATCTTCGTTTCGTACGCCTGCACGGCACTGACCTCCAAGGCGCCGACTTGCGAGGCGCCGATCTTCGCAGCGCCGATCTACAGGGCGCTTCTCTAGTGGCGGCAGACTTGAGCGGAGCAGACCTGCGCGGCGCCGTAGGACTGACGTCTGCACGAATTCGGTGCACTGCCATGGACGACCTGACGCAACTTCCTGCGGGAGTCTCCCGTCCTGCTCCCCTAACGGACCTACAGAGAGAGGCATGTCGGTTCTCGTAGTGTCGTGGAGACGAGCTGGATTCACCCGAGTGCACCGCCGATCTTGTCGTTGACGGTGTCGTCTCCGCCGTCGATGCAGTTGGCGTAGACGCGGAGCAGGACGGCGACGCCGTGGCCCAGGCGCCGGGCGACCTCGGTCGGCGGGACCCCGGCATTCAGCCACAGCGAGGCCGCCGCATGACGCAGGTCGTAAGGACGGCGTACAAGGGGCGAGGCGACCTGGGGTGCGGTCAGCGCCTTCTCTCGGGCAAGTTTCCACCACCGGTCATAGACCGACTCGGAGAGCGGACCGCCGTGCAGGCCCCGGAAGAAGCGACCGTCCGGGCCGACGCCGTGGTTCTCGACGTGCGCGCACAGCAGCTCGACCAGCCGGGGCGGGATGGGGACCGTCCGGGTTTCCTGCCGGCCCCGGTGCTTGAGGCCGCGCCGCTCGTGGGAGCCGCCGTCATCGGTCCAGTGCGACCCGGCGCGCGGGGCGGTTCCGGCGAGCACCAAACGGCCCCAGCGGTATTCGATCTTCTCGTGGTCGCAGGACGCCGAAGGCTTCACCGCCGCCAGGTCGTCGAAGTCCGTCCGGCAGCCCAGGCAGCGCCCGGGAAGGTCGCAGTCCTCCCGCCGCAGGTCCGCCGCTTCGGAAGGTCGCATGCCCGCGTAGTAGAGGCAGCCGAAGAACGCTGTCACCTTGTCGGCCCGTTTGCCGAGAGATTTCACCGCCTCCAGCAGCGTGGCGACCTGGGCAGGATTCGCCACCACCCGCCGGTCGATGGACTGCGCCACCTCGGGGGCGGTCCACTGCACCCGGTCGACCGGGTTGGAGGCGATCAGCTCCAGCTCGACGGCATACCCAAGCGCGTTGTAGAAGGTGGCCCGCTTGCGCTGGACGGTGGAGGCAGCCGCGGGCTTGCCGTCGAGGCGTACGCACAGGCTGTCGAGGACGCGGCGGACCATCGCGGGCGAGTCCAGCTCGACTACCGGGAGCGAGGCGGTTTCCAGCCAGGTGAGTGCCGCCGCGTGGTCGGCCGGGATCTCGTCGGACCAGCGGCGCGGGTTGAGACCGTAGAGGTACAGCGCCTCACGGAGCAGGGCGTCATCCGGTCGGCCCCGCTTTGTCGGCCGGGTCAGGGTCACCGTGATGGAGGTCAGCGCCTCCACGATCGACCGCCGGGTCTTGGCCGCCGCCCGGGGCCACTTCATCTCGACGTACGCGCGGCTGTGCGCGTACCACGTAGTGGGGTTCTTGGTTCTGGCCTCCGAGACCGGGCGGCCGGTGGCAGGGTCGAAGGGCTCCCCCGCGTTGGCCGCCTGGACCAGCTCGGCGCGGAACGAGTGCGCCAGAGCCTTGGTACGGAACATCTCCTCGAAGCGCTGGTTGCTCACCGCCCAGCGGACCCGCCATGGCCGAGCCTTCCGGTCAACGCGCTTGCCGATCTCCCAGATCTGGACCTCGTAACTCTTCACGCCGCGTCCTGCTCCAGGTCACCGAGCCACCGACCGAGCGCCGATCGGCGGACCCGCAGTTGCCCATTCGGGAGCTTGATCACCCGCGGTCCCTTGCCGGTCTGCCGCCAGTAGAACCAGGTCGAGCGCGGTACGCGCAGCTCGGCGAGCACTTCCGGCACGGTCAACAACTCCTCGTTCACTGCGTTTCCTCCCCGTGGTGCTGTGCGCTGTGCTGAGTTGCCGAAAGATCTGGCGCCCCCTGCGCAGCCCGGTCCTTGGCGGCGAGCAGTTCGGAGCGCCAGCGGGCGCGTTCGCTGATCGACCGCATGAGCCGGTGGGACAGCGGTCCCACGTCGGGATCGTCGGGTCGGGCGAGTTCCCAGGCGTGCCGGACCCGTTCGGCGGTGGCGCCCTGGTCATCGACCAGCTGCCCGGTCTCGCCGGCCGTGACGCTGTCGGTGGTGGCACCAAGCAGGGCACGCACCCAGGCCCGCGCGTCGTGCTTGTGGTCGGCGAGGGTCTTGCCGGACCAGTCGCGGGAGATGAGGATGCGCCGGCCACCGATGCCGAGGGTGTCCCGCTGGTGCACCTTGCCCTTGCAGCGGCCCGGCTTGAGCTTTGCGTTCGCCCTCTTCGGCTGGACGCCGTACAGCAGCCAGTTCGCGCAGCGATCGGTACACGGCGTGAGCTGAAGTTGGTGCCAGAGCCGGTCGAGGTGCTTGCGCTGCCGGTCGGTGGTCGCCTTGTGGCAGTCGCCGGTGTGCTTGGTGATGTACTTCGTGACGTACCGGATGGTCCGCTCAGCGTCCTCGGTGCCGGGCATGACGCCGCGGGCGTCGACCTGGGCGCCGAAGCGGACGACGTGCACCGGCTCGGCGTCCGGGTCGTCGTCGATGGCGTCGAGGGCTTCCGCCCAGGTGGTCAGCGGCTCGTGGGTGTCCGGGTCGACCCACGCCGCCGCCTGCTCGTCCCAGACCGGGAGCCGGTCGAGGCTGTACCGCTGGACATCCACGCTCGGCCACCAGACCTGGTGATAGGTCGCGGCGGCCACGGTGCGCAGCACGTCGCGCGGGATGGTGCCCCGGATCGCGAAGTGCGCGTGTGGGGCGAGGCGACGTTGGGGCTCGACGCAGCCGGCGTACTGGACGTTCCAGCCCTCGCAGCGGCGCAGGTTCTGCCAGAACCGGTCGAGCAGCCGGGGGAAGTGCACGGCGTCCCAGGCGGCGCGGCGGTAGTCGTACCGGTCGGGGTTGACCGGGGTGCCGTCGGGGCGGACCGGCCCGTAGGAGTCGAGGGTGAGCGTGAGCCACATGGACGGCCGGAAGGTCGAGCCGTCCGGGGCGGTGTAGGTCTTGCCGACGGTGCGCCGCTCGACCTTGCGCCGGGGCAGGTCGGGGGCATCCTGGCGCCGCTTGGTGGAGCGCTTGCGCCGGCGGCCGGGCTCATCGTCCTGGTCCTCGTCGACGTTGCCGTGGGGTGGTCCGACGCGCCCGCGCAGACCTTCGGCGGCGATGGCTTCCTCTACCTCGCGGATGGCCTCGTCGATGTCGGTGACCTGGTCCCACTGGGCGGCGCGTACCGCTTCGTCGCGGGAGAACTCTAGGTGTGCGCGGAACAGGATCAGCGACTTCTGCGCCTCGGTCGCGGGTTCCGGGCCGGGTAGCGGCTCGTCGTCGCGGTGCCAGCCCTCGCGGATCTGGGCCTGCCGCAGCCGGCGGTTCTTCTTCGCGCACGGCCCGCACTTGTCCTCACGGGTCGCCCCGCAGGGCAGGTCGATGACCTCGGTCAGGCCGGTGTCGAGGTCGGTGCGGCGCATTGCCAGGGGGCGGACGCAGACGCCGTACTCAGCGGCGATCTCTTTCAGCACGTCGACCGAGCGGGGTAGCGCCATGCGGGCCGCCCGCGACCCCGGCCGAGGAACAGCAACCGGGGCCGGGGCGGCGGGGGCAAGGCCAGGCAGGGTCGCAACCGTCATCGAATGATCCCGACGACGTGTGGCCGGTTCGGCTGGACGACACGTGGAGGCAGCACCGCCGCCGGGGCAGAGATGACAGCCGGAGCCGGGACAGCCGGCGGTACGGGGTCGGCCGGACGCTGGGGTTCGGGGTCGGGGGTGGCCTGCTCGGGCACCTCGTACCAGTCGGCCTGCGGCTGGTCCGGTTCGGGAGCCGGCGGGGTGACCGGGGCGTTGGACAGGACGACCTTCACCAGGGCGAGGAACGCCAGGGACGGTACGGCCGCCACGATCCAGCCCCACACCGAGGGTTCCGCTTCGGCGACCTGGACGGCGAGGGAAAGCAGAGCGAACGCGACGAGCAGCGCCGCGACCAGGCCGACCGGGCGACCAGCACGGCGGCGGGCGCGGAGTTCGAGGCCGAGGTAGATCGCCATCAGCTCGACGGCTACGGCATTGGCCCAGCCGATCCAGTGCGGTTGGCCGTGGGCCACGGACAGGTCGTGAACGTGGGTGAAGGCAGCGGCGCCGGCCATCGTGCCGATGGCGAGCAGGATCACCAGGCGTACGGCGGATTCGGTGCGCTCGGTCATCGCCACTCCTCCAACGGCTTCTCGCGGATGGTGACGTCGATGCGGATTCGCCGGTCGTTCATGTCGCGTCGGCGGTTGACCATCTGCGCCAGGCCGTGGAGGGCGGCGGCGGTCTGGTCGGCGGGGCCGACGAGCTGGATACGCAGCGGACGCCGGAGCCGGTTGATGAAGCGGGTGAGGGTGTTCATGGCGGTTACCTCCGGGCAGGTCGGATATCGGTGCGGATGTAGTCGGGAGGGGTGCCGAGCGTGGCGACAGCTTCGGAGAGGCAGCGCCACAGCGCCCATGCCTCGTCGGGGGTCAGGGACATCCGTCGCCGGCCCGCACCGACCGCCAGATAGACCGGGTACGGGTCAGGCCGTTCGGGGTCGACCCGGACGGAGACGGCGGTAGTCGGTTCGGGGGTACGGAGCCGGTAGAAGCGGCGGCCGTTCGGGGTGCCGGTCACTTGAGATCACCCCCGCTGTCGCGGTCGAGCAGGTTGCGCAGCGCGTCGGGCAGCAGCGGCCCGGACGGCTTGCGGGGCAGCGGAGGGCGTACCGGTTCGGTGGCGGTTTCCCGGCCGACCTGGGCGAGGATGTCCGACGCGTCGACCGGCGCCGGGTACTGCCGCGCCATGTCGCGGATGTCGTCGTCGCTGACGTACGAGAACCGGACGCGCATCGGTTCGGGGGTGCCGTCGAGGATCACGTACCCGACGCCCTTGGCCCACCGGGGCATCTGGTCGGCCAGGGCACCCCGGTTGCGGGCACCCTCGCCCAACACGAGGTCGACCTGTGCCGCCTCCGTGAGCCCGAGCGCGATCCGGGTCGGGAACAGGTCCCGGAACGGCAGCACCTCCTTGCGGGGGTCCTGCAACGCGGCCACCACCAGGACGCCGACGCCGGCCCCCTGGGACAGCAGCAGGCCCAGCGAGCCGGCGATGCGCTTGCGCAGGTCGGCGTCTTGCAGGTACGCGGTGAGCGCGGCCATCTCGTCGACGACGACCACGACCAGGGGGTCAGCTTCGGTCGGCGTGTGCACCCGGACCGTGCCGGCGAGCCGGGTCTGACGTTCCCGCATCACCGTCACGGCCTCGTCGAGGAGGTCGGCCATGGCCTCGAAGGACTTGCAGGCGAACCGGGCGAACAGCGGCCGACCCATGGCGAACTCCATCCCGCCCTTGGGATCGATCACCCATAGCCGCACCAGGCCAGAAGTGATTCCGCCGGCCAGCGAGCGAACCAGCGACCAGAGCACCGAGCCCTTGCCAGACCGGGTGGCCCCGCCGATGAGGACGTGCGTTGCGAGCAGGTGCAGGGACCAGGTGCCCAGGTCTTCCCGCCGAGCCAGCGGCAGAGCGGTGAAGTCGGGGACTGCCGGAGCATCGAAGGGGGCCACGACCGGCCGCAGGGCGTCGGTGCGGACGAGCACCAGGTAGACCACGGTCGGCCGATCCCGGAACCGCACCCGGTCCACCCACCCCAGCACCAACGCCCAATAGCCGGTTCGAATCGGTGCATCGTCGGGCCGCTCGGAGTAGACCCGGGCGTGCCGCCGGCCGAAGGCGTACGCGAGGTTCGCCGTCACCTTCTGGAAGTCGGCTGGGGTCTGCCCGCGGACCATGCGGATGGTCAGCACGTCGAGGGCCTGATCCGAACGCACGCGAAGCAGCTCGGGAAAGACGGCCCGATGGTCATACGTCTCGGCGAGACCGCACAGGGTCATGGCCTCATACCACGCCCGCCGGTACACGAACACCTGACGGAACCGGCCGAGCAGCGGCCCCGCGCACCACCGCCACCAGGACGCCTCGTCGCGCCACCGCCACACCGCAGACAGCGCTAACGCCAGGACCAGCGGTACGACCAGACCCGCCCAGCCGTAGTCGGCGTAGAGGACGACGGCGAGCACGGCCAGGCCCACGGCGACCGGGTGACGGAGGCACCACCAGCAGGCCAGGGCGAGCCAGCGCAGCACCAGGCCGAGCATGACCGCCCACATCGGCAGCTTGAACCGCTTCGGCCGGATCACCATCAGATCCCCGGCGGTCACCATCACCACCCCGCCACGGGGCCGGCGCATCATCGCGCACCCCGCAGCGACACGAACCGACCCGACGCATCGCGGACCGCAGGGAGGGGAAGAACGAGCTGCCCGACGCAGAGCGGGCAGCGGTCAGCCGCGCCGCCGGCCGGGTCGAATCGGGACTGACACACGCCGCACCGAGGCTGAGCCGGGGCAGCCGAACGCCTACGCTTGGACACGTCACTACCTCTCTCGACAGAGCAGGGGGAAGAGACAGAGGGCGGGGCTGCCGTCCGCCAAGACCTGACAGCCCCGCCCCCACCTGATGCGGCTACGCCGCCGCCTTGCCGGCCACGCCCGCCGGGGCGCGCATCCCGGTCGCCCGCAGCGAGTACGCCATCCGACCGTTGTTCGACACGTAGGGCGTGACCGTCATGCCCTCGAACTCCACCGCCTCGAACGGGGCGCCCGTCGGCGGAACCGGCTGGTAGTCAGCCGAGATCTTCACCGTCGTCTCCCGGGAACGCTTTCCAAGCTCCGGGTCCAGGTCCATCACGCGGACCTGCCACACACGCTGGCCGGTCAGCTTGTCCTTCGCCGGGCTACGCCGGCCGGTCTTCTCGTCGTAGTCCTCGACCTCACCGAGGGACTCGGGGACCAGGGCGCATCCCGCCGGGAACACGTCCTCACAACGCACGGCGAACCTCGTACCGCCACGCAGAGCCATCGCTCAACCTCCAGGTTGTTGGCATGTCTGCCAAGTTGAGACTCCAAGGTAGACGGCACTTGGCAGACAAGTCAACAAGTCTGCTGGAGCCCCTGCGGGCTGGATGGCTTCTCGCGCTGCTGGGATCGCAAACCTTCACAGCAGCCCCATCGGCGGTCTTCGTGACCGCGACACCGAGGCGCTAACCGACCTAACCAACGCCGCCGGAGAAGCCGCACATGACCGAGCTGCTCGCTGGCACCTCATACGTGATTGGTTTAGAGACTTCTAAAACGGCGCGTATAACATCTACCCATGGCGGCGAGTGTGTAAGTTGGAGCAAGGTCCGAAGCTAAGGTTTGGACTGTTAGGTGCGTTGATCGCTCAACGCAACACCGAGCGGAAAGGTCTTCAACCCGCAGCAGTGCCGCCGTTCCTTCGGATCTGAGATGGAGGAAGCCCCCGCGCACCGTAGGCAAACGAGAGGCGAGGGCAACCCCCACCGGGTGAGCCCGTCTTTAGGCGGGCTCATCTTCCTTGAGGACTGCACCAAGCCCGACGACGAGCGGCGCCAGCAACCTCAGGGCGAGAACTGCCAGCTCAATCACGTTGCTGAGGCACCCCCAGCCGGACTTGCGGTGCCTACCAACCCTGCGCTGTCCGCAGATCTGGCAACCCTCGATCGGCATTACACCGGCCTCCCTTCTCCGTGGGACGGCTTTCGCCCCTTGAGGGGCCTGAAGACGACTTCCGCCCCACGGCTGGCCGGTCAATGCCTTCGTGATGGTACCGGGAAATGCGAGGTAGCCAGGAAGACGCGCTGGGCGCATGAATCGAAGAGGACTGTGCCTCGATGGCTAGCACGAATGGAAGCACGCGGGTTGGGTACTGGTGACGCCGTGAACGACGAGAACCGGTCCGTGGATGAAGAGCACTCGCGTCCAGTAGGCGTAGATGACACCACGGTCGAGGCATTGGGAGAGTTGAGCAAGGCGCTGGAGACGATCCACCGGGTGCGGGGGCACCTGTACTCGGCGCACCAGCTCGTCGGCGGCGCGGACCTCACGCTCGATCGGGTGGTGAAGCTGCTCCGCGAGGCCGGGCACGCCGAGGTGGCCGACCGGGTCGAGCACGAGCTGTTGGGGCGCAACGTGCTACCCGGGCGGTGGACGTTCCAGATCATGGAGGAGTTCGACGACGGCTACTACGCGGCGTTCCAGGAGATCGAGCGGGACGCACGGGAGAAGTTGGCCGGCGGGCGGCGGCACATCTACGAAGCAGAGATGAAGCAGCGGCGGCGTACCCACGGGATGCCGGGGCACGAGGCTACGCCGGAGGCGTGAGCGGCAATCCGTTAGGCAGCATCGAGGCCAGGGCGTTGGCTCTGGCCTCGATGATCTTCATCCGTCCCTGGTACTCCGCAGGTTCCCGGTGCGCGGGCTGGCTGGTCACCTGGCCGGGCCACTTCCGGTAGAGCAAGCCGTATTCGCGGGTGAAGTAGCCCTCGCTGACCGCGTTGGCGGCGAGCAGAAGGCCGGTGTCCTCGGAGGCGGGCAGGGCCATCCAGCCGCCCAGGGCGAAGACGAGATCCCGCCGTAGGCACAGCGTCGCCGGGTGCACGGACGCGCGATAGCCGTTTGCCTGCCAGAACGACAGGACCGAACCGCGGTCGACGAGTCCGCCGGCCGGATCTTGGTCCCATCCGGCCGTCGACCCGTCGGGCAGCAAATCGAGCACGCGGGAAGTAGCCCAGCCGATGTGAGGATGCGCGGCGAACGCGGCGATGTCCCGGGCGAGCGCACTGGGGGTCAACTGGTCATCGGCGTCCAGGACCTTGATGAGCTTCCCGGAAACCCGGGACAGCGCGAGGGTACGAGCTACGCCAGGCCCGCCGGGACGGCCGGTTCCGTGACTGATCCGGGGATCGTCGGGCAGCACGTTGACCAGGGCGCCGGTCTGCCCGTCCTCCTGGACGAGCCATTGCCAGTCCCAGCCGTCAGGCATCTCCTGCTTGACCAACGACTCGTAGGCGCCAGCAAGGTACTCGATGCTGGGCGCGTGGACCGGAGTGATGACCGAGACGAGCTGCGTCAAGTTTTCCACCGCTGGAGTTTGTGGGAGTAGACAAGCTCGGTGCGGTCACCCGGCATCACCACGTCGGCGACCTCGACGACGCGCCCGTTGGTGTCGACCGAGGTCTTCCGCACCGTGAGCACGGAGACGCCCGGGTCGATGTCGAGCAACTCGGCCTCATCCGGCGACGGCGGACGCGCGCGAACCTCGTCGTCGATCCGATCCAACTCGATGCCCAGCGTGTAGAGCTGATGCTGTGTACCGCCCGGCCACGGCTCCTTGCCCTCATCGAGCAGGTCCGGGTTCGCGGCCACCAGGTCATACGGCAGGTAGGAGTACGACACGGTCAGCGGCGCGTTCTCGTGCCGGGAGGACGTCCAGTAGACCCGGCGCAGCAGCGGCGTACCCGGTTCGACGCGCAAGGCCGCCGCCATCTCCTCGTCGGCGTTCACCCGCGAGTATTCGGCGTGGAACTTGAGATCATCAACTGTCAGGCCGGTGTCGTGCTCGGTGGCGCCAGTCTTCAGCCGCTCCGCCTCGTCGAGCAGAACGCGATCCTTCTCCCACTGGTACCGTTCGGTGTTGCGACGGCGTACCCGCTGGCGGGGTGCCCGCACGTAGGTGCCGCGCCCCTGCTCTGCCCGAACCAGACCCCATTCCCGAAGCTGCCGGATGGCGTTGCGGACGCTAGTGCGGGACAGGCCGGACGACTCGGCCAACTCGGTCTCGCTCGGCATCAGGATGCCCGGTGGCAGCTCCCCGTTCATGATCTTCGCCCGCAACTCCTCAGCGAGTTGCAGGTAACGAGGGCGCCAGTCCCGGCTATGCACACCGGTCACCGTACCCCCTAGACGTTCCAACGTCTGCCAGGTGGTCCCCCCAACGGGCCGTTCGGGAACCGGAGGGATCGCTACCGCCGCTCGCGGTGACTGACCACGGCGAGGGCCGGGAGTACGAGGGGCGGCTACGCCACGCCGGCTGTGGCTGTTGGTGGTCACTGCGTCTCCCCCGCCCGTCCCTGCCGGCCAACCGGCGCCAGCATCGCCAGCCGGGTTCGCGTCAGCTCGTCAATGAGCCGGTCCATTTGCTCCGGTGACATGAGCACGGTCTGCGTTGCGCCATAGCGGGTCGCGTCGAGCTTGATGGCCAGGTCCCGGCGCTCGAACCGGTCGACAAGCAGTTGAACGGTGACCCAGCCGGTCCGCTCCCGCCCGATGGTGGATGGCAAGCCCCGGTGCATCGGATCGTTCGGTCCGCATCCCCGGCACCACATCGGGCACACGACCGGCGCGATCGAGGACAACCGACGCTCCGTCATGGGTTCGCCCTCACTCATCGTCGGCCCCCGGGTGGCCGCCAGCTTGCTTCAGTAGCCCGCGGAGATGCTCGACCAGTTGGACAACCTGCGGCAACGGCAACTCCGCCCAGCTCATCCCGGCCCGGCACGTCGCGTGAACCGCGATCAAGGGCGTCCGAGCGTCGGCACCGATGAGGTACGTGACGATGTGGCCGCTCGCTCGGGTGTCGCCGACCCGATACATCGGGCCGCGATGGCGGCGGGCCATGTGCGTCATCAGCGGTGGCACCAGGTGGCCGCAGCGATCCGGGGCGCACCAGTCCGGGTGGCTCGTGACGTCAGCCGGTTTGCTTGTGCGGCTCATCGCGGCCACCGCCCACTGTTGCCCCGGTAGAGCTGCGCCCGCGTCATCGGTGGCGCGTACCGCAGCGCGGGCAACTCCCGCGTCGGCCCTGAGGGCCACCGATGCGACGGCGGGACAGAAGCCGGGCGTGAACTCGACAGAGCGTTCAAGCTGACAGCCCGAATCGATGGACGCCACCAGGACCACCAGGACGAGAACCAGCGGCGCCGACGATGAGAGCCGGACATCGCACCTCCACAGGTAGGCGGGGACCGGTGGCCAGCCGCGGGGGAATGCAGCCAGCCACCGGCCCGGATGAAGGCACGGCGCACCGTCCGACACAGACGGGTCGGGTATCGCCGAGCCAACTTGTACGCGCGGCTACCGCAACCGGTCCGACAGGACGCCGCGCATCAGATGCGGCCAGGGCCGACACGACACCACCCCTGACACGAGCCGTCACTCTGGCCGCACATAGGGAAACGTACCTACAAGTGGACGAGTTGTCTATACGTCAAATCGCGCTGCTTGCTTGTTACTTGGTAAGACAAGTGCCGGGTACGGTGAGCGGGTGCCCACCCCGCACTACGGACTGCCCCGCTATCGCGTCATCGCCGACCAACTGAGGGAACGCATCGAGAACGGCGCCATACCGCCCGGAGCACTCTTGCCAGCCGAGACCGCCCTTACCGCCGAGTTCCGGGCAAGCCGCGGCACAATCCGTCAAGCAATCGCCGCCCTGCGAGAGGCCGGCTTAGCTACCACCGAACATGGTAGGGGCACTTACGCAAATGCCTACCCTGACCGGTTCAGCGACGCGCAGACGAGGCGACGTGAAATTGCTGCCGATGCGGAGCTAGCAGCCCTGTTCGATGTCGAGGTCGGAGCGACATTGGTCGAGCACCAGAGTGTTACGCGAACAGAAAGCAAGGTTGAAACGGTCATGAGGGTGTATCGGCTACGCCAGACGGGTCCATAGCGATTCCGACCCTCGCCACGTTCAGCAACGGCCCATCAGGTCTAGTGTTTTTGTGTATCCCCAAGGCGGCCCTGCGCAGGACGGCCGGACGCGGGCACTGCCTGGGAGCCCGCCGAGTTTCTGGCGATCATCATGATGACGATGGCGCGTGGGCTCCTACCCTCCAGACTCGCTACCCCTTGTTGTCGCCGGCACGAACTGCTACCTAACGTGATATGACGCAGAACAAGACGACTAGGAAGACACACTTGATGAGATAGCGGGCGCGGGCAGCAACACCTTCACGGCCTCGCCTAGAGCCTGCGCCATTCGGACCGGTACAGCATTCCCTATCTGGCGTTCGATCGATCCGAAGTCCCCTGAAAAGCGGTAGGAGAAGGGGAAGGTCTGGAAAGTCGCCGCTTCCCGAAGTGTCAGTCCGCGGTGTTCGGTCGGGTGAATGAACGAACCGCAGGCTGGCGTTGTGCACCGAGTGGTCATCGTTGGTGCGGGCTCATCCAAGCGCACTCGGCCATACGAGGCGGTGGCGTTTCTCCTGCCAAGGTTGACGTGACAAGCCAGCTGGTGTTCCGGAGGCAGGTCGAAACGATTGCCACCTATTGGCACAGCTGAAATGCGAGCCATAACCTTGGGCGAGTGTGCGCGGTGTTTGTTGAGGGAATCACCAGGACTAATCGCCAAAGCTAGGTCAGCCAGCGCCTCTCGTACTGTTCGTGGCTGGTCAACAAACCACTCACCAAGTAGATCGCGCAGCGTAGCTGGGATTTCGACCTTGCGTCCCCGGATCGCAATCATGATCAATCGACGTCGCCGCTGCGGCACCCCAACCGAAGCGGCATCAAGCTTGAACGAATTCAAAGCGTAGCCGAGATCCGATATCGACTTCTTGATACGACTGAATCTGAAGTCACGTTCAAGTCCCGGAACATTCTCCAAGATAATGGCAGCAGGCCGAAGTGCGCGGACGAAGCGTACGACATCCAAAACTAGATCGTTCCGGTCGTTACTGCTATTAGAGTCATCGCCGCGAGCTAGGGTCGAAAACCCTTGGCACGGGGGGCACGCCTTTAGCAGGGTGAGTTCCCCTATGGCAAGCCCGCTTTCCTGCCGTAGCTTCCTGGCTGGCAGCGATCGAATATCGCGCTGCCAGAGCTTTGTTCCAGGGTGATTCAATC
Organism: Micromonospora sp. NPDC048868; assembly: GCF_043198195.1. Lineage (NCBI taxonomy): Bacteria > Bacillati > Actinomycetota > Actinomycetes > Micromonosporales > Micromonosporaceae > Micromonospora > Micromonospora sp. NPDC048868. The sequence goes on from NZ_JBICUN010000004.1 coordinate 136,953, forward strand.
GGTACGAGGCTGCAGCGGCTGGGTCAACCTCTACCGCACCGACGACATCGTAGCCAGCGGCTCGCAGACCCTCCGTGGCACCGCCAGCACCGGCAAACAGGTCGATGCATGTCAGACGGTCCACGGGGGCATGCTACATGATCTTTGCTCCACAGACGACCGCGACTTTCCGTAGCCACCGGATCTACGATGGGGTGGCGCCGTGTGTCTCCGTGGGTGACGATGCTCACCTACGTCCACACGGGAGGTCGCGTGCAAGACAGACAGCAACCATCTCCAGGCGCTGCGGGGCCCTCGTCTCACCCAAGCGACCTAACTGCGGCCCAAGTGCCGGCTGCTCGGCCTCCTAGTGACGCCGCCCCTGGGGCTCCGAAGTACACGATGAGGATCAGCCGCCTCACGATCGACAAACTGGGCATCAAGCTCTACGACAGGGTCACGGCTGTTCTAGCGGAGCTGATCGCCAACTCGTACGACGCAGATGCGGAAACCGTAGAGATCACTTTGCCGTGGGGCGCGTTCCTTAGCTCTGCTGCCGCCAAGTCGGGACCTGATGAAGTCGAACCAGCGGCCGACACAGCGCCTCCTGAGGAGAGCGTCGGACGAGATGAGTGGCTCGGCTCAGGCCAAATCCCGCTGGTCCCGTTTGAACAGATTCAGGCCGTGTCACAACATTATGAGATCATCATCTCGGATGATGGCCATGGAATGACGGATGAGGAACTGAACCGTCACTACCTGTCGGTTGGGGCAGATCGACGCAAGCGAACAGGCAGCGATAAGTCGCGTTTGAAGCTGCGTCCCGTGATGGGCCGCAAGGGCATCGGCAAGCTCGCACCTTTCGGCATCTGTGAAACCGTTGAGGTTATAACGGCTGGAGGCGAGGAGACTCCCAACGGCTGGCGAGTATCTCACATTGTGCTGCGGCTGGCAGACATAATTGCCGACACTGACGAGGAGTACAACCCGGAGCCCGGCCCACTTGATGGAACGTTCTCGGATTCCTCAGGGACAGTCATCAGGCTACGCGACTTCTTCCGTAAGAAAGTGCCGAGTCGTGAAGAGTTGGACCGGCAGCTGTCGGCTCGGTTTGGAATCTCGCGCGACGACTGGGTAGTGACCGTTCATGATTCGCTGAAGAGCGGAGAGCCGTTCCAGCTTGGAAGCTTGAAGATCGATTACCTTGAGGATACATATATCGACCTAGCCGACCGACCTGTGCGCTTCGAGGATGGCTACCTTCCAGTTACGGGGTTCGTTGCTTTCTCCCGGAAACCGTACAAGGACCCGGCGATGGCGGGAGTTCGAGTTTACGCGCGCGGAAAGATCGTCGCTCAAACCCGGGACTTCGATATTGGCGCCGGCTTCACAGGCGAATACAAGATGCGGTCATATCTTGTGGGCGAACTTCATGCGGAATGGCTCGACGAGGAAGACGACCTCGTTCGGTCGGACCGCCAAGACATCTTATGGTCATCGGATCAGGGGGAGGCGCTTAAGGTTTGGGGCCAAAAACTCATTAAGGACCTCGGCAAACGCGCCGAGAAGGCGGTTCGCAACCAGAAGTGGAAGGACTTTGAGAAGAAGTCTGACCTCAAGCAGCGTCTAGACAAGGCGGCACCGAGCGAGCCAGAACTGAGAGAGTCGGTTACGGAGGCCGCGAAGCTTCTGGTGAAAGACCTAGATCCCGAGGCGCTGGATGACCAAGACCATATCGACCAAATCGCGAATCTTGCAATGTCGATTGGCCCCCACCGCACCCTGCTAGGGACACTTCGGGAAGTAGCTGAAACTACTGCTACGACCATCGACGCAGTGATGGCGCTCTTCCATCGAGCGCGTCTGGCGGAGATGTATTCGCTGGGGCAGGTTGCCGAGGAGCGACTTGAGGTCATTGCAAAGCTTGAAGAGCTCATCTCGGATGGCACAACGCTGGAACGCCCTCTACAGGAGCTGATCGAACAGGCACCTTGGCTCCTCTCGCCTGAGTGGACTCCATTGGGCATGAACGAGTCCTTGAAGCGAGTCCGGGCAAGCTTTGAGACTTGGTATGCCAAGAACTACGGTGAAACTATCGTGACGTCGGCAATCGAGAACCCAAAGAGAGAGCCTGACTTTGTCATGCTAAATGACGCCGGTCAGCTCTGGATCGTCGAGATTAAGAGGCTCCAATACCGGCTCACCGACTACGAGTATGGCCGGGGAATCGATTATCTCCAAGCGCTCAGCAACTTTCTGGATGCCAACCCCGAACTCGGTAACCAGTTTCCGATACGGCGGCTAACGTTCGTAGTCGACCACATTGACCGCCTAGGCTCAGTGGCGCTTTCCTCGCTAAGGTCTGACTCCCGCGTTGCCCATCAGACCTGGCATGGCTTACTCGATCTAACGAAGCGCGCCCACAAGGACTTCTTGGCAAAAGTGGCAGCAATAAGAGTCGGATCATCCGCTACCGGCTTGGGAAGCTCTACTTCTGGAAACTCGGAAGAGTCCGCCGGTCAAGGCCAGCTCGACTTCGGCTCTACAGAAGGAAGTCCCAGTTGAGGTAACAGTGCTGCAGTGTGGAGAGCAGTTAAGGGGTTTCGTTAACCGCCTCCCTGGCAGTCCATAGCTTCCGAGCAAGGGCCGCAACTGCCGATTTATTCTGTTTTGGATCAAGGCGCCGCGCTTCGCGCGGCGCGGGGGCGGTGAGCCGGCCGGCGGCAAGCCGCCCCGGCCGCCTTCGGCGCCGGGGCGGAGAGCCACCGACTGCCGCCGGACCGCCGCCCCCAAGGGCGACACGATCACGGCCAGGCGGTACGGAAGCCGAACGGGTCGACCTGGTCGACGGTCCGGGCTTCCGACTGCCGCGCCAGTCCAACCCCGGGACTGGCTTGCCCCCGGCCTACCTCCCGCAGCCAACGACACCCAGCCGCAGAGGCCCTCAGCCGGTCTCTACGGTCGCGGCCCGCACCTACCCGGCGAGCGCCACCAACACCCACAGATGCAGCCCCAGGGACGCGCTCAAAGGCAAGATCGACCTGCCCACCATCTGCCCACAACCAGTCGTCAACGGCTGGACTCAGCCGGACTCGGCCAGACAAACGACAACGGCCCCCGATCAGCATTCCTGCTGGTCAGGGGCCGTTGGTGCTCCTGGTGGCGGGTAGAGGATTCGAACCTCTGTAGCTTTCGCGACGGATTTACAGTCCGCTCCCATTGGCCGCTCGGGCAACCCGCCAGGGCACCCCACCGCGTCGTAACGCGGCAGCGGAAGCAAGGATAGCGGCTCACCCTGGCCTCGGCGCAACCGGGTACCGTCAGGGGGTCGTACCGCTGGTCAGCGGGGGACGAAGGACCACAGACCGCCGGACAGCAGGAGCATGAGCATGGCAGCGAACCCGTCGTTCGACATCGTGAGCAAGGTCGACCGCCAGGAGGTCGACAACGCTCTCCGCCAGGCGGAGAAGGAGCTCGCGACGCGGTTCGACTTCCGGGGCACCGGCGCCGAGATCTCCTGGTCGGGCGAGGAGGCGATCAGCCTCCAGGCGGAGACCGAGGAGCGGGTGCGGGCGGCGCTGGAGGTCTTCAAGGAGAAGGTGATCAAGCGGAACATCTCGCTGAAGTCGCTGGACGCCGGCGACCCGCGTTCGTCCGGCAAGATCTTCAAGATCGACTGCAAGGTGATCCAGGGCATCGACTCGGACAAGGCCAAGGCGATCAGCAAGAAGATCCGCGACGAGGGTCCGAAGGGCGTCCAGGCCCAGATCCAGGGCGACCAGCTCCGCGTCACCGGCAAGAAGAGGGACGACCTCCAGGCCGTCATCGCGCTGCTCAAGGGCGAGGACTTCGGCGTCGCCCTCCAGTTCACCAACTACCGCTGACGGTGTCCGGTCGGCCCCGCCGCGGTGGGGCCGACCGGGTCAGAACCCGTAGGCGTCAGGCCGGCAGCAGCTCTTCGGTGCGTACCGCCGTGGCCTCCGCGCGGGAGATGGGCCCGGCGGGCAGGGCCGCGACCCCGGCCCCGACGGCGACCGCGGCCCCGGCGAAGACGAACGCCCAGGGCACCCCGCCGACGTGGTCGACGATCAGGCCGGCCACCGCCCCACCGGCGGCGCTGGCCCCCACCGACATGGTCACCACCCAGGTGTACGCCTCGTTCAGCATGCTGGTCGGGGAGATCCGGCCGACCAGGGTGTTCTCCAGGGTGAGCGCGGGCGCGATCATGGCGCCCCCGATCACCAGGGCGGTGCCCAGCGCCACGGGGGTGGGCATCACCGCGAAGACGGCGAAGCTGGCGGCCACGCCGCCGAGCAGCAGCGAGAACAGCCGGGTCATGTTCCGGGCCGGCTTGCGGACGCCGAACCAGAAACCGCCCACGGCGCTGCCGACGCCCCAGACGGCCAGCAGCACCCCGGCCAGGCTGTCGGGGTCCTCGGAGGTGTAGGCGGTGGCGAACGCCGGCACGGTCACGCCGGCCGCGCCGAAGGCGATGCCCAGGCTGGCGACGCAGAGCAGCAGCGCCGGGAAGCCGGGCACGCGCAGCGGGCCGAGCCCCCTGGTCTGGTGTTCGCGCGGGTGTGGCTGCCAGCCGCGCATGACCCGGCCGAGGGCCACCGCCATGGTGCCGACCAGGGTCACCACGGCCGAACCGACCAGGGCCGCCCCGGCGTCGGCGAACAGGATGAAGCCGGCGACCAGCAGCGGACCGAGCACGAAGACGATCTCGAAGAGCGTGGTCTCGGCGGCGAGGGCGGTGTTGCGCAGCTGCCACCGGCCGGACGACGGCGAGGTGAGGTCGTTCCAGGCACCCCGGATCGCGGCGGTCAGTGGCGGGTAGGTGGCGCCAGCGACCCCGGAGGCCACGAAGACCAGCGTCAGGCTGCCGGCGTCGGAGCGGGCGGACCAGAGCAGGCCGAGCAGGGCGAACGGGTGGGCGATCGCGGTGCCGACGAGCACCGGGGTGGGGCCGATCCGGTCGGCGATCCGGCCCGCCACGGGGCTGAGCGCGGCGCCGGAGAGGGCGTAGATGCCCCCGGCGACGGCCGCCAGCGAGTAGCGGCCGGTGACCTGCTCGACGACCAGTAGCAGCGCCAGCGGGGTCATGCCGATCCCGAGCCGGCCGACGATGCCGGTGAGCAGCAGCATCGGCGCTCCGGGGATCCGCCAGACGCCCAGGTACTGGCGCAGTGCGGCCACGGTCGACCTCCAGGGGATGTAACGAGCGGGGAACCTTTCGACCCTAACGCCGCCGGAGGCGTGGAAGGAACGGTTAACGCGCTCACACGGCGTTCCGCCCGTGTCCGGCGGACCGGACACGGGCGGAAAGGTGATCAGCGCCTCAGCGCTGGAACTGCACGGGGCCGCTGTTCGCGGCCATCCGCTCCAGCCGGGCGACCCGCTCCTCCATCTTCGGGTGGGTGGAGAAGAGCGCCGCCACGCCGCCGCCCTTGAACGGGTTGGCGATCATCAGGTGGGCGGTGCTGGTGAGCTGCCCCTGGGCCGGCAGCGGCCGACGCTGGGCGCCCATGTGGATCTTCCGCAGGGCGCTGGCCAGCGCCAGCGGGTCCTTCGTGAGCGTGGCCCCGGAGGCGTCCGCCTGGAACTCACGGCTGCGGCTGATCGCCAGCTGGATGACGGTGGCCGCGATCGGCCCCAGGATGATGGTGAGCAGCAGCACGGCCGGGTTCGGGGAGTCCTCGTCGTCGCCCCCGCCCAGCGGGATGAACCAGGCGATGTTCGCCAGCATGGTGATGATGCCGGCCAGACCGGCCGCCACGCTGGAGATGAGGATGTCCCGGTTGTAGACGTGCGACAGCTCGTGCCCGATCACGCCCCGCAGCTCCCGGTAGTCGAGGATCTCGGTGATCCCCTGGGTCACGCAGACGGCCGCGTGCTGCGGGTTCCGCCCGGTGGCGAACGCGTTGGGCTGCGACGTCGGGCTCACGTAGAGGCGCGGCATCGGCTGTCCGGCCTCGGTGGCCAGTTCGCGGACCATCCGGTACAGCTCGGGGAACTGTGCCTCGCTGACCGGTTGCGCCCGCATGGAGCGCAGCGCGAGCTTGTCGGAGTAGAAGTAGGTGACGCCGTTCATGAGCAGCGACACGACGACGGCGATGACCAGGCCGCCACTGCCGCCGAACCAGTAGCCCACCGCCAGGATCAGCGAGGTGAGCAGGCCGAGCAGCGCGGCGGTCTTCAGACGGTTGTGGTGCACGATCACTCCTTCGGTGCAGCACGGATCGCTCGGGATCCGCTGACCGGTTCAACAACCCGGTACCCGCCAACCATCCGTCTCATGGCTGTGAGTTGCCTGAGATGTCCGAAGTGCCCGTCGGGACTGAAGCCCCCGAAGACGGGAAGACCGTCCGACGCGAACCGCCGCGTCAGCGGGCGGCGACGTCGAGCACGAGCTGCGGCGCGAAGCCGAGCACCAGCGCCGCCGCCGTCGCCACGGCCAGCACCACGCCGACCGTCCGGGCCCGCACGGGGGCCACGTGGGCCACGGTCGCGGCGCCGCCGGCGGCGGCGCCCACCGGAACGGCCGGCCCCTCGGCCGGCGCGGCCCACAGGGCGGCGGTGAGACGCAGGTAGTAGGCCAGGCCGATCACCGCGTTCACGGCCACCACCACGGCCAGCCAGCCCGCGCCGCCGTCCAGCAGCGAACGGACCACTGTCACCTTCGCGAAGAGCCCGGCCAGGCCCGGCGGCAGGCCGGCGAGCCCGATCAGCGCCAGCCCGAGCGCCGCCGCCCGCCACGGGTGACGCCGGGCCGCCCCGCGCAGGTCGTCGACCGTGCCGCCGTCCGCGCCCGCCGGGCGCAACGCCACCACGGCCGCGAAGGCCGCCAGTTCCAGCACCACGAAGAAGACGGCGTACGCCACGGCGGCCGCGTACGCGGCGGTGCGGGCGTCGGCGGTGCGCCCAGCGGTCAGCGCCAGCGCGCCGAGCGGGGCGAGGATGTAGCCGGCCTGGGCGACCGAGGACCAGGCGAGCAGCCGGACCGTACGCCGCTGGCGCAGCGCCACCAGGTTGCCGACGGTCATCGTCAGCACCGCGAGCAGGGCGAGCACCGGGCCGGTCACGTCGGCGGGCAGCGCGTGCTGCACGACGGCGAGCAGGGCCACCACGCCGCCCAGCTTGGAGGCGGTGGACAGGTACGCCGCCACCGGCAGGGGCGCGCCGTCGTAGGCGGCCGGCGCCCAGGCGTGGAACGGCACCGCCGCCACCTTGAACGCCAGCCCCAGCACCACAAGCGCCACGGCGGCGGTGGTCAGCGGCAGGTCGAGCAGGTCCGCGCGCTCTGCGAGGATCGCGCCGATCCGGCCCAGGTGCAGTCCGCCGGTGGTCGCGTAGAGCAGCGCCGCCCCGAGCAGCGTCAGCGTGGTGGCGACCACGCTGACCACGAAGAAGGTGACGGCCGCCTCGGCGCTGGCCAGGCTGTCCCGGCGCAGCCCCACGAGGACGTAGAGCGGGAGGGTGAGCGTCTCCAGCGCCACGATCAGGGTGATCAGGTCGCCGGCCGCGCCGAGCACCACGCCGCCCGTCATCGAGCAGGCGAGCAGGAAGCAGTACTCCCCCGCCGGCGACTGCCCCGCCCGCAGCAGCGGGCCGGACAGCGCGAGCACGCCGAGGGTGAGCAGGGCGACGACGACGGCGACCAGGGCGGCCCGGCCGCCGAAGACGTACGAGCAGTCGGGGCCCACGCAGAACGTGCGGCGCTCGTCCCCGGCGCCGACCAGGGCCGCGCCGAGCGCCGTGGCCGCCGCGCCGATCGCGGCCGTGGCCAGCGTGACCCGGGCGCGGGCCACCAGCAGGTCGGCGAGCAGCACCAGCACGGCCGTGCCGGCGGCCAGGTACACCGGGAGCAGCGCCACGTTGTCGACGCTCTGCACCACGCTCATGCCGGCACTCCGCTCCGCCGCGTGCCGTCACGAGACACCAGCGCACAGAGCCCGATGATCCGCTCGCTCACCGCAGCACCTCCACGAGGGCGTCGACGGGGGCCTCGGCGACGCCGAGCACCAGGGTCGGGGCCAGGCCGACCGCGAGGGCGAGCAGCACCAGCGGCGCCCACGCGAGCAGTTCCGCGCCGGCCAGGCCGGGGGTCAGCCGTGCGACCGCCGGGCTGGGTCGCCCGTGCGTCACCCTGCGCAGCAGCCGCAGCAGGTACGCCGCGGTGAGCGCCCCGCCGATCGCCGCCAGCACGCCCAGGGTGGTCCAGAGCGCCCCGCCGACCTCGACGGCGGCGACCACGGCGAACGCCTCGCCCCAGAAGCCGGCCAGCCCGGGCAGGCCGAGCGAGGCGACGGCGGCGAAGCCGAGCAGCCCGGCGAGGCGGGGGGCGGTCTCCCGCAGCCCGGACAGCTCGTCCAGCGACCCGGTGTGCGTACGGTCCTTGACCGCGCCGGCGAGGAAGAAGAGCAGGCCGGTGATCACCCCGTGCGCGACGTTGCCGATCAGGGCCGCCTGGATGCCGGTGGTGGTGAGCGTGGCGACCCCGAGCAGCACGAAGCCCATGTGCCCGACGCTCGAGTACGCGATCAGCCGCTTCAGCTCCCGCTGCGCGAGGCAGACCAGCGACCCGACGAGGATCGCCGCCACCGCCAGCACGCCGAGCACCGGGGCGGCCCAGCGGGCGCCCTCCGGGGCCACCCCGACCGCGATCCGGACCAGCCCGTACGTGCCCATCTTGAGCAGCACCCCGGCGAGCACGACGCTGCCGACGGTGGGTGCCTGGGTGTGCGCGTCGGGCAGCCAGGAGTGCAGCGGCCAGAGCGGGCTCTTCACCGCGAAGGCCAGCGCCAGCAGCGTGAACGCCGCGAGCTGGGTGCCCCGGGACAGGCCCGTGCCGCCGGTGAGCGCCACCACGTCGGCCGTCCCGGCGGCGGCCACCACCACGAACACGCCGACAAGCAGCAGCACCGAGCCGAACAGCGTGTAGAGGGCGAACTTGCGGGCCGCCCGCCGCCGGTCCGCGCCGCCCCAGCCGGCGATGATCGCGTACATGGGGAGCAGGACGACCTCGAAGAAGACGAAGAAGAGCACGAGGTCGAGAGCGAGGAAGGTGCCGAGGATGCCGACCTCGACGACCAGCAGCAGGGCCACCAGCGCCCGGCCGCTGCCGCCGTCGGGCACCTTCCACAGCGTGTACGCGCAGCAGAGCAGGGTGAGCAGGGCGGTCAGCACGACGAGCGGCCAGGAGATGCCGTCCACGCCGAGGTGGAAGCGCAGGTCGAGGCCGGGCACCCAGGGCAGGTCGAGCCGGTGCCAGGGGCGCACGGCGGGGGCGTCCGCCGCGTAGCTGGTCCAGCCGCGGTCGCCGAGGAAGAGCAGCGCGGCGGCCACCAGGGTCAGCGCGGCGACGGCCGTGCCGACCGCCCGGGCCGCCCGGTCCCGGGGCGTCGCCGCCACCGCCAGCGCGCCGAGCGCCGGCAGCGCCAGCACCGCCACCAGCAGGAACTCCCCCAACCTCATGGCGATACCTCAGTTCGCGACTGCGGGGCTCGCAAAACCGGCTCACTCCTCGCGCTCACGGTACGGCCACTCCGATCACGACGGCCGCCAGGCCGATCAGCAGCGCCCCGGCGAGCACGCCGGCCGCCGCGCGCGGCAGCGCCGCGCGGTGCAGCGACGCGAGGCCGCCGCCGAGGCCGAGCGCGGCCCGGCCGCTGCCCTCGACCGCGCCGTCCACCACCACCTCGTCGGCCGTACGCGTGGCGCGGGCCAGCGCCTTCGCCGGGCGTACGACCAGGGCGCGCTGGACGTCGTCGAGCCGGAACGCGGCGGCGAAGACCGGCCGCAGCGGACCCAGCCCGGTCGCCGGGTCGGCGGCCGGGTCCCGCCGCCAGCGCAGCCAGGCGAGCCCCGCCCCGACGGCGAGCAACGCCAGCGGCAGCAGCAGTTCCGGGCCGACGTGGATCAGCAGATGCTCCGGCGCGCTGGCGGTGGGCGTCAGCAGCAACCGGCGGGCGAAGGCCCAGTCGAAGCCGGCGAGGCCGAGCAGGGCGGCCGGCACGGCGAGAAGCAGCAGCGGCCAGCGCATCACCGCGGGCGGGTCGTGCGGGTGGGCCAGCGGCATCCGCGCCTCGCCGAAGAAGGTGCGCAGCAGCAGGCGGGTGGCGTACCAGGCGGTGACCGCGACGCCGACCAGCCCGGCCAGCCAGACCAGCCAGCCGACCCAGGCCGGGGCCGGGCCGGTGCCGTGCAGGGCGGCGTCCTGGGCGACGGTGAGCACGCCGTCCTTGCTCCAGAAGCCCGACAGCGGCGGCACCCCGGCCAGCGCCCCGAGCCCGATCACCGTGCACCAGAAGGTGACCGGCATGCTGCGGCGCAGCCCGCCCATGCGGGACATCAGCGTGGTGCCGACGGCGTGGATCACCGCACCGGCAGCGAGGAAGAGCAGCGCCTTGAACGCGGCGTGGGTGAGCAGGTGGAACAGGGCGGCCGGGGTGGAGCCGACCGCCAGCGCGCCCGTCATGTAGCCGATCTGCGAGACCGTCGACCAGGCCAGCACCCGCTTGAGGTCGTCCTGGGCGGTGGCGGCGAACGCGCCGAGCAGCAGGGTGACCGAGGCCATGACGCCGAGCACCGCCAGCGCGGCCGGGGTCACCTCGAACAGCGGGTAGAGCCGGGTCACCGCGTACACGCCGGCGGCGACCATGGTGGCGGCGTGGATCAGCGCGGAGATCGGCGTTGGGCCGGCCATCGCGTCCGGCAGCCAGGTGTGCAGCGGGAACTGGGCGCTCTTGCCGGCCACCCCGGCGAGCAGCAGCAGGCAGGCGGCGGTCAGCGTACCGGTGGCGTGGTCGTGGGCGAGCACGTCGGCGATCCGGAAGCTGCCGGCCGAGACGCCGAGCAGCGCGATGCCGAGCAGGAAGCCGACGTCGCCGACCCGGGTCACCAGGAACGCCTTCATCGCGGCGGCCGGTGCCTCCGGCAGCCGGCGGTCGTGGGCGATGAGCAGGTAGGAGCAGATGCCCATCACCTCCCAGCCGACCAGCAGCAGGATCAGGTCGCCGGCGACCACCACCAGCAGCATGGCGGCGGTGAAGAGGCTGATCTGCGCCGCGTACGGCGGGTAGCGGTGGTCGGTGTCGACGTCGTCGTGCGGGCCCCGGCGCAGGTAGCCGACCGAGTAGACCTGCACGGCCAGGGCCACCGCGGCAACCGCGACGGCGACCAGCGCGGCGGCGGAGTCCAGCCGCACCCCGAGGCTCACCGTCAGCCCGCCCAGGTCCACCCAGGTGGTGGACGCCTCCGCGGGCCGGTCGAGGGTGACCAGCAGGGCGACGGCGAGCGCCAGCGCCCCGGCCGCCCCGGCCACGCCGAGCGCGATCGCCACCCGCCGGGCCCGGCCCCCGTCCGTGCCGGCCTCGCGCGGCGCGGGTGGCAGCAGCAGACCGAGCAGACCCGCCACCAACGGTACGGCCGGCAGCAGCACGCCGAGCAGGGTGGTCGTGCTCACCGTTCCCCCTCCGGGCGGTCGGCGGACCCGGGCCGGGCGTCGGTCCCGGCAGCGTTGCCCGGATCGGCCCCGGCAGTGGCGGCGACCGTGACCGGCTCGGTCAGCGGCACCTCGTCGACGGCGACGGTGGCCCGCAGCCGGTAGAGCTGGAGCACGATCGCCAGGCCCACCCCGATCTCGGCGGCGGCCAGCACGATCACGAAGAGCGCGAAGACCTGACCGCCGTGCGGCAGTTGCGCGCGCACCGTGGTGTCGGCGGTGACCAGGATCAGGTTGACCGCGTTGAGCATCAGCTCGACGGCCATCAGCACCAGCACCGCGTTGCGCCGGCGCAGCACGCCGTAGACGCCGAGGCCGAACAGCAGCGCGGCGGTGACGTACGGGATGACGGGTCTCACCGCGACCGCCCCTCGGTGCCCGCCCGGTCGATGCCCCGCTGGTCGGCCCTCGGCCGGCCGATGTCGGGGCGGGAGATCACGATGGCGCCGACCAGGGCGGACAGCAGCAGCACCGAGAGCACCTCGAAGGGCAGCACCCAGCTACGGAAGATCTGGTCGCCGAGGCGTTCCGCGGTGCCCGCGTCGGGCAGTTCCACGGCCGTCCAGCGGTACGCGTCGACGAGCAGGGCGGCCAGCCCGAGCCCGGTGCCGCCGCCGATCAGCGCCGCCGCCCAGCCGGGCCGGTCCAGGTCGTCGGAGGCGCCGATCGGGGCGCGGGTGAGCATCACCGCGAAGAGCAGCAGCACCACCACAGCGCCCACGTAGATCAGCACCTGGACCCAGGCCACCAGCTCGGCGGTGAGCACCAGGTACATCCCGGCCAGCGCGCCAAGGCAGAGCACCAGGTAGAGGCCGGCGCGCACCAGGTGCCGGGTCGCCACCACCAGCACCCCCGAACCGACCGCCAGCGCGCCGAGGGCGAGCAGCAGCACGTCCGCACCGGTCATGCGCCGGCCTCGGGCTCGGGTCGTACGGCCGGGGCGGCGGGACGGGCGGCCGGGGCGGCGGGACGGGCGGCGGGCGCGGCCGGGACCGCGGCCTTGCGCGCGGCGGCGGTCTCCTCCTTCGCCGGCTCACCGTTCGGGTCGTGCGCGGGCGGCGGCGGCACGGTGGCCATCCACTGCCCGAGGTGGTCCTTGTCGTGCAGCAGGTCCTTGATGTCGTACTCGGAGTATTCGAACTCCGGCGACCAGTAGAGGGCGTCGAAGGGGCAGACCTCCACGCAGATGCCGCAGTACATGCAGAGCGAGAAGTCGATGTCGAACTTGTCGAGCACGTTGCGCTGGCGGGGGCGGGCGGCGCCGGGCACCGCCACCTCCTCCTTGTGCGAGTCGATGTAGATGCACCAGTCCGGACACTCCCGGGCGCACAGCATGCAGACCGTGCAGTTCTCCTCCAGCAGCGCGATCACCCCGCGCGAGCGGGGCGGCAGCTCGGGGGCGACGTCCGGGTACTGCTGGGTGGTCGAGCGGCGGGTCATCGTCTTCAACGTGACCGCGAGCCCCTTCACCAGGCCCGCGCCCGGCAGGCCACGGTCTCCGCCGGCGCCGCCCGGCTCGCTGCGCTCGCTGCGGTCGGTCATGCCGACCATCCTGCCCTGTGGCCGCGGCGCGCGCGACCACCACCCGGGGTCTGCCGGCGGTACGGTGAGGCGGGGAGAACGACGCACCGGAAAGGGCTCGCCATGACCGCCGCGCTGCACGACGAGTTTCCGCCGCCGGGCGAGTGGACGGCCGACGACCTCGACCGCCTGCCCGACGACGGCCGCCGCCACGAACTCCTGGACGGAAACCTCATCATGTCGCCCTCCCCCACGCGACTCCACCAGTCCATCGCCGGTCGTCTCATGGCCGCGCTCGAGGAAAGCTGCCCCACCGACCTCGACGTCACGCAGGGCGTCGAGGTGCGGCTCTCCCGCACCCGGGCGTTCATCCCCGACGTGCTGGTCACGGAGCTGGACTCGGCCTCGCGCAACCCGTCGCACTACCGGCCCCACGAGGTGATGCTGGTGGTCGAGATCGTCTCCGAGGGGTCGCGGAGCATCGACCGGGTGCTCAAGCCCGCGCTCTACGCCGAGGCCGACATCCCCTACTTCTGGCGGATCGAGACCGAGGCCGGGATCGTGGTGCACGCCCACAAGCTCGACCCGGCAAAGGGCGTCTACGTCGAGCAGGCCCGGATGACCGACGGCATCCTCGTCCCGGAGCCGTGGGAGATCGACATCCCGCTCGGCAGGATCACGCCCCGGTCCCGCTGATCCCACCGGGCGCGGGCGGGAGCATCTCGACGCCGAGCTGCTGGAGGAGCTGGAACAGCTCGTTGCAGCTCCACACGTCGACGATCCGGCCCGCGTCGTCGAAGCGCAGGAAGCTCGCCCCCGAGTAGCTGACCACCTGCCCGGTCGGCGGCACCGGCCCGAACGGCCCGGCCTGGGTGCCCGCCGCTCGCCAGTGCACCGCCACCCGGTCCCCCGCGGCCACCACGTCCACGAGCTTGTAGCGCAGGTCGGGGAAGGCGGCGCGGCGCTCCCGGTGCCACGCCAGCGTCGCCTCCGGCCCCTCGCCGCCCAGCCCGGGGCACTCCGGCGACACCAGTTCGTACGCCGACTCCTCCCGCGCGCCGTTCCACACGTCGGCGATGAAGCGTCGGGCCGCCGCCTCCACATCGGTCATCGCGGCAGCCTAACCGGCCACCGGGGCCGGCCGGCCGGTCCCGGCGCGCCACCTCCGGCAGCGGCGGCCGGCACACCGCGCGCCCGGCGGCGGTGGTCGGCACACCGCGAGCCCAGCGGCGGAGGTCGGCACTCGGCGCGCCCGGGGGCGGTGTAGCCGCCATGATGGGACGAGCGACGGACGACGGCGGAGGGGGCGGGCATGGGCGGCACGACCGAGGGCGGCGCGGCGACCAACGCGGACGAGGTGCTGATGCGCACCGGCGGCCGGTACGTCGAGCCGGGCGGCGAGTTCACCCGGGACCAGCGCTACATCGCCACCCGGATCACCGCCGACGCCCGCGACGGCTGGCCCGTGGAGCCCGGCCGCTACCGGCTGGCGGTCAGCCGCGCCTGTCCCTGGGCGAACCGGCTGATCATCGTACGGCGACTGCTCGGGCTGGAGGACGCGATCTCGCTGGCGGTGGCCGGCCCGACCCACGACAAGCGGAGCTGGACGTTCGACCTCGACCCGGGCGGGCGCGACCCCGTGCTCGGCATCGAGCGGCTGGCCGAGGCGTACTTCGCCCGGTTCCCCGGCTACGAGCGGGGCATCACCGTGCCGGCGATCGTGGACGTGCCCACCGGGCAGGTGGTCACCAACGACTTCGGGCCGATGAGCCTCGACCTGTCCACCGAGTGGACGGCGTACCACCGTGAGGGCGCGCCCGAGCTCTACCCCGAGCGGCTGCGCGACGAGATCGACGAGGTGAGCACGCTGCTCTTCCGGGACGTCAACAACGGCGTCTACCGGTGCGGCTTCGCCGGCGACCAGGCGGCGTACGAGAAGGCGTACCACCTGCTGTTCGACCGGCTGGACTGGCTCAGCGAGCGGCTGGCCGGGCAGCGCTACCTGGTCGGGGACACCATCACCGAGGCGGACGTGCGGCTGTTCACCACGCTGGTCCGCTTCGACCCGGTCTACCACGGGCACTTCAAGTGCAACCGGAGCAAGCTGACCGAGATGCCGGTGCTCTGGGCGTACGCCCGGGACCTGTTCCAGACGCCGGGCTTCGGCGACACGGTCGACTTCGACCACATCAAGCGGCACTACTACGAGGTGCACCGCGACATCAACCCGACCGGGATGGTGCCGCTCGGCCCCGACCTGGCGAACTGGCTCACCCCGCACGGCCGCGAGGCCCTCGGCGGTCGTCCCTTCGGCGACGGCACCCCGCCCCCGCCGCCCCCGCCCGCCGAGCGCGTCGACCCCGCCCACACCCCGCTGCCCTGACGGCGCGCCCCACCGCGCGACGCGGACGGCGCGCCCCTACAGCGCGACGCGGACGGCGGCGGTGAGAACCAGTTGGCCCAGGGAGACGGGGACCAGGACTAGCCAGCAGAGACGCTGGAGCTGGTCCTCGCGCAGGCGGGGGTAGGACACCCGGAGCCAGATGATCAGGAACGAGACGGCGAAGACCTTCAGCAGGGTCCACAGCCAGCCGAGCTGCGCGTCGGCGAAGGGGCCCTGCCAGCCCCCGAGGAAGAGCACGGTGGTGAGCGCGGCGATCACCACGATCCCGACGTACTCGGCGAGCAGGAAGAACGCGAACCGCAGGCCCGTGTACTCCGTCATGTAGCCGAAGACCAGCTCCGAGTCGGCGACCGGCATGTCGAACGGCGGGCGGCGGATCTCGGCGAGCCCGGCGAGGAAGAAGACGACCATGGCGGGGGCCTGCCAGAGCAGCCACCACGGCTGCCACGCCTCGACGATGCCGGAGAGGCTGAGCGTCCCGGCCGCCATCGCCACCGACGCGGCGGCCAGCACCAGCGGCAGCTCGTAGCCGAGCAGCTGGGCCGCGCCGCGGATCCCGCCGAGGAGGCTGTACTTGTTGGCCGACGCCCACGCCGACATCAGCACCGCCACCACGCCCACGCCCACCACGGCCAGCACGAAGAACAGGCCGATGTCCAGCGGCTGCCCGACCAGGTCGTCCGGGCCGAGCGGGATCACCAGCAGGACCAGCAGGTAGGGCACCAGGGCGACCGCCGGGGCGAGCCGGAAGACCGCCCGGTCCGCCTCCCGGGGCGTGACGTCCTCCTTCTGCACGAACTTCACGCCGTCGGCGACCAGCTGGGCCCAGCCGTGGAAGCCGCCCGCGTACATCGGGCCGAGCCGGCCCTGCATGTGCGCCATCACCTTGTGCTCGGCCTGCCCGACCAGCAACGGCAGGGTGAGGAAGGCGACGAGCACGCCCCCCACCCGGATGACCAGCTCCAACCACAGTGGCATCAGGGCGTACCTCCGTCGTCGCCGGAACGCTCCGACGCTGCCGGGCCCTCGGACGCGGGCCGGTCCGCCGGCGGGCCGGGGCGGGCCGTCCGGCCGCCGGGCCCGCCGGGTGACTGACCGGCATCGCCCGCCGGGTCGGCGGGACCGGTGACCGCCGGGTCGGCAGGCGCCGGACCGTCGACAGGTGCGGCGGGCGGCGGACCGGCGTCGGCCACCGGGTCGGCGGGACGGGTGACCGCCGGGTCGGCGGGTGCCGGGCCGTCGGCGGGTGCCGGGCCGTCGGCGGTGGCGGCGGGCCGGGCGGTACGGGGTGGACGGGCCCCCGGGGCCGGTCGGGCAGGCCGCTCCCGGGCCGGGCGGGCCGGGGTGCCGCCGCGCGGCCCCTCGCCGACCCCGCCCGCGCCGGCAGGTGTCGGCGTCGTCCCCCACTCCCCCGGCGCGGGTACGCCCGGCGGGCGGATCGGGCGGCGCCCGCCGCCGGCCTCGGACTCGCCCGGTTCCTTCGCGCCCGGCCAGGGCTTCGCCACCCGGGAGGCGAGCACGACCTCCTTGCGCAGTGGATGCCCCTCGAACTCGGGCGGCAGCAGCAGCGGTGCCAGCCCGGCGTGACCGGGAAAGTCGATGCCGAACATCTCGTGCGTCTCCCGCTCGTGCCATGCGGCGCCCGGGTAGACGTCGACGACCGAGGCGACCGCCGGGGCGTCCCGGGGCACCCGGGTCCGCAGCAGGATCCCGTGCCGGCGGGTGGTGGACCAGAGGTGCGCCACCACGTCGAAGCCGCCGGCGAGTTCGTCGACGGCGGAGAGCCAGTCGAAGTAGTCGCAGGCCAGCTCGGCGTCGTCGCGGGCCGCGCGGAGCGCGTCCGGCCAGTTCGCCGGCGGTACGTCGACGGTGGCGCGGGCGTACGCCTGGCCGCCGGAGACCGACGGGGTCACCTCGGCGGGCGCGAGCAGCGCCACCATCCGCTGGCCGACCTCTTCCGGAGTCATGCCGCTGATCCTAGGTCCTCCCCCGCACCCCCCACCCAACCGAACGCCCCACGCCCCGCGCCCACCCCACCCCCGATCCCCCGCCCTTCCGCCGCCCCTCCGCCGGGACGATCATGCAGTCGTGGTGCCCGGTTCGGCAGGGAAGGCGACCTTCGTCCCCCACCACAACTGCATGATCGAGCGGACGCGGCGTGCGGGCGGAGCTGCGGGGCACGGGGCACGGGGCACGGGGCACGGGGCACGGGGCACGAGAGCGTGGGGTGCGGGGTGCGGGCGCGGGTGCGGGGCGCGGAGGTGCGGGGTGGATGTCGGGCTTTGGCGGCGGGGGATACCGGGGGCGGGGAAGGATGGGGGCGTGCGCGCTGTGACTGTCATTCCGGGTGTCGCCGACTCGCTGCGGCTGATCGACGATCATCCGGAGCCACCGCCCGAGGAGGGCGCGATCCTGGTCGAGGCGCTGGCGGTGGGGATCTGCGGCACCGACCACGAGATCATCGCCGGCGACTACGGCGAGGCGCCGCCCGGCGCGGACCGGCTGGTGCTGGGGCACGAGTCGCTGGGCCGGGTGCTGGAGGACCCGTCGGGCACGCTGCAACCCGGCGACCTGGTGGCGGGCGTCGTCCGGCACCCCGACCCGGTGCCCTGCCCGAACTGCGCGGTCGGCGAGTGGGACATGTGCCGCAACGGTCGGTTCACCGAGCACGGCATCAAGGCCCTGCCCGGCTTCGCCCGGGACCGCTGGCGGCTGCAACCCCGGTTCGCCGTGGGACTGGACCGGGCCCTCGCCCCGGTCGGCATGCTGCTCGAGCCGACCAGCGTGGTGGCGAAGGCGTGGGAGCACATCGAGCGCATCGGTGCCCGCGCCGAGTGGCAGCCGCAGACCGTACTGGTCACCGGGGCCGGGCCGATCGGCCTGCTGGCCGCGCTGCTGGCCACGCAGCGCGGGCTCGCCGTGCACGTGCTGGACCGCAACACCACCGGGCCGAAGCCGGACCTGGTCCGGGCGCTCGGGGCGACCTACCACACCGTGCCCGTCAGCGAGCTGGACTTCGAGCCGGACGTGGTGCTGGAGTGCACCGGGGCGCCGGTCGTCGTCCTCGACGTGATGTACAAGGCCGCGCCGACCGGCATCGTCTGCCTGACCGGCGTCTCCAGCGGCGGGCGGACCATCGACCTCGACGCCGGGGCGCTCAACCGCGCGCTCGTGCTGGAGAACAACGTCGTGTTCGGCTCGGTGAACGCCAACCGCCGGCACTGGGACCTCGCCGCTGCCGCGCTGGCCCGCGCCGACCGGTCGTGGCTCGACGCGCTGATCACCCGCCGGGTGCCGGTGGAGGCGTACGCCGGGGCGTACACCTCCGAGCCGGACGACATCAAGGTGGTGCTGGAGTTCGGTTCCTGACTCCGCTCAGAGGCCGGGCAGCCGGCCGTTGCGGAACAGGTCGACGAAGAGCTGGTGGTCCTGCCGGGCGCGGACGCCGTACGCGTGGGCGAAGTCGACCAGGTGCGTCACGAAGCCCGCCTCGTCGGCGTCCACCGCCGCCACGATCGCCTCCTCCGTGGAGTAGTCGACCAGGTCGTGGCTGGACTCGTCGTCGGCCACCGAGTGCATCCGGGCGACCGCCCGGCCCAGGTCGGTCAGCACGCCGGCCAACTCCTCCGGCTCGTTCACGTCCGCCCAGTCGAGGTCGGCCGCGTACGGGGAGACCTCGGCGACGAGCTGCCCGGCCCCGTCCAGCTCGGTGAAGCCCAGCCACGGGTCGGCGTGCGCCTGGAGTGCCCGCTGCGACTCGGCCGTGCGGTGCCCCTGGTGCTGGAAGTAGCCCGCGACCGCCTCGTCGGCGATGTGCCGGGCCACCGCCGGCACCTGGGCCTGCTTCATGTAGATGACGACGTCGTTCTCCAGCGCCTGGGTGTGCCCCTCCAGCAGCAGGTTGTACGACGGCAGCCCGGCCGAGCCGATGCCCACCCCCTTGCGCAGCACCACGTCCTTGATCTGGGTGGCCACGGGACGGAGCTGGGCGGAGGAGGCGGGCAGCGTGCCGAGGTAGTCCTCGAACGCGGCGCAGACCCGTTCCCGGGTCTCGGCGTCGATCTCGTAGACGCCGTCGCCCAGCGAGAACCGGCGTTCGTAGTTGTCGATGGTGGTCTGCGTGGCGAGCAGGTCGACCCGGGTGTTGAGCCGCGCCTGCTGGAGCACCCGGCGGAGCACCCCGTCGGCGTTGTCCAGGGTGATCGAGCCGATCGCGTCGTCGCCCCCCTCGGCGATGGCGCGCAGCTCGGTCAGGTACGACCGGGCGAAGCCGGTGACCAGGTCGCTGATCGCCCGGTCGGAGAGCGCCTTGGCGTAGCCGATCAGCGCCACGCTGGCCGCCAGCCGCTTCAGGTCCCAGCTGAACGGCCCCACGTACGCCTCGTCGAAGTCGTTGACGTTGAACACGAGCTGCCCGGACGCGTTCATGTACGTGCCGAAGTTCTCCGCGTGCAGGTCGCCGTGGATCCACACCCGGCTGGTCCGGTCGTCGAGGAACCGGTCGTCGGCGAAGTCACCGACCTGGTCGGCGTAGAAGAGCGAGGCGCTGCCCCGGTAGAAGGCGAACGGGGACGCGGCCATCTTGCGGAACTTGCGGCGGAAGGCGGCCGGGTCGAGAGCCATCGACGCGCCGAACTCCTCGGTGAGCACGTCGGCGATGTGGGCGGAACGCTGGTCGGCGGAGTGGTTCATGGTGCGCAGGCTAGCCCCCGCCAGCCAACCGGGGTTCTCGGCCGACCGGACCGTACGGCTCAGGAGGTGGGCGGGCGGACCGGCGGGGCGGTCAGCGACTCCGCCGAGCGGGGACGCATACCGGTCGAGCCGGCGTCGGCCAGCGGGGCGTCGACCGGCGGGGCGAGCGCGTCCGGCCGGGGCACGCCGCCGATCCCGGACTGCTCGGCGGCGATCTTCTCCTGGAGGCGCAGGATGCCGTGCAGGAGCGCCTCGGGCCGGGGCGGGCAGCCGGGCACGTAGACGTCGACCGGGATGAGCTGGTCGACGCCCTTGGTCACCGAGTACGAGTCCCAGTAGGGGCCGCCGCAGTTGGAGCACGCGCCGAACGAGATGACGTACTTCGGCTCGGGCATCTGGTCGTAGAGCCGCTTGATCGCGGGGGCCATCTTGTCGGTGACCGTCCCGGAGACGACCATGAGGTCGGCCTGCCGGGGCCCGTGCGCGAACGGGATCACGCCCAGCCGCATGAAGTCGTGCCGGCCCATGCTGGTGGCGATGAACTCGATCGCGCAGCAGGCCAGGCCGAAGTTGAAGACCCAGAGCGAGTAGCGGCGGCCCCAGTTCAGCACGAACCGGATCGGCTCACCGAGCACTCCCGGCACCTGCACGACCGCCCCCTTCCCGAGCACCGCCACAAGTCAACCACAGCCCACGGCGGCGCCGGTCGACCCGTCGGTGCCCCGTTCCGCCGTCGGATCCACGACCGCGCCGGCCGCAACCGGCCGCGACCCGGTGGAGTGTTACCGCCGCCAGACACCCACGGCGGCCCGAACGGGGAGGGACAGTGACTGTGACGATGGGGGCCCGCGCCAACGAACCACCTCCGACGGTCGACGCGCGGACCGGCGAGGGCGCGGCGACGATCACCTTCGACGACTTCTACCACGCGCACTTCCGCAGCGTGACCGCGCAGCTCTGCGCGTACACCGGAGACCTGGGCCAGGCCCAGGACCTGGCGCAGGAGGCGTTCTGCCGGGCGCTCGCCCGGTGGGACCGGCTGGCCCGCTACGACGACCCGGTGGCCTGGATCCGGCGGGTGGCCTGGAACCTCGCCCGCAGCAGGTGGCGTCGGCTGCGTACCGCCCGCGGCCACCTGCTGCGGCAGCGGCGGGTGGAGGCGCAGGTGCCGGGCCCGACGCCGGACCGGGTGGCCATCGACAGGGCGCTCGCGGCGCTGCCCGAGAAACACCGGCGGGCCGTGGTCCTGCACTACCTCGCCGACATGTCCGTCGCCCAGATCGCCGTCCAGGAGGGGGTGGCCGAGGGAACGGTCAAGTCGTGGCTGCACCGGGGCCGCGCCGTCCTGGCCACCCTGCTCGACGAGAACCCGGAGGGAGTCGGCCATGCCTGAGCAGGACCCGCTGCGGGCGCGCTTCGCCGCGTACCGCGGAGACCTGACGGACCGGATCGACGGTCCGGGCCCGGACGCGGCCCGGCGCACGCTGCGGCGTCGCCGCCGCGCCGCCGTCGCGACCGGGGCGGTCGCCGTCGCGCTGGTGGTGGCCCCGATCGCCGCCGTCGCGGCGCTGCGGGACGCCCCGCCGCCGGCACCGCCGGCGGCGACGCCGACGGCCGACCCGACGTGGTCCCCGTCGCCCCGACCCTCACCCGACGTGTCGCGGTCGCCGTCGTCGTCGCCGTCGTCACCGGCCGCGCCGGACGGCCGGATCACCGAGCGCCAGCTGCGCGCCGCCCGACCCGACCTGCCGGCCTGGGCCGGCCGCAACTGCGCCGACACCACGCGGGTCGCCCTGCTGCCGGCCACCACGCCGGAGGTGGACCGGCCGTACCTGATCAGCGTCACGCACGGCGACGTCGACGCCGACGGCGCCACCGAGACGCTGGCCCTGGTCGGCTGCCGCATCGGCGAGGCGTCGGCGAAGCAGGTGGTCGCCTTCGACCGGGACGCCGCCGGGCGGATCGTCACGCTGGGGCGGGTGGCCCGGACGCACGAGGAGGGTGACGGCGGCTTCGAGGACGTCCGCGCCGTCGCCGTGGCCGACGGGAAGGTCCGCGTCCAGGTCGCCGACATCCAGCCCTGTTGCAGCATTCCGGCGTACTGGGCGCGCCAGCAGTGGCGGACGTACGGCTGGAACGGCGAACGGTTCGCCCAGACCGGCGGCCCGACCACCTTCGGCCGGGACTCCCGCCTCACCGACCTCGCGATCTCCGCCGGGCCGTTCGTCCTCGGACCGGCGGACGAGCATGGCCGGTTCCAGGGCACGCTGACGGTGACCGTGACCAACCGGGGGTCCCTCGACGCGGACCGCGTCGCCTTCCGGCACCTGGAGGCCTTCGGCACGCCCGCCGGCGGCGACTGGGACCGGTGTGAGCCGGCCCGCGTGCAGCCGGAGTGGCCGTCGTGCCTGACCGAGGGGGTGCCGGCCGGGGAGCGCCGGAGCTGGACCTTCCGCTTCCGCCTCGGGCCGGAGAGCCTTGAGACGGGCCTGTCGGTCTGGCTGGTCCACTACGGCGCCGACCACCGCTACTGGCCGGACCTGACCCCCGGGGACAACCACGTCGCCGTCCGGGTGGAGAGGTGATCCGGCGGCGGCGTCCACCCGGCGGGGTGGACGCCGCCGCTCACCAGGTGGGACGTTGCAGCAGGCCGACGAACTCCACCAGCAGCCGTTCCCGCAGCGCCGGCGGCGCGGCGTCGAGCAGGGTGTTCACCACCGCCATCCGCCCTACCGGCGCACCACCGGTGCCGGCGGCGTCGGCGCCGTCGGCGTCGTCGTCGGGACCGGCCGCGTCGTCGGAACCGGCCGCGTCGTCGGGACCGGCGGAGCGGCCTGGACCGGGCGCGTCGGCGGGGGCGGTCAGGCCCAGGCCGGCGGCCAGGCCCGCGACCAGGTCGGGGGTGAGCGCGTCGGGGGTCAGCGTGGTCGCGAGGGCGAGCAGCTCGGCGGGGAGCGCCACCGGTCCGGCGGCCCGGGCGGCGGCCACGGCGTCGGCCAGGTCCGGGCCGAACTCCGCCACCCGGGGCGCCACCGCGGCGGTCACCGTCAGGTGCACGCTCGGCGGCAGGTCGGCGTACGACAGCTGGGGCTGGGTGTGCCAGCCGCGGGCGGCCAGCTCGTCGACCAGGACGAAGAGGTCGAGGCCCGCATCGGTGGCGGTGAAGCAGATGACTGTCGACTCCGGCTCGGCCATCAGCCGCAGCCCGTCGACCGCGCGGACGGCGTCGGCCAGGCCGGCGACGGCGTCCCGGGTGGCCGCCGCGAGCCGCAGGTACCCGTCGTCGCCGAGGTGCCGCAGGGTGGCGTACGCGGCGGCGATCGGTCCGCCGGAGCGGGTGGAGGCGATGACCGGGTTGACCATCGTGTAGCCGGGCCAGTCCGCGTACGCGAAGTACTGCGGGGCGCGCAGCGCCGGGTCACGGTGCAGCAGCACCGACACGCCCTTCGGGGCGTACGCGTACTTGTGCAGGTCCACCGAGATCGAGGTGACCCCCGCGAGCGCGAAGTCGAACGGCGGCACGTCCGCCCCGAGGCGGCGCAGGTACGGCAGGGTCCAGCCCCCGAAGCAGGCGTCCACGTGGCAGCGCACCCCGGCCTCGGCCGCCGCCGCCGCGATCTCGGCGACCGGGTCGACGACGCCGTGCGCGTACGAGGGGGCGGAGCAGGCCACCAGCACGGTCTCCGGGCCGATGGCGGCGGCCACGTCGGCGGCGGCCGGCCGCAGCGTCGACGCCGACACGGGCACCGTGTCCACGGCGACCCGCAGGTAGTGCGCCGCCTTGGCGAACGCGGCGTGCGCGCTGGCCGGCACCACGATCCGGGGTGCCGCGATCTCCGGGTGGGCGTCCCGGGCGGTCTTGACGGCGAGGATCAGCGACTCGGTGCCGCCGCTGGTGACGCTGCCGACGACGTCCGGCGCGGCGCTGCCGGGGCCGCCGCCGAGCAGCCGGGCGGCAGCGCCGACCAGCGCGTTCTCCATCGCCAGCAGCGACGGGAAGGCGGTCGGGTCGAGCCCGTTGACGTGCGCGCTGCCGGCGTACGCGGCGGCGGCCAGCTCGTCCAGCCCCGGCACCGCCGGGTCGTAGACGTACGCGAACAGCCGCCCCCCGTGCGTCGGCCGGTCGGCGCAGCGCAGCGCCGACACCTCCGCCAGCACCTGCTCGGCGGGCAGCCCGTTCCCGGGCAGCGCCCGCCGCTCGGTTCCCTCGTCGATCATGGAGTCGTGGTGCCCTTTCCGTGGGGGTCAGCGGCTTTCCTCCCCACCACAACCGCATGATCGGCGGGGTGGGTGCGGGGGTGCGGGGTCGGGGCGGGGGCGGCGGCGGCCAGGCGGGCCGGGGTCAGGTCGTAGGGGCGGAGGGCCAGGACCGCCAGGCCGACCAGGAGGGCGGGGAGGACCGTGAAGCCGAGCAGGATGCCGAGGCGGGCGGTGCCGGACTGGGTGGCCGCCGTGCCGGTGTCGGAGGAGACGTAGCCGCTGAGCTGGAGCACCAGGCCGAAGATGCCCGGCCCGAGGGCCAGCCCGAAGGTCTCGCCGGCCGTCCAGAGGCCGGTGAAGACGCCCGCCTGCCGCCGGCCGGTGCGCGCCGTGTCGTACGCGATGCAGTCCGGGAGCATGGCGAGGGCGAACACCTGCTGTCCGGCGTAGCCGACGCCGATCAGCGCGACCAGCAGGTAGACCGCGAGCGGGGGCAGCACCGGGGCGGCGACCAGGGCAAGCGCGCCCGCCGCGAAGATCAGCGAGGCGGCGACCAGCGCGGCGAGCTTGCCGACCCGCGCCCCGACCCGGGTCCAGAGCGGCATCACCAGCAGCGCCGGCCCGACGAAGCAGGCGAACAGGACGGTCGGCCCGCCCTTGGGATCGCGCAGGATCTGGTCGGCGAAGTAGTTGACCCCGGCGAGGACGGTGGCCACCCCGGCGGACTGCACCACGAAGCAGACCAGCAGCGCCCGGAACGGTCGGTTGCGGGCGGCGACGGCGAGCTGGGCGCGCAGCGTCGGCTCGCTCTCCCCCACCGTGCCGGAGGGCGCGGACCGGGTGCCGAGGAAGGCGCCGACCGCCCCGAGCACGATCAGCCCGGCGACGAAGAGCCCCATCCAGCGGTGCCCCGGGACGCCTCCGCCACCGGCGTCGCGCACCAGCGGGGCCACCGCGCCGGAGACCAGGATGGCCAGCGCCAGCACCGCGATCCGCCAGCTCATCATCCGGGTACGTTCGGCGTAGTCGCCGGTCAGCTCCGCCGGCATCGCCACGTACGGCACCTGGAAGAAGGCGAACGCGGTGGCGGTGGCGAGGAAGGCCAGCGCCACGTACGCCCCGGCGGCCGGCCCGGCCCCGAACGGCGCGGCGAAGATGGCGGCGAAGAGCACGCCGAGCGCGAGCCCGGCGACCAGCAGGTACGGCCGGCGGGCGCCCCAGCGCGACCGGGTGCGGTCGGAGATCCGGCCGGCGACCGGGTTGACCAGCACGTCCCACGCCTTCGGCAGGAGCACCAGCAGGGCCGCCGCGCCCGCCGCGACGCCGAGGGTGTCGGTCAGGTACGGCAGCAGGAGCAGGCCGGGCACGGTGCCGAACGCGCCGGTCGCCAGCGATCCGAGCGCATAGCCGGCGTGCACCCGGCGCGGCAGCACGCCCGGCGCGGACGTCGGGCCGGCGGCGGGCGGCGCGGCGGGCGGGGAGCCGGCTCCACCCGGCGGCGCGTCCATGACGCCGAATGTTACTCATGTTATGGCGCGGGTCACATCCCCTCCTCGGGGGACCAGCTCGCCCTCATGTCCACCCCGTCGCCGCGCAGCGGCGTCCCCTCGGCGCGCAGCCGGGCCCGCGCCTCCCGCTCGTGCCCGGGTGGCAGCCGGCCGGCCGCGTTCACGACCCGGTGCCAGGGCACTCCCCCGCCGTGCCGGGCCATGATCGAGCCGACCAGCCGGGCCGACGCCCGCCCCGAGCGTTCGGCCAGCGCGCCGGCCACCGCCCCGTACGACATCACCCGGCCCGGCGGGATCCGCTCGACGAGCTCCAGCACCGCTTCGACGTACTCGTCAGGTCTCACGACCGGCCACGATATGAGAACGCGCCGGGGCGTGCCGGGACCGACCACGCAGAATGGGCGGGTGCGTGACATGGTCACGGCGGCCCGGCGGGTCGTCGTCAAGATCGGATCCTCCTCGTTGACCACCGCCGAAGGCGGGCTGGACGACGGGCGGGTCGGCGCGCTCGTCGGCACCCTGGGCGCGCTCGCCGCCGAGGGCCGGGAGGTCGTGCTGGTCAGCTCCGGCGCGATCGCCGCCGGCCTCGCGCCGCTGGGGCTGTCCCGGCGCCCGCGCGACCTGGCCACCCAGCAGGCCGCCGCCAGCGTCGGGCAGGGCCTGCTGATCGGCCGGTACGCGGCCGCCTTCGCCCGGCACGGGCTGACCGTCGGGCAGGTCCTGCTCACCGTCGACGACGTGACCCGGCGGGCGCACTACCGCAACGCGTACCGCACGCTGCGCAAGCTGCTCGACCTGCGGGCGGTGCCGATCGTCAACGAGAACGACACGGTCGCCACCGAGGAGATCCGGTTCGGCGACAACGACCGGCTGGCCGCCCTCGTCGCCGCCCTGGTCCACGCCGACCTGCTGGTCCTCCTCTCCGACGTGGACGCCCTCTGGACCGGCGACCCCACCCGCCCGGGCTCCAGCCGGATCAGCGAGGTGCACGACGAGCGGGACCTGACCGGGGTCGACATCGGCGGCGCAGGCCGGGCCGGCGTGGGCACCGGCGGCATGGTGACGAAGGTGGAGGCGGCCCGGATCGCGACCGGGTTCGGCATCCCGGTGGTGCTGACCGCCGCGCCGCTGGCCGCCCCCGTGCTGGCCGGCGAGCCCGTCGGCACCCTGTTCCACCCGAGCCGCCGCCGCCCGACGGCCCGGCTCTTCTGGCTGGCCCACGCCACCACTCCCCGGGGGCGGCTGCACCTCGACCCGGGCGCGGTCGCGGCGGTGGTGGGTCGCCGCAAGTCGCTGCTGCCCGCCGGCATCACGGCCGTGGACGGGGCGTTCACCGCGGGCGACCCGGTCGACCTGGTGGACGTCGAGGGCGCGCCTGTCGCCCGGGGACTGGTCAACTACGACGCGGTCGAGCTGCCCGGGCTGCTCGGCCGGTCGACCACGGAACTCGCCGCGGCGCTCGGCCCGGCGTACGAACGGGAGGTCGTCCACCGCGACGACCTCGTACTGCTGTGAGGAGTGCGGCGATGAGCGTGAGCGAACAGGCCCGGCGGGCGCGTACGGCGGCGGAGGCGCTGGCCGTCGCCACGCGTACCGCCAAGGACGCCGCGCTGGTGGCGATGGCCGACGCGCTGGTGGCGCGTACGCCGGAAATCCTCGCCGCGAACGCGACGGACCTGGCGGCCGGGCGCGAGGCCGGGCTGAGCGCGGCCGTGCTGGACCGGCTGGCCCTCGACGCGGGGCGGGTGGCCGGCATCGCCGACGCGTTGCGGCAGATGGCCGCGCTGCCGGACCCGGTGGGCGAGGTGGTCCGGGGCTCGACCCTGCCCAACGGGCTGGAGCTGCGCCAGATCCGGGTGCCGTTCGGCGTGGTGGGGATCATCTACGAGGCCCGGCCGAACGTGACTGTCGACGCCGCCGGCATCTGCCTGAAGTCCGGCAACGCGGCGCTGCTGCGCGGCTCGTCGTCGGCGGCCCACTCCAACGCCGCCCTGGTCGCGGTGCTGCGCGACGCCGTTGCCGAGGCTGGCCTGCCGGCGGACGCGGTGCAGCTGCTCGACGCCAGCAGCCGCGACTCGGTCAAGGAGCTGATGCGCGCCCGGGGCCTGGTCGACGTGCTGATCCCGCGCGGCGGCGCGTCCCTGATCCGCACGGTGGTCGAGGAGTCCACCGTGCCGGTCATCGAGACCGGCGTGGGCAACTGCCACGTCTACGTCGACGCCGCCGCCGACGTGGCGAAGGCCCTCGCGATCGCGCTCAACGCCAAGACCCAGCGGCTCTCCACCTGCAACACCGCCGAGTCGCTGCTCGTGCACGCGGCGGTCGCCGACGCCTTCCTGCCGCCGATGCTGGCCGCCTTCGCCGAGGCCGGCGTCACCGTGCACGGCGACGAGCGGGTCGCCGCCCACTCGGCCGCCGTGCGGCCGGCCACCGACGAGGACTTCGCCACCGAGTACCTCTCCGCCGACATCTCGGTCGCCGTCGTCGACTCGCTCGACGCGGCGGTCGCGCACATCCGGCGGTACGGCACCGGGCACACCGAGGCGATCGTCACCGACTCGACCACCGCCGCCCGTGAGTTCGTGGCCCGGGTGGACGCGGCGGCCGTGATGGTCAACGCCTCGACCCGGTTCACCGACGGCGGCGAGTTCGGCTTCGGCGCCGAGATCGGCATCTCCACGCAGAAGCTGCACGCGCGCGGCCCGATGGGCCTGCCCGAGCTGACCTCCACCAAGTACGTGGTGACCGGGGACGGCCACCTGCGCGGCTGAACCACCGCCGACGCTCGCGGGTGCCCGGACGGCCGTGGGCGGGGCCACCGCCGGATTGCGGGTGACCGCTAGTCTGGGTCGGGTTCGGCACGGCTTGTCTTGGGGAGGCGGCATGCTGGGCGAGAGTGCCCTGGAACAGCAACTGGCACAGGCGCGGGCAGCGCTGCGCGAGGTGGGCGGCGCCGCCGCGCCCCGGGAGCGGGTGGAGTCGGTGGCCGAGGCCGCCGAGGGCCGCATCCGGGTCACGCTCGGCACCGACGGCCGGGTGAGCGCCGTCGACATCGACCCCCGGGTGCTCCGGGAGGGCTCGGAATACCTCGCCGCCGAGCTGCGCCAGGCGGTCAACGCTGCGCTCGACGGCCAGGACGACGGGGTCGCCGCCACCGAGCCGATGCCCGACCTCGCCGCGATGACCGCCACCATCGAACGCCTCCAGGACCAGGGCCTGCGGCAGATGCGGGAGATCAGCCAGGCCGTCAGCGAGACAATGCGGAAACTGCACGGGAGCTGAGCGTGGAGAGCCTCGACGTCGACCTCGACGCGCTGGGTCGCGGCGCGGACGAGCTGGAACGAGCCAAGGAGTCCGTCCGCCAGGTCTTCGAGGGCTTTCAGGCGGCGGCCGGCGGTTACGCGGCGGCCTTCGGCGGCGACGACATCGGGTCCTTGCTCGGCGTCGCCCACCAGGCGTGCGTGGACGCGCTGGCCGAGTGCCTCGGCACCAACATCACCGAGTTGGAGAGCTACGTCGACGGCCTGCGCGGGATGGCCGACGGCTACCGCGCCGCCGAGGAGAACGCGGCCGCGTCCTTCCGCTCGATCCTCGGCTCGCTGGGTGCCTGAGCCGCCGGCCTCGGCTCCGCCCCGGGTGGCTGAGCCGCCCGCCCTCGGCTCGCCCTGGTGGCTGAGCCGCCCGATCTACGAAAGGAGTCGCGGTGGGACTGACGCTCCCGGGTGAGCTCGCCTCCCTGCTCTCGATGCTCGGCTACGAGTGGCCACAGTCGGACGAGACGGCGATCTTCCAGCTCGCCGGGGAGTGGACCGGCATGGCCGGCCAGATCTCCGGATCGGTCGCGCAGCTGGAGGCGGCGGCGCGGACGGTGCTCGACAACAACCGGGGCGAGAGCTTCACCGCCTTCGCGGGCGAGTGGAACGACGGCGAGTCGGCCGCGCGCAACATCGCCGACGTCGCCCGCCCGGCCACCGTCATCGGCGTCGGGCTGATGGTCGCGGCGGGCGTGGTGCTGGCCCTGAAGATCCAGGTGATCATCCAGCTGGCCCTGCTGGCGATCCAGATCGCGCAGGCCATCGTGACGGCGGCGGTCACCTTCGGGGCGTCCCTCCTCCAGATCCCGATCTTCAAGATGATCACCGGTTTCATCATCGACCAGCTCATCGGCATGGCCGTGGAGACGGTGCTCAATGGCTAGGAAGCGGACCAGCCCGCCCCGGCAGACGCAGGCCAAGGGCGCCCGCGTCGTCTCGGCCTACCTGGAGAACGCCGACGTCTTCCGCACCGCCAAGTCGGCCGGCACGAAGCCGAAGGGCCCGGCGGTGCTGGTGCTGAAGAACCGGCCGGACTTCGACCGGCGGGACTTCGACCGCAAGGCCCGCGACCTGCAACGGCTCGGCCAGGACGGGGCGCTGAAGAAGGCGCCGTCGGACCGGGACAGCAACAAGGTGTACGACCCGTCGACCGGCAAGCGCCGCACCCGTACCAACATCTACCGGGACCGGATGATCCGCAGCCTCACCAAGGACGGCCGCCTGACCCAGGACATGGGCACCCCGGAGACGAACAAGTACCTGGCCAACAAGAACGTGGTCGAGCGCCTCTACGCGGGCAAGGGGCCGATCACCGCCCGGGGCCAGGGCTACGACCCCGACCACATCCAGGAGCTGCAACTGGACGGAACGGACACGTACGATAACCTCAGGCCGATGGACGCCTGGACGAATCGCCAGCTCGGCAGCGACATCTCCGTCGCGCTGCGGGACGTTCCCGAGGGCACCCCGGTCATCGTGAAGGTGATCCCGTGACCGCCCCCCGGGACCCGGCGCGCCTTGACCGGATCCGGGAGAAGCTCACGCTGCTGCGGCGCCTGGAGGCCGAGCACGGCTTCGGCGTGGTCATCGGCGAGCCGACCCCGCTGGAGCCGATCCCCGACCTGCCCGGCGTGGCCGAGGTCTACGGTCTGTTCGGCCGGCTGGCCGGCGACAACTTCCGGTTCGACCCGCCCGAGGAGATCCGCAGCCCGGCGGCCTGGGCGGCCCGCACGGTGGACGAGGACGACCCGATGGGCAGCCCGCTCGCGGTCGGCCACGAGGTGCACAGCATCCCGCCCCGGCTGCGCGGCGAGATCGGGGCGGGGGCGCCGATCCGCCTCGACACCGAGGACCTCGACGTCTACTGGATGGAGCCCGACGACTACGTCTTCCAGTACGGGCACCCCGACGAGGACGTGGAGTTCACCGTCGTCGCGCCCGACGTGGCCACGTTCTTCGACGAGCACGTGCTCGGCCCCGGCTACCCGGAGCTGGTCGCCGTCGTCCTCGGGCCGGGCGTCCGGGACCAGCGGCTCCGCAAGGGCCGGCACGCCGGCGAGTACGCCGACAACTGGCGGCGCCTGCTGATCGCCGCCGACCTGGCGTCCTGACGCCGCTGCGCATCCGGCGTCCCGGCCCCGCCACCTGCGGCGCCCGCACCCCCTCCACACCCGAGACGCAAAGGACCACCGATGGCCGCTGACCCCCGGTTCCGCTCACTGTGGAACGAGGACGAGCTCATCCCGTACCCGCGCGAGGCGTGGCTGGAGGGGGGTTTCGACGCCGACCTGCTGCCCGCCGGCGACGAGATCCCGCTCGACGTGGCGGTCGTCTACACCGCGTTCCTCGAAGGCGACATCGAGCTGTTCGACACGATCCAGCTGAGCACCGAGGACGGCTCCCTGGACATCCGGCTGATCGTGGTCGGCGCGGTCGCCGACAACCCGGACCTGCTCTACGTGCTCGACCCGGGGACCGGCGAGATCCTCCAGTTCGACCTGGAGCAGCAGGACATCCAGGCCGTCAACAGCACCTTCCGCACCTTCGTCGAGTTCCTCTACCAGTTCGCGCTCTTCGTGGAGGCCGACGAGGGCAAGCCGGGCCGGGCCGAGCGGGCGGAGACGCTGCGCACCGTCCTGGAGAGCATCGACCGCGCCGCGTTCGCCCCGGACGCCTGGTGGCCGCTGGTGATCAGCCAGCTCAAGTGAGGTCGGCGGTGGAGCCTCAGCGGCAGGCCCGGATCGCGCTCAGCGTGGTGTGCACGTCGAACTGGGGCCCGTCGTCGCTCTCCCACCCGCCGTCGCTGCGCTGGGTCTCGGCCAGCCGCCGCCGCGCCCGCCCCAGCAGCCAGTCCTGCCCGTCGATGCCGACGCGGCGCAGCGTCGCGGCCAGCCAGGCCACGTCGCCCGGGGACAGCTCCGGCACCCGCTCGGCGAGGATCACCTGGATCCGCGCCGCCTCGTGGAACATCTCCTGCCGGTGCAGGACCGCCGCGCTCAGCCAGCCGGCGGGCAGGAAGGACGGCCAGCTACCGTCCGGGCGCAGCCGCGCGACGAGCGACTGGGCGGCGGCGTGCACGACGCCCGCGTACGCGCCGCCGACCCGGTGGTCGAGCGGCCCGGCCGCCCGCGCGTCCAGACCGGCGACGGTCAGCCAGAACCCGGCGTTAGCGGTCAGGTGGAACCCCGCTTCGGGGTCGCCCGGTCGGGCCCACTCGGGGGCCACGTCGGCCAGCGCCGGGTCCTCCTCCCAGCCGCCGTCGGGCGACTGCCGCGCGGCCAGCCAGTCCAGGGCCCGGCGGGCGGCCGGACGACCGAGCGCGCCGAGATCGTCCAACTCGGACAGGCGGAAGCAGGTGGCGTCCACGGAGGAGACTCCCCCGCCCAGCGTCGCCGGCCAGCCGCCGTCGGGCGCCTGGCCGACCTCGGCGTCGTCGAGCAGTCCGGGAGGTGGCGGCGCGCCGGTGCGCAGCCGGGACAGCCGGGCGCGGTCCACCGCGTCCCCGTGTGCCACGACGAACCCGACCGCCGCATCGATGTCGACCACGGCGGCAACGCTACCTGCGCAAACGTGATCACGCCTCGGCGAATCGGCCGAGGCCGCGGGGGTCGGGACGGCCCGCCGCGACCTCGGCCGACGGCGCCGGTCAGTACGCCGGCAGCGACTGGTCGATCTGCTTGATCCAGGAGAGCACGCCGCCCTGCACGTGCACCGAGTCGCGGAAGCCGGCCGCCTTGAGCGCGGCGAGCGCCTCCGCCGAGCGGACCCCGGACTTGCAGTGCAGCACGATCTGCCGGTCCTGCGGCAGCTTGGCGAGCGCCTCGCCCGAGATGATCTCGCCCTTGGGGATCAGCGTCGCGCCGGGGATCCGGACGATCTCGTACTCGGCCGGCTCGCGGACGTCGACGAGGAAGATGTCCTTGCCCGCGTCCTGCCACTCCTTGAGCTCCAGCGCGGTGATGGTCGCGTCGACCACCGCCTCCTGGGCCTCCACCGACACCGCGCCGCAGAAGTCCTCGTAGTCCTCCAGCAGGTCGGTGACCGTGGGGTTCTCGCCGCAGAGCACGCAGTTCGGGTCCTTGCGGACCTTGATCTTGCGGTAGCTCATCTCCAGGGCGTCGTAGACCATCAGCCGGCCGACCAGCGGCTCCCCGATGCCGGCGAGCAGCTTGATCGCCTCGTTGACCTGGATGGAGCCGATCGACGCGCAGAGCACGCCGAGCACGCCACCCTCGGCGCAGGAGGGGACCATGCCGGGCGGCGGGGGCTCCGGGTAGAGGCAGCGGTAGCAGGGGCCGTGCTCGGCCCAGAACACCGACGCCTGGCCGTCGAAGCGGTAGATCGACCCCCAGACGTACGGCTTGCCGAGCAGCACGGCCGCGTCGTTGACCATGTAGCGGGTGGCGAAGTTGTCGGTGCCGTCGACGATCAGGTCGTAGCGGGAGAAGATGTCCCGCACGTTCTCCCGGTCCAGCGCCGTGTTGTGGATCTCCACGTTCACCAGGGGGTTGATCTCGCGGATCGAAGCCGCGGCAGACTCGGCCTTGGAACGGCCGACGTCGGAGACGCCGTGGATGATCTGGCGCTGGAGGTTGGACTCGTCGACGGTGTCGAAGTCGATGATGCCGAGCGTGCCGACCCCGGCGGCGGCGAGGTACATCAGGGCCGGCGAGCCGAGGCCGCCGGCGCCGACACAGAGCACCCTGGCGTTCTTCAGCCGCTTCTGCCCCTCGACCCCGACGTCCGGGATGATCAGGTGGCGCGAGTAGCGGCGGATCTCGTCAACGGTCAGCTCGGCGGCGGGCTCGACGAGCGGGGGCAACGACACGGTGGACTCCCCGGGATCGGCTGAAGGCGAACCGGCCCATTGTCGCTCGCACCGGCCTCGATCGGCCATGAGGAGCGACACGTCGCCCGAACTGCGGGAAGGGGAATAACTCAGGTGCCGGGAACGAGCTCGCCGTCGTAGCGCGAGCCGTCGACGTACGGCCAGGCGTTCGCGACGCAGCCGTCCAGGCCGTACGTCTGCTGCTGCATCACCGGCGCCGGCTCGCCGGGCGCCGGGCAGGCCTGGTGTTCCTCGCCGAGCTCGTGGCCCACCTCGTGGTTGACCACGTAGGCGCGGTAGATCTCCAGCGGCGCCCCGTAGTCGGGGACCGCCTCCAGCCAGCGCTCCAGGTTGATGATCACCTGCCCGGGGAGCCGGCAGGAGGTGTAACCCTCGGTGCTGAGCCCGCCCTCGGCGCACATCCGCTCCGAGGTCTCCGGGGTGGCGAGGTAGACGGTGAAGTCGGCGACGTCCGCCTCCGCCACCCGCCGCAGCCGCAGCTCCTCCGAGGCGATCCAGCTGCGGGGGTCGCCCAGCACCTCGTCCACGGTGGCGGCGAAGGCGGCGACGTCCTGGTCGGTGCCCTGCTCCACGGCCACCCGGTAGTACCGGAGCGGCCCGTCGGTGCCCCGCACCGGGGAGTCACCGGGCGCGGTGGTGAAGTCGCCCGTACCCGTACGGGGGTAGGCGGAGGGCCGTGCCCGCTCGTCCGTTCCCGCCGCGTACGACGTGCGGTTCCCGTCGCCCGTGGTCGGCACGGGCGCGCGGTCGCCGGCCCGGGCCAGCGTCACGGCGGCGGTCGCCGCGAGCAGGAGGGTGACGCCGAGCCCCGCCATCCGGCGGTTCCGGAGCGGGGCCGGCGGCCGCCACCAGCGCGTCGGCCGAGGTGACGACGGTCGGGTCGGCGTCGGGCGGCGGGCCGGGCCGGTCGGGTCGGAAGGGGACGACGACGTCATGGACCGAGCGTCCCACACTAATCGGGCATTACGCCGTGAAAAACGCGAACCTCGCTCATGCCCCCAGGGGTGAGCTCAGCCGGCGCACGACGCCCGATCGCCGCAGGTCAGAGCCGCGGGCCCGCGTACCGGCGACCGTCCCGGTACGGCCAGGGATTGGCGACACAGCCGTTCAGGAAGAGCGTCTGCTGCATCATCACCGGTGCCACCCGGCCCCGGCCGGGGCAGCGCTCGTGCCGGTGCCCCAACTGGTGCCCGACCTCGTGGTTCACCACGTACGTCCGGTAGACCGACAGCGGCACCTTCGCGCTCACGAAGTGCGGCACCGAGAGCCGCCAGCGGTCCAGGTTGATGATCACCTTTCCGGGTGCCCGGCACGACGTGTAGGGCTTCCCGCCCACCCGGATGTCCACCCCTCCGGCGGCGCACAGCCGGCCCGCCGTCCTGGCCGTGGCGAGGTAGACCGTGAAGTCGTGCCGGGAGGCGGCGCGTACCTGCTGCAACCGCAGCTCGCCGTCGACCCAGCTCCCCGGCCCGGCGAGCGCCCGCTCGACGGCGGCGGCGAACTCGCCCGCGTCCTCGCCGGCGCCCGACTCCACGGCGACCCGGTAGCGGCGCAGCGTGCCCGCGTCACCCAGCACCGGGCCCGCCCGGTCGTCGTAGCCGAAGCTGCCCCGCCCCGCCGACGGCACCGGCCCGGGCAGCCGGAGCACGGCCGGCGGTGGCTCGACGGCCGAGGGCGTCGCGGCCGGCGCCGACGGCAGCGGCGAGGCCGCCCCCGGCGCGAGCATCGGCGCGGGAGCCAGTTCCCCGGCGGTGAGCGCCTCCGCCCCGACGTCGGCGCCCCGCCGGTCGGCGATCACCGCGACCGCCGCGCCGACGGCGAGCACCAGCGCCACCAGCCCCGTGAGGCGCCGCCGACGCTCCGGACGGCGGTGCCGCGGGCGGGTCAGGTCCACGCCGCCGTCCCGTGGGGGCGACGTGGCCTGGGCGCGACGGCGGCCCTCGACGGGGGCCGGGGCACGACGGGTCGGGGTGGGGTGACGGGCAGGGGGCATCCCGGTCAGCCTGCCATGTCGGACCGCCTGAGCGTGTCCCCCGTTTCGGTGAGCAGGCCCAGCACGGCCCGGGCCACCAGGCGCGGCACCTCCAGTTGCGCCACGTGCCCGACCCCGTCGAGCATCAGTAGCCGGCTGTCCGGGACGACGCGGGCCGTCTGCGGGGCCACCCGCACGTCCACCAGCCGGTCGGCCCGCCCGCCGACGACCAGGGTGGGTGCCTCGACCGTCGCGGCGAGCCGCCACAGCGACCCCGACCCCGGCAGGTACGACCGCAGGAAGCTGGAGACCAGGCCCCGGAACGTCCGGACGTACGCGGCGGCGTAGTGCGCGGCCTCGTGCCGCACCCGGATCTCCTCCAGCGCCTCCTCCCGGCGCTGGTCGCAGATCCGGGTGAGGTCTGCCACGCAGGACTCCATCACCTGCTGGGCCATCACCTCGGGCGCGATCTGGGCCAGCCGCCAGGCGGCCAGGCGCTCGCCCCGGGGGATCGCCAGCAGCGGCAGCATCCGGCCCTGCAACGAGCGCCGGAAGTCCAGGAACGGCAGCGCCGGCGAGATCAGGGTCAGGCTCCGGACCAGATCCGGCCGTACCGCCGCCACCTGCACCGAGACCGCCCCGCCCAGCGAGTTGCCGAACAGGTGCACCGGCCCCCGGCCGGAGTGCTCGATCCAGCGGATCACCCGGTCGGCGAAGGACGGGACGGTGTACCGGCGGCCCGGCTCACTGCGGCCGAACCCCGGCAGGTCGATGGCCTGCCCGTCGAGGTGGTCGGCGAGCAGGTACGCCAGGTCGGTCCAGTTCTGCGACGAACCGCCGAGCCCGTGCACGTAGAGCGCCGGCTCCGCGTCGGGCGTGGTGGCCGGCGTGTCCCGGACGTACGTCACCGTGCCGTCGAGGCGTACCTCCCGCCCCGGCCAGGGCGGTGGGACGGAGTGCTCGGGAAGGAGGTGGTCCGGCCGGAGGGTGGCGCGCTTCATGACTCCAGTCTGCCCGGGGCCGCAACGACCGGCAGCGCTCAGGCCAGCAGCGCCTCGATCCGGCGGTTGACCGCGGCCAGGGTGGCCCGGACGACCGCCTGCCGGGGGTCACCGGCGACCAGCGCGGAGCCGACGAGCTGCTCCACCCAGCCGTCGCAGACCAGCAGCACCACGACCGTGGCCACGTCGCAGTTGCCGAAGGGCACCACGGCGGCGTGCTCGACGAAGCAGCGTCCACGGTCGGGGCCGGCGTCGGGGCCGGGCTCGCCGCCGCGCAGCAGCTCGTCCACCGCCGCCGCCGCGGCCACCGCGCAGAGCCTCAGCACGTACCCGTCGACGGCCGGCCCGGTCGAGTAGCCGGCGGCGCTCTCCCCGCCAGCGAGCAGGCGCACCTCCACGGTGGCGTCGAGCCCGAAGGTGCTCACCTGGACGTGGTCGATCACCACCCGGGGACCCACCGCGCCGCCGGTGTCCAGCGGCCGGGACGGTGCGGTCTCCGTCGTCGTCACCTGCCCACCGGAGTACGACGTACCGACGGTCGCCGGGGCACCGGCCGGAGTCCCGGCCGGGGCGGCGGAGACCGAGCCGGGCTCCTCCACCGTGGCCCGGCCCCGGTGCGGGGCGACGGGCTGCCGGCGCCGACGCGGGGTCTCGGGCGCCGCCTCGGGACGTTGTTCGGCCCGGGTCGACGCGGCCTCCGACGGGCCGCCGGTCACCCTGGCGCCGGGCACCCGGGGCTCTGCGGAGGACGGCTCGGCGGGGCGTGCCGCGACGCCCGCCGACCTGGGGTCGGCGCCGCGCGGCTCCGCCGACCGGCGGCGCACCGGCGGGGCGGGTGCCGCCGGCATGCCCGGCAGGTTCTGCGGCGCGGCGGCCAGCCCCATCCGGTCCTGGAGCAGGCGGGCGACCTGCCGGCTCACCTCGGCCGGGTCGGCCCCGTCGGCGAGGTCGAGCCGCAGGCTGTGCGCGCCGGCCGGGGTACGGCGCAGCGCCGCGTCGCGGACCCCGGCCACGCCACGGACGGCGTCGAGGATGGCGTTGACGTCGAAGCCCTCCGGGCGCTCCCGCGGCGGGGCGGGCTCGTCCTCGCGGCGCAGATGGGTGGCGATGCGGGCGAGTTCGGGGGTTTCGGCGGGTGGCTCCACGGCTGGCGGCTCCGGCACGACGGGCACGTCCGGCTCGGCGGGGACGCGCTGCGGCAACACCGCCGGTGCGGACTCCGACGCCTGGTCGGCGGCGGTCGGCGGGGCCGCCGGGGCCGGCTCGGGTGCGGACCGGCGGGCCGCGTAGGGGGGTGCGCTCGTCGGGGCGGGCCCCGACGGGGTGCGCTCTCGCCGCCCGAACCCGCTGGTGGCGGCCTCGGCGGCGGGCTGCGGGCCGCCCGGCGGCCTCGGGGCCGGCTCCGCGCTCTCCGGCCGGAGCCGGAACGGCCGGGTGACCCGGTCCGGGGTGTCCTCGGCGCGGGCCGCCGCGGCGGCGGTCTCCGGGGCGTACGCGAGCGGGGGCGCGCCCGCCGGCGCGGGGACCGACCCGCCCGACGCCCAGGCCGGTCGCTCGGTCGGGGCCGGCGGTTCGGCCTCGGGCCGCGTGAGCCGGTCGGCGGGGGCGGACGGTCGCTCGTACGCCGGCCGGGGCACCGGCGCGGTCTGGGCGACGTCGTAGGGGCGGCCGGGCTCGCGGGGCGGGTCGTAGGGGCGGGGAGACTCGGCGCGCGACGGCTCGTGCGGTCGTTGCGGCTCACCGGCCCAGGCCGGCGGCTGTTCCTCGCGGGACCGGCGGCCGACGGGCTCGGGCTCCTCGCGGGCTCGGCGCCCCGCCGGTTCGGCGTCCTCCCGGGAGCGACGACCCACCGGCTCGGCCTCCTCCCGGGACCAGGGCGGCGCCCACGCGGCGCCCCAGCTCGGGCGGTTCCAGTTCGGGCCGGTCCAGTCCGGTTCGGTGCTCGGCGGCCACTCCGCCGCCGACTGTCGCGAACCGCCCGGTTCCGACCGGGACGACGGTTCCCGGTCACCGCCCGGAACGTGCTGCGCACCGGCCACCGGTTCGGCGACCGGGGACCGGTCGGCACCCGGGTCCGCGCCGAAGCCACGCCCGACCCGCTCGTGCCCCGCGGCGTGCGGCGCGCGCTCCTGCTCGAACCCGCCCGGCGCACGCTCCTGCTCGAACCCGGCCGCCGTGCGGTCCTGGTCCAACCCGGCGGCCGCGCGGTCCCGGTCGAAACCGGGCGCCCTGCGGTCCTCATCGAATCCGGCCGCCGTGCGGTCCCGGTCGAAACCGCCCGGCGCGCGGTCCTGGCCGGGGGCGCCCAGCGTCCGCTCCGCGTGGGGGCCGTCCGGGGCGCGGCCCTGGCCCGGTCGGCTGGCGGCGCGGTCCTGGCCGAACTCCCCCGGTGCGCCGTCCGTGCCGGCGGCGACCGGGTCGGCGTCCCGGTCCTCGCGGAAGGCGCGGTCCGCGCCCAGCGCTCGGTCGACGTCGGCGAGCCGGTCACTGGCGGTCGCGCGGTCGCCGGTGGCGGGCCCGGCGTCGGCCGGGCGCTCGGTGGGCGCGCGCTCGGTGGGCGGCGGCGGGAAGTGGCGCGGGTCGGGGGCCGACGGCTCCGGCGCGTAGTGGTCGCTCCAGCCGCGCGTCGGGCCGGCGGCCGGCGGGGGCTCGTCGGCGGCGGCACGGTCGGCCGTCGGCGCGTGGAAGCCGGGCGGCACCTCGAAGCCGCTGGCGGCGGTGCCCACCGGCGGGACCTGGACGGCGGGGGGCGCCGACGTCGGCAGCCCCGGCTCCGACCAGCGGTTCTGGCGGCCGGCCGACGGGTCCTCGGCGGAGCGCCGGACCGGACGGGACTCGGGGTCGGTGAACCCGTGCTGCGTCCCGGGCGGTTGCTCGGCCGTCGGCGCCGGGCGCTGCGCGGGCACCACCAGCCGATCGTTGCCCGGGTCGCGACGCTGGTCGCCGGGAATGCCGGGCGGGGCGCTCACCGGGACCTGGCGGTTGACCGGCGCGTCGTCGGCGGCGTGGTCGACGCCGTTGGCGTGGTGGCCGTTGACCCGGGCCGGCGGCTCGGTCGCGGCCGGCGGGCCGGGCAGCGGTGGCGGCAGGTCGCCGTGCCGCGGGGACGAGGCGGCCCAACCGGGGGACGGCTCGGGCGGACCCCATGGCGAGGCCGGCTCGCGGGGGCCGGAGATCTCCCCGCCCCGGGACCAACTGGCCGCCGGGGGAGCCCACCCGCTGCCGGAACGGGCCAGGTCGTCCTGCGGACCCGTCCCGTCGCCGTGCTCCCCCGGGTTGGCGGCACCGGGTTGCCCTGTTTCACTCACCGCGCGCTCCTTGGTCGCCCCCGCTGAGGCTACCGTGTGGTGACAGTGGCGATAAGTTACAGCGGCGGGCCAATTCCGCGACGGGTCCCCGGGCCCCGACCGGTTCGGGTGAATTGCCGGCTCGTACGAAGAGACTCGGAGGTTCCCATGACCGCTGTGGGGAACGGTGCCCAGACCGCCGGCCGGCCCACCCGCCTGCCCCGTTCCGCGCGCCGTAAGCAGCTGCTCGCCGCAGCCCAGGAGGTGTTCGTCGCCCAGGGCTACCACGCGGCCGCGATGGACGACATCGCCGAGCGGGCGGGAGTCTCCAAGCCCGTGCTCTACCAGCACTTCCCCGGCAAGATGGACCTCTACCTCGCCCTGCTGGACACGCACTGCGACGCGATCCTCGCGAAGGTCGACGACGCCATGCGCGGCACCAACGACAACAAGGAGCGCGTCGGCGCGTCGGTGCGGGCGTACTTCGACTTCGTCGACCACGAGAGCGAGGCGTTCCGCCTCGTCTTCGAGTCGGACCTGCGCAACGACCCGGCAGTGCGCCAGCGCGTCGAGCGGGTGGAGCAGGGCTGCATCGCGGCGATCACCGACACCATCATCTCCGACACCGGGATCAGCCGGGCGCACGCCGAACTGCTCGCCTCCGGCCTGGTCGGCGCGGCCGAGACCGCCGCGCAGTTCTGGCTGGCCCGTGGCCGGCAGCTGCCCAAGGCCGAGGCGGAGGCACTGGTCGCTGCGCTCTCCTGGCGGGGCATCGCCAGCTTCCCGCTGCAAGGTGAGTCAGCCTGAACATCCGGCCCCGAGATCGGATAGCCTTCCCAACGGCGGCTCTTTCGCCCGAATGAGGAGGCACAGTGGAGGTCAAGATCGGCGTGCAGTACGCGCCCCGCGAGCTGGTCCTGGAGAGCGCGCAGTCGCCGGCCGAGATCGAGCAGATCGTGACCGACGCCTTCGGCAAGGACGAGGGCACCCTCTCCCTGACCGACGAGAAGGGCCGGCGGGTGATCGTGCCGGTCAACAAGGTCGCCTACGTCGAGATCGCCGAGGCGTCGCCGCGCGCGGTCGGGTTCACCGTCCGCTGAGTGGTCCGGTCGGCCGCGACGGGTGACCCGACGATCGCCCGTCGCGGACGCCCGGTCGCGGTCAGTTGTTCAGCCCGGCGGCGGCCATCCGCGTGGCGTGCGCCGCGGTCAGCCGCCCGAACAGCCCCGGCACGTCCACCCGCCCGCTCTGTGCGACGAGCGCGGTGAGCGCCCCCCGCTCGGCGGCGGCCACCCGGCCGGCCTGTGACAGCGCCTCGCCGACCAGTCGCCGCGCCCACATCGAGAGCCGGCCGGCCACCCTCGGATCGGCCTCGACGGCCGCCCGGATCTCGGCGACGGCGAAGTCGGCGTACGACGAGTCGTGCAGCACGTCGAGGACGAGCTGACGGTCCGGCTCGGCCAGGGCCGCGGCGATCTCCCGGAGGAAGTCGTCGGTGATGGCGTCGCCCACGTACGCCTTCGTCACCGCCTCCGCCCAGTCCCTCGGCTCGGTCGAGTCGTGGTACGCCTGGAGCGGCTCGACGTACGGCGCCATGGCGTCGTCGGGCAGCACGCCGAGCGCGGCGAGCCGGTCGGCCAGCCGCCGGTAGTTGCCGATCTCGGCGGCGGCCATCTCGCCCAGGGCCGCCCGCCGGCGCAGGTCGGGGGCGAGCCGGGCGTCGACGGCCATCCGTTCGAAGGCGAGCAGCTCACCGAAGGCCACCAGGCCGAGCAGGTCGACGACGGCGCGGTCGGGCAGATCGGTCGCGGGCACGAGCGCAGGCTACCGCCCGCCGGCAAACCGACCAGAAGTGACACAGGTCACATGGGTGGCCCCCGGCGTGGCGCGTGCGAATGGAATCGGGACGCCCCCGGGTCGGTTCAGGTAGCATGGAGCAGTTGCCGCGGGCGCCGACCTGACCCAGGCTGATCCGAGCGATCAGCCGGCCCGGTCGAAGTGTGAGGCCCGCGGCGCGCGTGCGGCCCGGTCCGGCAGAGGCTTTCAGCCGCCGACCGTGTGGCCCGCGCCACGCCGAACGCGCCCTGAGGACATGACGGGGCGCACCCACGAGAGGGCACCCCCAAATCCATATGAGCGAGCTGACTCAAGACCTCATGGACGGCCAGGAACTGGCCGCCACCGCTCCGGTGCGCCCGGAGGCACCCACCTTCGCCGAGCTGGGCGCGCGTCAGGAGACCGTCGACGCGCTGGCCGCGGCCGGCATCACCCGCGCCTTCGCCATCCAGGAGTACGCGATCCCGATCGCGATGCGCGGCATCGACATGATCGGCCAGGCGCCCACCGGCACCGGCAAGACCCTCGGCTTCGGCGTACCGCTGCTGGAGCGGGTCTTCGCGCCGGGCGAGGGCAGCGACGGTGTGCCGCAGGCGCTGGTCGTCGTACCCACCCGTGAGCTGGGCATCCAGGTGGCCAAGGACCTCGCCGCCGCGGGCCGGACCCGGGGCGTCCGGGTGCTGCCCATCTACGGTGGCGTGGCGTACGAGCCGCAGATCGACGCGCTGCGCAAGGGCGTGGAGATCCTGGTCGGCACCCCCGGCCGCCTGATGGACCTGCAGAAGCAGAAGCACCTGCGGCTGGACCGGGTCCGCGCGCTGGTGCTGGACGAGGCCGACCGGATGCTCGACCTGGGCTTCCTCGACGACGTCGAGAAGATCCTGGCGATGCTGCCGGAGGACCGGCAGACCATGCTCTTCTCGGCGACCATGCCGGACCCGATCGTCACCCTCTCCCGGCGCTTCCTGCGCCAGCCGATGACGATCCACGCCGGGCACACCGCCGAAACCGGCCCG
The DNA here is from genome assembly GCF_043198195.1 of Micromonospora sp. NPDC048868. Classification (NCBI taxonomy): domain Bacteria; kingdom Bacillati; phylum Actinomycetota; class Actinomycetes; order Micromonosporales; family Micromonosporaceae; genus Micromonospora; species Micromonospora sp. NPDC048868. Next base: position 180,038 of record NZ_JBICUN010000004.1, read on the forward strand.
TCGCCGCAGACCGAGCAGCTGGCCTACCGCACCCACTCGATGAACAAGGTCGAGATCGTGGCCCGGATCCTCCAGGCCGAGGGGCGCGGGCTGACCATGATCTTCACCCGCACCAAGCGGGCCGCCGACCGGGTCGCCGAGGACCTCGACTTCCGTGGCTTCGCGGTCGCCGCCGTGCACGGTGACCTCGGGCAGGGCGCGCGTGAGCGGGCGCTGCGGGCGTTCCGCGCCGGCAAGATCGACACTCTGGTCGCCACGGACGTGGCCGCCCGGGGCATCGACGTCAGCGGCGTCACCCACGTCATCAACTACGACTGCCCCGAGGACCAGGACACCTACACCCACCGGATCGGTCGTACCGGCCGGGCCGGGGCGACGGGCGTCGCGGTGACCTTCGTCGACTGGGACGACATGCCCCGCTGGCGGATCATCGACAAGACGCTGGGCCTGGACATGCCGGAGCCCGCGGAGACGTACCACACGTCCCCGCACCTCTACACCGACCTGCACATCCCCACCGACGTCAGCGGCACCCTGCCGACCGCCGAGCGCACCCGCGCCGGGCTGTCGGCCGAGGTCGAGGAGGACCTCGGCGGCGGACGGCCCCGCCGGGGCGAGGGCGGCCGGGGCTCCCGGCGCGGCGAGCGTGGCGAACGCGGCGAGGGCCGTGGTCGCGGCGAGCGCCGCCCGGCCCGCGCCAGCGGTGCGACCGACGCGCCCGAGGCCGACGCGCCGACCGACACCGCCGAGGAGGGTCCCCGCGTCCCGCGTCGTCGTCGGCGTCGCCGCGCCGGCGAGACCGTCGCGGGCGAGCCGACCACGGTGATCACCGCCGAGGCCAGCGAGGCTCCGGCCGCCGCCGAGGGCGAGGCCGCGAAGCCCCGCCGCCGCCGGCGCCGTCGTGGTGGTGGCTCCGCCGCCGGTGCGCCGGCCGAGGCGACCGCCGACTGATCGACGTACGTCACCCGAGATCCCCCGGACCGGTGCACCCGGTGCCGGGGGATCTCCTCGTCCGGGCCGTGATCGGCGGGCTGGGCGGACGCGACACCACCGGCGAGAACCCCCCGCCGGACACCGCCGCCGGGACGCGTGCCGGTCAGACCGCCGGTCGACGAGGAAGATGGAGCAATGCCCGAACCACTGGACACCGCCCTGACCGAGGTCCGGGCACTGCTGCTCGACCCGGCGCTCACCCGTGCGGTGGCCGCCGGGCGCCGGCGTGGACACCGCCCCTCGATGGTCCGCGCCGAACTGCGGCCGGTCGCGCTCAAGGCGGGCCCCCGGTTGCAGATCGCCACCTCCGACGGCTCCCGCCCGTACACCCGCAACGTCGCCCCCGGCCCGGAGGCGGACGCGGCGGTAGACGCGCTGCTGGCCGAGCCGTTCGGCAACTGGCACGTGGAGACGGCCGACGCGACGCTCCAGCTGCGGGTCACCAAGTCCGGCGAGGCGCAGGTGCACCGGGCCGCCGCGGCCCGGCCCGCCGCCGAGCCGGGTGGGCACGACCGGGCGAAGGAGTACCTGCTCGACCCCGGTGACCCGATCTTCGCCGAGATCGGCGGCTCGGCGGCGAAGCGGCGGCAGGTCGACGCGTTCCTGCGGGCGCTGGCGGCGACCCTCCCGGACGACCTGACCGGCCCGCTGCGGGTGGTCGACCTGGGCTGCGGCAACGCGTACCTGACCTTCGCCGCGTACCGGTGGCTGGCGCAGCGAGGGGTCGACGTCGAACTGGTCGGCGTGGACGTCCGGGAGGACCAGCGGCGACGCAACACCGAGCTGGCCGAGCGGCTGGGCTGGGCCGACCGGGTCAGCTTCGTGGCCGGGACGATCGCCGAGGCCGTCGTGGAGCCCGCCCCGGACCTGGTGCTGGCCCTGCACGCCTGCGACACCGCCACCGACGAGGCGCTGGCCCGGGCGGTGCGCTGGCAGGCCCGCTGGGTGCTCGCCGCACCGTGCTGCCACCACGACGTCGCGGCCCAGCTGCGCGCGCGGCCGGCCCCGGCCCCGTACGAGCTGCTGACCCGGCAGGGCATCCTCCGGGAGCGCTTCGCGGACGTCCTCACCGACGCGCTGCGGGCCGGGCTGCTCCGGCTGCACGGCTACCGGGCCGAGGTGGTGGAGTTCGTCGACTCCCGGCACACCCCGCGCAACCTGCTCATCCGGGCACGACGTACCGGCACCGCGCCCACCGCCGCCCAGCGGACGGAGTACCGGGAACTCGTCGACCAGTGGGCGGTCACCCCACGGCTGGCGGCACTGCTGCCGCCGGTGCCAGTGCCCGACGAGCGTGGTCGAGCGGTCACGGAGGCGACCAGCCGCGTGTGATCCACGCCATTCCGCAGGGTGCGGAGTCCCGCTCACGAGACGGTCTGGTCGATCAGTCAACTGTTTCGCTGCCTTTCCGTACTACCCTCGGAGGCGCACCGCCGGGTGCCGGTCGGGAGGGAAGACCCGCAGGGATGGGTTCCGTAGAGGTTTCTCCGCAGATGGCCTTCGCACGTTTCGTACGGCGCGCCATCGACGACGCCCGCGAGGAACGCGGCTGGACCGTCACCGACCTGGCGTCCCACACCGGCGTCGGTCGGTCGACCGTGTTCCGTTGGCTCGCCGGAGACTGGCAGGACTACCCCGAGCTGGCCAAGGTGCGCGGCTTCTGCGCCGCGCTGGACCTGCCGGTCGCGGCCGCGTTCCGCGCGCTCGGCCTGCCCGACGCCGGTCCCGCGCCCCGCCGGCGCGTCGACGACGGCCCGGTCGAGGCGGACGTCCGGGTGATCCTGCAACGGCTGGCCGACCCGACCGTGCCGGCCGAGGAGAAGCACCACATCCGCGACCTGCTGCGCTACCTGGCCCGCCGCCCCATCCGCCGCGCCGGCTGAGCGCCCACCGGCGCAACCGTGCCTCACCCGGCTTCGGGCGGCAGCCGCGAGGTCAGGGCACGGTCAGCGTGAACTCGGCGGTGCGCACCGCGCCGGCGACCTGGAAGTCCAGGTAGAGCCGGTACCGGCCCGGGTCGGGCGTGGTCACCCAGAACGTCACCGCCCCGTCGACCGGCTGCGGCTCGGGGTGGACGTGCAGGTAGCCGAGATCCCCCTCGCGCAGGGCGACCAGGTGTCCGTACGCGCCGAGGTAACGCTCCAGCGCCGGGGGCCCGCCGGCCGAGTCGACACGGAAGGTCAGCGGCACGGTCACGCCGGCCTGCGGGGTGCCCTGGTAGCTGACGGTGAAGCCGTCGACCGTGGCCGAGGACGCCGGCGCCGGCAGCGGCGTCGGCTGGTAGCCGCCCGGCGCGGTCAGGTCCACCCCGAGGGTCACGGCGGTCTGCCGGCCGTCGTCGGCGAGCGCGGTGAAGTCGGCGTACGCCCGCCAGACGCCCGGCTGCGGCAGGGTCAGCGGCACCGACCAGGTGCCGTCGGCCGCCATCGTGGGGTGCAGGTGCTGGTAGCCGGTCAGGTCGCGACGCACCACGATGAGGTGCATCGGCTTCTCGTGCACGACCGCGAACCGGGTCACCGGGCGGCGTTGCGCGTCCCGGACCAGGAAGCGCAGCTCGCCCGCGCGGCCGGCGGTGAACGTGGCGGCCAGGGGGGTGAGCGTGTAGCCCGCCGAGCTGATCGAGAGACCGGCGGCCTGCGCCGCCGCGGCCTGGTCGACGCCGTGCTCGTGGGCGCCCGTGCCCGGCGGGTGGCTGTGGCCGGTGAGGGCGCTGTCCGGCCCCGCCGGCGCGGACGGGCCGCCGCCGTTCAGCCGACCGAGGCCGAAGCCGAGCAGGACGGCGAGCACCAACCCGCCGACGACCAGCGCCAGCCGGACGGTGCCACGGTCCGGCACGGCCGACACGTGCTCCGGCCCGGCGGACGCCTGATCCGGCCCGGCGGGCGCCTGCTCCGACGAGACCAGCGCACCCTCGGACGCGACCGGCGCCTGGTCCGGCGGGGTCGGCCCGCCGTCGGGCGCGGTCGGCACGTGCTCCGGGGCCGTCGAGGCGTGCTCCGGCGCGGCCGACACCTGGTCAGGCACCGCCGCCGTCCCGGTCACGAACGGGCTGCTCATCGGTCATGCCGCCCACGCTACCGCCCGTCGGCACCGGGCCGGCCCGCCGGTGGCGCGGCGTGGCGACGGTCGCAGTCCGCCCCCCACCGGGAACTTCCCCGGCCGGGCCGGTCACGACGCCGGGCAGCCGGCGGTGGGTGGGCGGCGCCGGTGGCTCAGCCGGCCACGGCCAGGGCGAGCGGGAGCACGTCGGGGGCGCCGGCCCGGCGCAGCTCGCGGGCGGCCATCGTCATCGTCCAGCCCGAGTCGACCAGGTCGTCGACGAGGAGCACGGGCCCATCGAGCCCGGCGAGGGCGTCGGCCAGGTCCTCCGGCACGGCGAAGGCGCCGTGCAGGGCGCGTACCCGCTGGGCGCTGTTGCCGCGCGGGCCGCCGGCCGGCGCGCCGGTCGGCGTCACCGCACCGAGCAGCGGCAGCCGGCCCACGGCGGCGATCCGCTCGGCGAGCGAGCCGACCAGCCGGGGCCGGCGGCGCGAGCCGACCGCGACCACCCCGACCGGGCGGCGCGGCCACCGCTCGTCGCCGTGCGCCCACGCCTTCAACACCTCGACCACGGCGGCGGCCACGTCGTCGGGGACGGCGACGTCCGCCGCCTCCGGCGCGACCAGGTCGCGCAGCCGGCCGCCCCACCCCAGGTCGGACAGCCGCCCCACGGCGCGCCCCGGCAGCGCCTGCTCCGCCGGGGCGATCCGCCCCTTCAGCGGTACGCCCACCGCCTCCAGCCCCGTCGGCCAGAGTTTCTTCGGCGTGATCTCCACCCCGGGCCGGCCGAGGAAGGTCTGCGCGGCGGTCTGCGCCACGTCCGACACGTCGGCCGCGAACAGCGGGCCGGCGCAACGGTCACAGCGGCCACAGTCGGCGGCCCCGGCGTCGTCCAGGCACTCGCGCAGGTAGCGCAGCCGGCAGTCGGAGGTGGTCGCGTACTCCCGCATGGCCTGCTGCTCGGCGGTGCGCGCCTCGGCGACGCGGCGCAACCGGGCCTCGTCGTAGACCCAGGGCTCCCCGGTGGCGAGCCAGCCGCCGCGCACCCGGCGGACCGCGCCGTCGACGTCGAGCACCTTGAGCATCAGCTCCAGCCGGGCCCGGCGCAGGTCGACGATCGGTTCGAGCGCCTGGGTGGAGAGCGGACGGTCGGTGTGCAGGGCGGCCAGGACGGCGCGGACCTGTGCCTCGGGCGGGAAGGCGAGCGAGGCGAAGTAGCGCCAGATCGCGGCGTCCTCGGTGCCGGGCAGCAGCAGCACCTCGGCGTGCGCGACGGCCCGGCCGGCACGGCCGACCTGCTGGTAGTACGCGATCGGGGATGGCGGCGCGCCGAGGTGCACGACGAAGCCGAGGTCCGGCTTGTCGAAGCCCATGCCCAGCGCGCTCGTGGCGACGAGCGCCTTGATCTTGTTGTCCAGCAGGTCCTGCTCGGCGGCCCGCCGGTCGGCGTCCTCGGCCTGCCCGGTGTAGGAGGCGACGGCGTAGCCCCGGGAACGCAGGAACTCGGCGGTCTCCCCCGCCGCGGCGACCGTCAGCGTGTAGACGATGCCCGAGCCGGGGAGCCGGTCCAGGTGGTCGGCGAGCCACGCCAGCCGGTGTGCCGGGCTCGGCAGCTCGACCACGCCGAGGCGCAGCGACTCGCGGTCCAGGCTGCCGCGCAGCACGAGGGCGTCGCCCAACTGCTCCGCCACGTCGGCGGTGACCCGGGCGTTGGCGGTGGCCGTGGTGGCCAGCACCGGGGTGCGCTCGGGCAGGTTGCCGAGGAAGGTGCGCAGCCGGCGGTAGTCCGGCCGGAAGTCGTGCCCCCAGTCGGAGACGCAGTGCGCCTCGTCGACCACCAGCAGGCCGGTCGTGGCGGCCAGCTTCGGCAGCACGGTGTCCCGGAAGTCCGGATTGTTGAGCCGCTCCGGGCTGATCAGCAGCACGTCCACGGCGCCGGCGTGGATCTCGGCGGTGATCTCGTCCCACTCGTCGAGGTTGGCGGAGTTGATCGTGCGCGCCCGGATGCCGGCGCGGGCCGCCGACTCGACCTGGTTGCGCATGAGCGCCAGCAGCGGCGAAACGATCACGGTGGGCCCGGCGACGCCTTCTGCGCCGGCCGCCTCCCGGTCCCGCAGCAGGGCGGTGGCCACGAAGTAGACCGCCGACTTGCCCCACCCGGTGCGCTGCACGCAGAGGACCCGACGTCGGTCGACCACCAGCGCCTCGATCGCCCGCCACTGGTCCTCCCGGAGCCGGGCGTGCTCGCCGGCCAACCGCCGCAGCACCGCCTCGGCCCGCTCCCGTACCGCCGTCCGATCCTGGCTCATCCGGCATTTCTACCAGCTACGGCGGACGTTCCCCGCTCCCGCCGAGACGGCGGACCGCCCGGGGCATGCCGCCCGACCGCCCTCGGACGGGGACGGTCCGCGTGCGGGTCGGCCACCGGTGAGGCCGAGGACCCGCGTCACCACCACGCTCGGCCGGTCGGCGGTGTGCCGGACGACCGCGCGGACGGCCGGGCGGGTCCTCAGGGCCAACGCGGCGGCACCGGCGCGTGCCAAGATCTGCGGCGGCAACAGTCCAGCTAGGAAAGAGAATCATGCGAATCACGCAGCAGACCGGCCCCGCCGGCAGGGCCCGGCGGGTCGCGGCGGCAGCCGTCTCCCTGGTGGCCGCGACCTCCCTGGTGGCCGGGTGTGGCAACGACGACGCCCAGGACACCCCGGCGGCCTCCTCGCCGGTCCCGTCGGCGTCCCCGTCGGCCAACCCGACGAGCACGCTCCTGGCGGCGGTGCCGGACGAGGAGGACCCGGCCTTCCGGTTCAGCGGCAGCGACCCGACCGGCGTCGTCACCGGCGTGGTGGACCCGGCGGGCAAGGGCATGGACCTCACCGTGACCGAGAAGGACAAGGAGCTCGACTTCACGATGAAGCTCTCCTTCCGCCTGATCGAGCAGCGCTCCTGGATGAAGGTGAGCTTCGACGGCGCCGAGGAGCTCAGCAGCATGCTCAAGCTGCCGAAGAAGTGGATGGAGCTGGACCACGCGAAGCTGACCGACCCGGCCAGCGTGCCCTACTACGAGGGTGCCGACCCGGGCAACACCGGCGCGATCCTCGGGGCGATGGGAGACACCGTGACGGACCAGGGCGGCGGGACCTACACCGGGACCGTGGACCTGACCCACGGCGAGCACGTGCGCCAGGCCATGGCCGACGCCGTGGACGTCGACGCGCTGGGCGCCGCGGCGAAGACGATCCCGTTCACGGCCGTCATCGGGGCGGACGGGAACCTCACCTCGCTGACCCTGGAGATCCCGGCGGTCGGCAAGCTCAAGGCCACGAAGTACGTCGTGAAGTACTTCGACTTCGGCAAGGCCCCGAAGGTCACCGTGCCGACGGGCAGCCAGGCGCAGAAGGCTCCGGAGTCGGCGTACGAGCTGCTGAACAGCTGACGTACGAGGACGGGAGACGGGGTCGCGGTCGCACGAGGGGGCCGCGGCCCCGACGCCCGCGGGCCGTCGGTCCCCGCCCACGCGCAGGCCCCGCCGATGACGAGCCGTCGCCGGGCGGCGGCTGCGTCATCGGCGGGGCCTGGGCCCGCGCCGTCAGGGGCGGCGGGACGGGGTGCGCAGGGAGTGCTTGAGGAGTGCCAGGCGCGGGGCGAGGCTGGCCAGGCCGCCGGGGAAGAAGTAGACGGCCAGGATGAAGACCGTGCCGAGCACGAAGAGCGGCTGGGACAGCGGGTTGCTCAGGAACGCCGGCAGGGCCTCCACCGCGTCGGACGTGCCGAACGCGACCAGCCGGTGGTCCAGGTACATGTAGAGGATCCCGCCGATCACCGGTCCCCACCGGGTGCCCGGCCCGCCCAGCACCACCATGACCAGCAGCGCCAGGGTCCACTCGGATGAGGTGATGTGCGGCGAGGCGCCGCCGACGATCAGGACGTAGACCGCGCCCCCGGCCGCCGCCAGGCCGCCGGCCAGGGTGAACGCCACCAGCTTGAACCGGTACGGGTCGAGCCCGAGCACCCCGATCCGCCGCTCGTCGTCGCGCAGGCCGGCGAGCACCCGCCCGGTCGGCGAGCCGGAGACCCGGTGCACCACGAAGACCACCACTACCAGGTACGCCAGCGCCAGCCAGTAGAGGTTGACGGTGTTGGTGACCCCGACCAGCCCCTCGGGCAGCCCGGAGACGTCCAGCGGCAGCCCTTCCTCGCCGCCGGTGAGCCCGCCGAAGTCGCGGGCCACCAGGATCGCCCCGACCTGGGCGAAGGCGAGCGTCACCATGGCGAACGCGATGCCGACGGTACGCAGCGCCACCGCCCCGAGCAGCGCGGCGAGGATCGTCCCGCCGGTGGTCGCGAGCAGCGCGGCCTGCCACAGCGGCAGCCCCGCCTTGGTGACCAGGATGTCGGTGCCGTAGACGCCGGCGGCGAAGTAGAGGGCGTGCCCGAAGGAGAGCATCCCGGTCCGGCCGAAGAGCAGGTCGTACCCGGCGGCCAGACCGCCGAAGACCAGGCAGACGGCGAGCAGTTGCAGGGTCCCCGGGGAGTTCAGCGCCCCCTCGAAGATCCCCGGCAGGTGCAGCGTCGAGTACGGCAGGATCAGCGCGACCACCAGCGCGACCAGCGGCAGGTACGGGCGCAGCCCGTGCCACCGTCGGCGCCCCGGCGTCAGCTCGTCGGGCACGGCGGCCGGCGGCGCCGGCACCTCGGGGCTCTTGACCTCGGTCATGCCGTTGCCACCTTTCCGGCGATGCCCTGCGGGCGCAGCAGCAGCACCACGGCCAGCAGCGCGACCACGCAGATGTCGCCCAGCCCGGAGGTGCCGTAGTAGTTGACGAACTGTTGGGTCAGGCCGACGGCGACGGCCGCGTACGCGGACCCGATCACCGAGCCCATCCCGCCGATGACCACCACGATGAACGCGAAGATCAGCAGCGAGCCGCCCTGGCCGGGCGAGACGGTGCCGAAGTAGACGCCGCCGAGCGCGCCGGCCAGCGCCGCCGCCGCCCCGCCGATCGCGAAGACCAGGGTGAACGCCTTGCGCACGTCGATGCCGAGCGCGGTGACCATCTCCCGGTTCTCCACGCCGGCCCGGATGATCAGGCCGTAGCGGGTCCAGCGGAGGAAGGCCAGGATCGCGCCGAGCACCAGCACCGCGGCGATGATCAGCAGCAGGCCGCCGTTCGGCACGTTGGCGCCGAGGATCGAGGTGACCTGCCGGCTCCACTCGGGGCGCGGGAACGGCCGGGCGTCCGCGCCCCAGGTGGCCTGGAGCAGCGCCACGCCGGCCAGCGAGAGGCCGACGGTGACGAGCACCTGCTCGATGGTGCGGGAGTAGAGCGGCCGGATCAGCACCAGCTCGACGAGCACCGCGACCAGCGTGCCGGCGGCCACCCCGAAGGCGACCGCGACCACGAAGCCGAAGCCGTCCGACCCGGCGCCCGGCAGGTTGTGCGCCGCCCACCAGGTCCCGTACGCGCCGACGCCGAGGAAGACGCCGTGCGCGAAGTTGAGCACGTCGGCCAGGCCGAAGACCAGGGAGAGCCCGCTGGCGACCAGGAAGTAGAGCGCCGCCAGGCCGAGCCCGGTCAGCGTCAACAGGATGACGGTGTCCATCAGTGCTCGTCCTTCCGTGCGCCGGCCGGCGTACCGGCGGGGTGGTGTCCCTCCGCCGAGCCGACGCCCAGCAGCGACTTGGTCAGGGCGGTCTCCAGCAGCAGTTCCTGCGCGTCGCCGGTCCAGGCGACCTGGCCGGCGGCCAGCACGACCGCGTCCCGGGCGAGCCGCCGGACCACTGCCAGGTTCTGCTCGACGAGCAGCACCGGAACGGATTCGGCGACCCGTTCCAGCACCTCGGCCACCTCGGTCACCACCTTCGGCGCGAGCCCCTTGGTCGGCTCGTCGACCAGCAGCAGCCGGTTGTCGTTGAGCAGCACCCGGCCGATCGCGAGCATCTGCTGCTGCCCGCCGGAGAGCGAGCCGGCCCGTTGCCGTCCGCGCCGGTCCAGCTCGGGGAAGAGCGCGAACACCTTGTCGTACGCCGGGGTGCTGCCCCGCCGCTCGGCGAGCCGGAGGTTCTCCGCGACGGTGAGCCCGGCGAAGACGCACCGGTCCTCCGGCACGTAGCCCAGCCCGCCGCGGACCAGCCGGTGGGTGGGCCGGGCCAGCAGGCTCTGGGCGCCCATCCGGACGGCGCCGCGCACCTCGCCGGCGGGCGGGGTGAGGCCGACGATCGCGCGCAGCGTGGTCGTCTTGCCCACGCCGTTGCGCCCGAGCAGGACGGTGACGCCGGTCGGGGCGACCGTGAAGGACACCCCCTGGAGGATGTGCAGCCCGGCGATGCGGACCGACAAGTTCTCCACACTGAGAATGGGTTCCATCATGAGCCGCCTTTCGTTCGCGACTGCGGGACTCGCAAACCCGGCTCATTCCTCGCGCTCACAGAGCCGCCTTTCGTTCGCGACTGCGGGACTCGCAAACCCGGCTCATTCCTCGCGCTCACAGAGCCTCCCCCAGGTAGGCCTCTTGCACGGTGGGGTTGGCCATCACCGTCTCCGGGGTGTCGCAGGCCAGCAGCGCGCCGTGGTGCATCACGGCGATCCGGTCGGCCAGTTCCAGGATGACGTCCATGTGGTGCTCGACCATCAGCACCGACCGGCCGCTGTCGCCGGTGAGCGAGCGGATCACCGAGACCAGCTCGGGCACGTCCTCGGCGCTGACCCCGGCCATCGGCTCGTCGAGCAGCATGACCCGGGGCTCCCCGGCGAGCAGCAGGGCGATCTCCAGCTTCCGCTTCTCGCCGTGGGCGAGGGTGCCGGCCAGCGCCGTACCCCGGTGGGCGAGGCCGACCCGGTCGAGCGCCGCGTCGGCGGCGGCGGCGACCTCCCGGTCGGCCGCCGCCCGCCGCCACAGCTTCATCGAGCCCCCGCGGTGCGCCTGCACGGCGAGCCGGACGTTCTCCCGCACGCTGAGCGAGCCGAAGACCGAGCTTGCCTGGAAGGTACGGCCGAGGCCGAGACGGGCCCGCTGGTGCGGCGGCAGGGAGCCGATGTCCTGCCCGTCGAGGGTGATCCGTCCTTCCGTGGCCCGGCGGATGCCGGTGATCAGGTTGAACAGTGAGGTCTTGCCGGCGCCGTTGGGCCCGATGACGCCGAGGAACTCCCCGGGCGCCAGGTCGAGGTAGACGCTGTCGACGATGGCGACCTCACCGATCCGCCAGGTCAGACCGCGGGTGGCGAGCATCTGGTGTCAGCCCTTCATCGCCACGGCCGGCGGCGCGGACTCGTCCCCGGTCAGCGCCTTCTGGGCGGTGGCCGTGAACGCGGTGCCGCTGCCGGAGAGCTTGGCCTGGAACATCGGCTGGAGCAGCGCGTGGTCCTCGGCGCGGATGGTCATCTTGCCCTTGACCCCGTCGAAGCTCCAGCCCTCCAGCGCCTTCACCATCTTCTCGACGTCGTCGCCGCCCTCCTCGATGGCCCGTACGACCATCTGCGCGGCGGCGAAGCCGTCCGGGTGGAACAGGTCGACAGTGCCGACCTTGGCCTTCAGCGCCTTCACGGCCTCGTTGTCGGAGGCCCCGTCGAAGTAGTGCGACAGGAAGGAGATCTTGCTGCCGGCGGCGCCGAAGGTCGGCCACGAGGCGCGGATGTCCAGGCCCGTGACGACCGTGGTGGAGGAGAGCACGCCCTGCTGGTCGAGCGTCTGCCACATCGCGGGGGCGGTGGTGCCGGCCCAGGCGACGAAGAGCAGGTCCGGCTTGGCGGACTTGATCTGGCTGGCGAACGGGGTGAACTCGGTGGCGCTGGCCGGCGCCCGGACGCTGCTGACGGCCGCGCCCGCGCCGCCGATGACGGCCTTCACGGCCGCCTCGTTGGCGTCGCCGAAGGCGCCGTCCTGGGCGAACACCACGACCTTCTTGCCGGCCGGGTCGCCGATGAACGACTTGGCGGTGACCACGTCCTGGTACGACTGCCGGCCGGACCGGAACGTGTACTTGTTGGCGCCGGTCACCGCGTCGGTGGCGGCGGGCCCGGAGATGAAGAGGACCTTGTTCTGGGCGGCGATCGGGGCGACCTGGAGGGCCACGCCGGAGGCCGTCGAGCCCGCGATGATCTTGTTGCCCTTGCCGATCAGGTCCTTGGCCGCGGAGACCGCCTTCGCCGGGTCACCCGCGTCGTCGACCTCGGTGACCTCGACGGCCCGGTCGCCCACCTTGTTGGTGCCCTTGGTGGCGAAGTCGAGGCCGGCCTTGAATCCCTCGATGTACTGCTTGCCGTAGCTGGCGAGGGCTCCCGACTGGGAGTAGACCAGGCCAACCTTCACCGGGGCGGCGCTGTCGCCGCCACCGGAGGCGGTGTCCTGCGGGCTGCCACAGGCCGTGGCGGCGAGCGCCGCGGCCATCATCGTGGCGGCGGAGAGGAACACCCGCCGCGTCGTCCGGACCGTCATTGCGACTCCACGTGAGGACTCGGAGGTAGGGAACTCATATGACGGCTCACGCTAGAAGTGACGTCACCCACGGGCTATGTGGCCGAAACACACAAGTAACAGGGGTGGGGTGGTCGGGGGTTACAACGATCACGACGCGGTGGCGACCCCACCCGTCCGCGATGGGCGCCCGCCCCATCGACGGAAGTGATGCTGTGTCGCTCCGCGCCACCGATACCACACCGGGCCGGTCGGGACCGTCCAGATCTTGGTAGGAAAGTGCCCCCTGATGGGCCGTTTCCTACCAAGATCTGCGGCGTACGCCGCTTGAGGGGTGGTCAGCGGCGGGCGAGGCCCTCGCGGGCGGCGACGGCGGTGTCCGGGTGGTCGGTGAAGACGCCGTCGAGGCCGAGGGCGAGGAACAGCTCGTACTCGGCCTGGATGTCGCCGCGAGCGTTGGGGTCGGCGCCGATGCGCAGGTCGGTCGGCAGGAACTGGTTCTCGGCCCGGAACGTCCAGGCGTGCACGATCAGCCGCTCGCGGTGACCTCCTGGAGGGTGGGCACCTGGAACCGGCCGTCGAAGGCGGTGTTGGCGACACGCACCTTGGGCAGCCGCTCCTTGGCCCGCAGGGTCCGCAGCTCCGCGAGGGTGAAGTCCTCGGTGAACCAGCCGGTGACCGCGACGCCGTCGATGGTCTTCGTGGCCCGGCGCGCGGCGAACTCGGGGCGGGCGGCCACGTCGGTCGTACCGCTGATCTCGTTCTCGTGCCGCGCGACCAGCGCGCCGTCGCGGGTGGCGACCAGGTCCGGCTCGATGTAGTCCGCGCCCTGCCGGATCGCCAACCGGTAGGCCTCCAGGGTGTGCTCGGGCCGGTAGCCGCTGGCGCCCCGGTGACCGATCACGAGCGGCCGGTCCGCCGCCCGGGCACGCTCGGCGGCGGGTGCCGGGGCGGCCGAGGCCGTCAGCGCCGGCACGGCCACGGCCGCCGCGAGCAGGGCGCCGGCCAGGCCGAGGGCGGAAAGGGTACGTCGCAACGCAGTCTCCTTGTCGTCGAGGAATCCGCCTCAGCAGACAGGCCCGCGTTGACGGCGAGTTGGTCGCTGCCTGGCCGGCGGATGAACCCTCGGGATGCCGGTTTCCACACCCGATCCGCAGCGGAAAAGGAAGATTGTCTGGTGCGCCGGCTTCTTCGTCACCCCGTGCGGCTCGTGCCGCTCGGCTTCCTGGTGACGATCCTGGTCGGCACCGGACTGCTGATGCTGCCCTGGGCCACCAGCGAGTACCGGCACACCCCGTTCCTGACCGCCCTCTTCACCGCCACCTCGGCGGTCTCGGTGACCGGGATGGCGGTGGTCGACACCCCGAACTACTGGAACGGGTTCGGGCTCGTGATGATCACCGTGCTCACCCAGGTCGGCGGCCTCGGCATCGTGACCGGTGCGACCCTGGTGATCCTCGTGGTGGCCCGGCGGCTGGGGCTGCGCAGCCGGCTGCTGGTGCAGGCCGAGACCGCCGAGTTCGGCATCGGCGACGTACGCCGGCTGCTGCTGCGCATCGCCGGCCTCGCGCTGGCCTGCGAGGCGGTCATCACCGCGATCCTGACCGCCCGGCTGTGGATCACCTACGACTACCCGTTCGGCCGGGCCCTCTGGGGCAGCGTCTTCCACGCCGTCCAGGCGTTCAACAACGGCGGGTTCGCCCTCCACACCGACAGCCTGGTCGCCTTCTCCACCGACGCCTGGGTCACCCTGCCGCTGGCCTTCGGCACGATCGTCGGCGGGCTGGGCTTCCCGGCGCTCTTCGAGGCGGTGCGGGAGTGGCGGCGCCCCGCCCGGTGGGCGGTCGCCACCAAGCTGACCGTCTGGGGCAGCCTGGCACTGCTGGCGGTGGGCTTCACCGCCCTGCTGACCATCGAGTGGGCCAACCCGCGCACCCTGGGCATCTACACCTGGCCGGACAAGCTCCTGGTGGCGTTCGCCCAGAACTCGTACATCCGCACCGGCGGTTTCAACGTCCTGAACGTGGACGGCCTGGAGGAGGAGAGCTATCCCCTCCTTATCGCGCTGATGTTCATCGGCGGCGGCAGCGCCAGCACGGCCGGCGGGATCAAGGTGGCGACGTTCTTCCTGCTCGCCTTCGTGATGTGGGCGGAACTACGGGGAGAGCCGGACGTGACGGTCGGCAAGCGCCGGGTGGCCACCGCCAGCCAGCGGCAGGCCATCACCGTCACCCTGCTCAGCGTCGCGCTGGTGGTCTGCGGCACGGTGCTCCTGGTCTTCCTCACCGAGGGAGTCCGCTACTACGAGGCGCTGTTCGAGGTGACCTCGGCGTTCACCACCACGGGCCTCAGCGTCGGGGTCGCCGCCGCGCTGCCGGAGAGCGGCCAGCTCGCCCTGATCGTCCTCATGTTCGTCGGCCGGATCGGGCCGCTGACCCTCGGGTCGGCGCTCGCCCTGAACACCCGCCGTCGGCTGTACCGCTACCCGGAGGAGCAACCCATTGTCGGCTAGGAGGACGGACGAGGGCAGTGTCGTGGTGATCGGACTGGGCCGGTTCGGATGTCACCTGTCCAGCGCGCTGGCCGCGATGAACCACGAGGTGCTGGCCATCGACCGCAACCCGGAGCAGGTGCAGCGGTGGTCGGCGCAGCTCGACCGCGTCGTGCAGGCCGACTCCACCGAGGAAGGGGCGCTGCGCCAACTCGGCGTGGCGGACTTCGGCCGGGCGGTGGTCGCCATCGGTGCCTCGTTGGAGGCGAGCGTGCTGACGGTGCTGGCGCTTGTCGAGCTGGGCGTACCGCAGATCTGGGCGCGGGCCACCTCGACGAAGCACGCCAAGATCCTGGACTCGGTCGGCGCGCACCACGTGATCTTTCCCGAGGCGGAGACCGGGGAGCGGCTGGCCCACCTCATCGTCAGCAGGATGCTCGACTTCATCGAGTTCGGCGACGACTTCGCCATCGCCAAGGTGTGCGCCCCGGAGGCGATGCTCGGCCGGCCGCTCTCGGAACTGACGCCCACCGGGCGCTACGGGGTGCGCGTGGTGGGCGTGAAGCTGCCCGGGGAACGCTTCCGGTACGCCACCGACGCCACCGTGATCGCCCCGGGCAGCATGCTGATCGTCGAGGGGGACATCGAGCAGGTGCAACGGTTCTCGGAGTTCAGCTGACCCCGGCGGGCTCAGTCGTCGTCATCGTCCCTTTCCGTGTCCCTTTCCCTTTCCGTTTCCTGGCTTACTTTTTTTCCACCACCCGCCTTGCCCTTGCCCTTGCCGGAGTTGTCGGCCTTGGCCTTCGACCCGCCGGAACTCCCGGCCGACGTGCCGGCCTTCTTCGTCGGGGCCTTGACGGTGGGTGCCTTGGCCGGCGCCTTGGTGGGTGCCACGCTGGGTGCCGCGCCGGCCACCCCGGAGACCTGCGCGCCGCAGGTCTCGTCGCCGAGGCGGAACTCCAGCGGCAGCGGGTTGGCCCCGCCGTGGCGGCCGGTCAGGGTGAGTTTCTCGGACGCGCCGGGGGCCAGCGCGGCCCGTTCCGGAGCCGCCTCCACGAGCACCGTGCGCCCCTGCTGGCGCACCGGGACGGGGGTCGCCTTCGTCACCGTCTGCTGGCTGGGGAAGGTGAAGCTCAGCCGCCAGTCGCGCAACTCCCGCAGGCCGGTGTTGGTCAGGGTCAGCTCGGCGGCGAAGTCCTTGCCGGAGTCCGTGCGCAGCGCGTACGTGACCCGGCAGGGCGGCGGCGTCTCCGCCCCCATCCGCGCCTCCGTCGGCTGGTCGATGCCGCCGCTGGCGGGGCTGTGCGAGGTCACCCCCCACAGCGCCGCGGTCACCGCCACCAGCCCGGCGGCGGCCACCCCCGCCTCGATCCGCCGGCGCCGGGTCGCCGCGCGCCGGTTGCGCGTACGGGAGAACGGCAGCGCGTCGGTCGCGGCGGACCAGGGCAGGATCGTGGTGCCGGCGGCGGCCAGCGCGTCCTCGTCCACGGGCCCCGATGCGGGGGAGACCGGCACCGGGGCGATCATGCCGGCGGCCTCGGCGAGCGTACGCGCGACCTCGGCGGTGGCGGGCCGGTCACCCGGGCGCTTGGCCAGGCAGCGGCTCACGAGCTCGCGCACCTCGTCGGGCAGCCCCGGCACCGGCGGCATCGGCTCCGGCTCGTTGTACATGTGCGCGCGCAGCATCTGCGTGGTGGTGCTCGCCTGCCACGGCAGCCGGCCGGTGAGCATCCGGTAGAGCAGCAGGCCGACCGCGTACACGTCGGTGGCCGGGGAGACCTGACCGTTGTCGAGCCGCTCCGGGGCGAGGTACGCGGGGGTGCCGAGCAGCGCGCCGTCCGGCCCCTTCTCCTTCTCCCCCACCAGGGCGGAGATGCCGAAGTCGACCACCTTCACGCCGGTGGCGGTAAGCATGACGTTGCCCGGGGTGACGTCGCGGTGCACCACGCCACGGGCGTGCGCGGTGGCCAGCGCCGAGGTGACCTCCGCGCCGATCGTCACCGCCTCCCGCCAGGGCAGGCTGCCCCGGCGCAGCCGGCCGGTCAGCGACTCCCCGTCGACCAGCTCCATGACGACGTACGGCACGGTCAGGCCGACCTGCTCCGACTCGCCGTAGTCGTAGACGTTTGTGATGTTGGGGTGGCACAGCCGGGCGGCGGCCTGCGCCTCGATCCGGATGCGGTGCCGGAACGCGCGGTCGGCGGCCAGCCGCGACGCGAGCACCTTGACCGCCACCTGCCGGCCCAGCACCTCGTCGTAGCCACGCCAGACGACGGACATGCCGCCCGCCCCCAGCTGCTCGATCAGCCGGTACCGCTCGCCCAGCAGTTGTGCGCCGTCCCGGATCGGTCCACCCATGAGGGTCGTAGTTGCCCCGGACCGACCCGGCTACACCTGAAGGGTCGGAATCGGTCAGCGATTCACCCGTTCAGGCGGTGGCGAGGAGCTGGTCCACGGGCGCGTAGTCGTCGGTCAGCACCAGCGCCTCGCCGACGAACGCGGTGAGGTCGGCGCCCGCCAGCAGGCTGGCGTCCTCCCGCAGCTCGGCCAGCCGGGCGCGGACCGCCTCCAGCGGCAGCGGGGCGTCGGAGGCGACGATGAGGAAGTTCGAGCCCTCCCGACCGGCGAGCGCCGCCGCCGGGGCGATCAGGGCGACGTGCCGGAACTCGGCGGCGACGGTGGCCAGCTCGCTGCGGATGAAGCGCAGCGGCGGGTAGTCGATGACGTTCTGCACGTAGACGCCGCCCGGGCGGGTCACCCGGCGGACCTCGGCGGCCATCTCCCGGGTGGCGAGGTGCCAGGGCACCACCAGGTGCCCGAACGCGTCGCCGACCACGAGGTCGCGGCTGTCGGTGGCCTCCCCCGCGACGAGCAGCCGGGCGTCACCCACGACCGCCCGCAGGTCCGGCCCCTGGCGTACGCCGAGCTGGCGCTCGCCCAGCTCCACCAGCCCGCCGTCGATCTCGAACACGACGTTGTCGGTGCCCGGGCGGGTGGCGGTCAGGTAGCGGGGCACGGTGAACCCGCCCCCGCCCAGGTGCAGCGCGTCGAGCCGCTGACCCTTCGGGGCGACCACGTCGGCCACCGCCCCGATCCACCGGGTGTACGCGTACTCCAGGTGGGTCGGGTCGGCGAGGTCCACGTACGAGTGCTGGGCCGAGTTGAGCAGCAGGGTGCGGCCGGAGTCCCGGGCGGGATCGACCTCCACGCTGGCGCAGTGGTAGGCGGTCTCGATGTCGCACGGGTTCGGGGCGACGGTGGTCAGCCCGGCGCCGACGAGACCGAGCACCGCCAGGGCGGCCTTGGCGCGGGCGGGGCCGGGCAGCTCCGCGCGGTCCTGGCGGCGCAGCCACACCCCGAGGCCGAGCCCGGTGAGCCCGAGGGAGGCCGCCAGGGCGAACAGGATGACCGTGCTGGGCAGCGCGGCCACCAGCACGAAACCGGTGACCAGGGTGGCCGTGACCGCGCCCAGCGTGCCCACGCTGGAGAGCCGGCCGACCACCTGGCCGGTGCGCCGCAGGTCGGCGAGCTGGAGCTTGACAACCAGCGGGGTGACGGCGGCGAGCAGGGCCGCCGGCACGAAGACGGCGAGTGCGACGAGCAGCAGGATGGCCGAGGCCGCCCCGCCGCGCAGCACCTCGCCGGCGTACCGGACGACGGGCAGGGTGACGGCCGTGGCGATGCCGGCCAGCACCAGCGCCGGGGCCAGCATCGCCCTCGGGTTGCGCCGGTCGGCCAGCCAGCCGCCCGTCCACGCACCGTAGGCGATGGCGGCCAGGGCGATGCCGATGACCGAGCTGGTCACCTGGAGGGTCACCCCGACGTACGGCCCGACCAGCCGCAGCGCGGCGGTCTCCAGCACCAGGACGGCTCCGCTGGAGAAGAAGACCAGGAACGCGGCGAGGCCGTTGGGCAGGGCCCGGGCGGTCGAGGCCGCCGGCTGGGCGGGCGGGACCGTGACGTCGGAGGATGGGGAGCTCACCCGCGCGATGGTACGCAGGAAAACTGGACCCCCGGGTCAGTACATCGAGAGATGAACATGGTTCGTGTGGTCGGCGGCGGGGCTGCCGCTGCCGCCGTACGCCCGCCAGCCGGTGCCGGGGTGCCAGATCTGCCGGTACCAGATCACGTAGAGCACGCCCAGCCGGCTGGCGTTGCGCACGTGCCAGGCGGCGAGGCTGTCCCCGTACGACTTGTCCCCGCCGGTGGCGGTCTTGTCCTCGAACCCGCCCGTGGCGGCCGAGAAGTCGCAGGCCCGGCCCTTGGGGTGCTCGCCGGAGCCGCCGCTGCGGTAGCAGGAGACGTGCCGCTTGTAGCCCGCGGCCTGGGTCTGCTTGAGGGCGTTGAGCGTGCGCGGGGTGATGCAGCCGGAGGTGGTCGGGTCGTTCACCGAGCAGGACTCCGACGGCCAGGACCCGTCCGAGTTGCGGGGGGCCGGCTTCGCCGAGGAGGAGTTGCCGCCGCTGAAGCCGCCGCTGCTGCCCGAGCTGACCTCCGCGAGCGCCGCCTCGGCCTCCTTCTTCTTCTTCGCCATCACGGCGAGCTGCTTCTGCTGCTCCCGGACCTCGGTGTCGATGGCGATCTTGGCCTGTCGCGCCTGCTCCCGCGCCTCGATCATGCTGCGCAGCCGCCTGCTGTCGCGCTGCGCCATCATGTCGAGGCTGGCCGCCCGGTCCAGGAACGCCTCCGGGGAGGCGCTGTTGAGCAGCATCGACGTGGGCGTCAGCCGGCCCAGCCGGTAGGACTGGGCGGCCACCTCGCCGACCTGGGCGGTCAGCTCGACCAGCCGGACCTCCACCGCGCCCAGCTGCACGGCCAGCCGCTTCTGCCGGACCTTGGAGTTCTCCAGCTTCCCCTTGGCCTCGATGTGCGCCTTGGCGGTGGCTTCCAGGGCGTCCCGGAGCTTCTTGGTGCCGCCCTCGTTGGGCTCCGCGTACGCCGGCACGGCGCCCACGCCGAAGAGCAGCGTGACGGCGACGAGCAGGGCGGTCAGCGGACGGCGGGCACGCCGCCCGGCCGACAGGGCGGTCAGCGGGCGGCGGCCGCGACGCCCGACGGGCATGGTCCTGCGCACGAAAGCATCCTTCCGTCGGCCGCCGGCCCCGGATGACAACACGGCGCGGCGGCGGCCCCCGCCGGGCGCCGGTCGGCGGCCTGCTGGCGGAGACCGGCGGTCAGGATACCGGACGGAGCACGCCGGGCCAGGCCCGCGAACGCCCGAACCGTGGGACCTCCACGCAGGGTCGCACCGACGTCACGCGCCGTCGAGCAGGGCCTCGCGCACGCCCACCCAGATCTGCTCGCTCGCGGCGACCAGGAGGCCGTGGCCGTCGTCCCCAGGGCGGTAGTCGGTGCCGTCGAAGCGCCGCGCGACCCCGCCCGCCGCCCGGACCAGCAGGGCGCCCGGGGCGTGGTCCCACGGCAGGGTGCGCCAGAAGAGCACGAAATCCTGGTCCCCGGTCAGCACGTCCAGGTATTCCCGGCCGGCGCAGTGCTGGCCGGGCAGCATCTCGCCCAGCCGCGCGCCGCCCGCCTCGACCAGCGCGCGCGGCGCGGCCGGCAGGGCGTGCGACATCGCGGCGCCGCGCACCGCGTCGAGCGCGGGCGTCCGGTCGCCGGTACGCACCGGCCGGCCGTCGAGCCAGGTGCCCTCGCCGGCCCGCGCGACGGCCAGCGTCCCCGCGAGCGGGTCGAGCACCCACGCGGCGACGGGATCCCCGTCGGTCAGCAGCGCCACCATCAGTGCGAACGGCTGCCGGCCGGCGGCGAAGTTCGAGGTGCCGTCGACCGGGTCGACGAGCCACACGTCGCCGGAGCCGCCCAGGTGCTCCAGCAGGGCCGGGTCGTCGGCGACCGCCTCCTCGCCCACCACGACCGAGCCGGGACGCAGCCGGCGCAGGGCCGCCGAGATCACCTCCTCGGCGCGGCGGTCGGCGACGGTGACGAGGTCACCCGGCGCCTTCTCGCTCACGTCGGCGTCGTCGAGCTTG
Organism: Micromonospora sp. NPDC048868; assembly: GCF_043198195.1. Classification (NCBI taxonomy): domain Bacteria; kingdom Bacillati; phylum Actinomycetota; class Actinomycetes; order Micromonosporales; family Micromonosporaceae; genus Micromonospora; species Micromonospora sp. NPDC048868. The sequence goes on from NZ_JBICUN010000004.1 coordinate 200,963, forward strand.
CGGAACAGCGGAAGCACGACCTGGTCGGCGGTCTCGCGCAGCAGACCACCGACGTCGTCGAGCAGGGTGTCAGCCACGCGGCGGCAGCTTCACCACGCTGACGAAGAACTCGTCGATCTGCCGGACCACGGAGATGAAGCGCTCGAAGTCCACCGGCTTCGTCACGTACGCGTTGGCGTGCAGCTGGTAGCTGCGCAGGATGTCCTCGTCGGCCTGGGACGTCGTCAGCACCACCACCGGGATCCGGCAGAGCTGCTCGTCCTTCTTGATCTCCTCCAGCACCTCCCGGCCGTCGCGGCGCGGCAGGTTCAGGTCGAGCAGGATCAGGTCCGGCTGCACCACGTCGGCGTACTGGCCCTCCCGCCGCAGGTAGGCGAGCGCCTCGGCGCCGTCGGAGACGACGGTCAGCCGGTTGCGGAGCTTGTGCTCCTCGAACGCCTCCTGGGTCATCAACACGTCACCCGGATCGTCCTCGACCAGCAGGACCTCGATCGGGCTCTTGCCGTCCGCCGGCGCGGTCATCCCACCGTCTCCCTCATGTCACCCGTTCTACCGCCTTCCGGTGCCCGGCCGGGCCCGTCCGTGGTCTCCGTCTCGTCGTCGCGCCGGTCGGCCTGCGCCGGGACACCGCCCGTGCCGGCCCCGGCGGCGGACTCGACGGCGTCCCCGGGCGTCCCGTCGCCGTCCCCGGCCACGCCGTCCCCGGCCGCCGGCTCGTCCGATGCCGACGCGGTGGCCGCCTCGATGTCCTCGGGGAGCGCCGGGAGGGTGAAGCGGATCGCCGTGCCCTCCTCGACGCCCGTGTCCACCCAGACCCGACCGCCGTGGTACTCCACGATCTTCTTGACGATCGCCAGCCCGATCCCGGTGCCCGGGTACGCGTCCTTGGCGTGCAGCCGCTGGAAGATGACGAAGATCTTGTCGGCGAACTCCGGCTCGATCCCGATGCCGTTGTCCTGGCAGCTGATCTCCCACTCGTCGCCCACGAGACGGGCCGAGACGTGCACCTTCGGGGGCACGTCGGGGCGGCGGAACTTGACCGAGTTGCTGACCAGGTTGGCCAGCAGGTTCGTCAGCAGCGGCTCCTCGCCACGGATGACAGGCAGCTCGCCCCAGGTCAGCTCCGCGTCGGCGTACTGCCGGGCCGCCTCGGTCTGGCCGGCGACGTCGCCCATGACCTTGTTCATGTCGACCTCGGTGAAGCCGGTGGTGAGCCGGCCGATCCGGGAGAAGGCGAGCAGGTCGTTGATCAGACGCTGCATCCGCTGCGCGCCGTCGACCGCGAACGCGATGTACTGGTCGGCCCGCTCGTCCAACTGCCCCGCGTAGCGGCGCTGGAGGAGCTGGCAGAAGCTGGCCACCTTGCGCAGCGGCTCCTGGAGGTCGTGCGAGGCGACGTACGCGAACTGCTCCAGGTCACGGTTGGAGCGGGTGAGCTCCTCGGCCTGCTTCTGGAGCTGGCTGTTGACCCACTCGATCCGCTCCCGGGCCTCCCGTACCTCGGCCAGGTCCTTGGCGATCTTGCGCCGCATGGCGTCCACGTCCTCGGCGAGCCGGAGGAACTCGGGCGGGCCGGCGCCGGCGATCCCGTGCTGGTAGTCGCCCTCGGCCACCTCGCGGACCTGGTCGGCGAGGCCGGTCAGCGGGCGGATCACCATCTTGTCCAGGGAGACCAGCAGCATGCTGCCGGCGATGATCACCACCGCGAGGGCGGCGATCAGCAGGACGACCAGCAGGTTGCTCGTCCGCAGGACGTCCTCGGCACTGCGCTGCCGGGCCTCGAAGATCTCCTGCTGGAGGTGGTCGACGGCGCCGCGTACCTCGTCGAACTGCTCCCGCGCCTGGTCGGTGATGAGCGCCTGCCCCGCGGTCGTGCCGTTCTGCTGCGTCGTGGTGACCACCGGCACCGCCACCGCCTGGCGCCACGCCTCGGCCCGCTCCTCGACCAGCCGGATCTCCTGCCGAAGCTCCGGATAGTCGTCGACCAGCCGCTGCATCGAGGCGACCAGGTCCTGCTCGCGCTTGCGGCCCGCCTCGTACGGCGTCAGGTCGGCCGGGTTGCCGCTGACCGCGTAGCCGCGGACCGCCGTCTCCTGGTCCAGCAACGCGTTCAGCAGCTCCTGCGCCTGCACCCGCAGCGGGCCGGTCTTGTTCAGGATCGCGTCGATGTGCGTCCGGTTCTTCGCCGCCAGCGCCACCTCGCCGCCAGCCAGCCCGATCAGCAGGACCGCGACGACGGTGAGCAGCGTGACGACCCGCCGGCGCAGGGTCCAGTCGCCGACGCGCGTCACCGGCCACCGCCCCGGCTGACCAGGAGCATGGCGACGTCGTCGGCGAACGGACCGCCGTTGAGCTGCTCGGCGCGCCCGACCAGCCAGGCCGGCAGCTCCGACAGCGGCACGGCGAGGGTCGCCGGATCGGCGAGCAGTCCGCTGAGGCCCGGCACGTCGAGGCGCTCGTCGCCCTCGCCGATCCGGCCCTCGATGAGTCCGTCGGTGTACATCAGCAGGGACCAGTCATCGGTGTCGAACTCCAGGTCGTAGGCCACGGGCCGGCGGGGTCGTACGCCGAGCAGCAGGCCGCCCGGTGCCGGAACCGGCACCACCTTGCCCCCGGCGAGCAGCAGCGGCGGCGGGTGCCCGGCCAGCCGGACGGTGGCCCGGTTGGCGTCGAGGTCCAGCCGCACGGTCGCGACGGTCGCGAAGATCTCCTGGAGCCGGCGCTCGCTCATCAGCACCTGTTCCAGCGCCGGGAGCACCTCGTCGTCGGGCACACCCGCGAGGATCAGCGCCCGCCAGGCGACCCGGAGCTCGACGCCGAGCGCCGCCTCGTCCACGCCGTGCCCGCAGACGTCGCCGACGATCAGGTCGAGCCGGTCGGGCCGGGTCTGCACCACGTCGTAGAAGTCACCGCCGATCAGGGCGGCGTGCCGGCCGGGCCGGTAGAAGGTGTGCACCGCGACCACGTCGGTGGTCATCAGCGGCTGGGGCAGCAGGCCCCGTTCGAGGCGGGCGGACTCGGCCTGGCGCAGCTCGACCTCGCGCAGCCGCCGGGCGTTCTCGTCGGCCCGCTTACGCTCCACCGCGTAGCGCAGCGCCCGGGTCAGCAGCACCCCGTCGACCTGACCCTTGACCAGGTAGTCCTGGGCGCCCTCGGCGACCGCGACGATGCCGAGGTGCTCGTCGGAGCGGCCGGTCAGCACGCAGACGGCGGCGCCGCTGGACATCTCCAGCACCTGACGCAGCCCGTCGAGGCCCTGCGCGTCGGGCAGGCCCAGATCGAGCAGGACGCAGTCGACGCCCATCACGCGCTGCCGGGCCTCGCTGAGGCTGGTCGCCACCAGCAGGTCGATCATCGAGTTGGTCTCGGCGAGCAGCTCACCGACCAGGAAGGCGTCGCCCTCGTCGTCCTCCACCAGCAGCACCCGCAGCCGCTCGCCGGGAGGCAGGTTGGGATGACGTCCCATGCCGCCGTGCGGATACGGCGCGACGGAGGAACCGGCCATGCCGGTCCCCCGGTGCGGCCGGGTCACCGCCGCGAGACGCGGGAGATCACTGGTGATGTCGGGCTCCTTCCGAGTGCCCTGCTGATCCTGTATTAGACAACGTTCGCACACAACACGACGGGCTCCGCATGCGCGGGCATGGGTCGGATCACTGTGCGGCGAGGGGCAAAGCGGGCGTCCGCGCTCCCCCGGCCCACACCGGGAGTCCCGCCGACGGCCGCCGGGGTGCAGGATGGTGCCCACCTGAGACCAGTCCCGAGGAGACCCCGTGGGCGCACCCCCCACCCGCCCCGCCGACCGCGCGCTGGCCCGGCCCCGTCGCCGGCTGGCCGCCGCCACGGCGGCGCTCGCCGCGCTCGTCGCCGTCGGCGCCGGCACCCTGCTCGACCTGCGCACCCCCGCGCCGCGCCCGGCCGACGCGCCGCCGGGCGAGTTCAGCGCCGCCCGGGCGTACGAGCACGTCGAGGTCGTCGCCGCGCGGACGCACATGGCGGGCAGCCCCGCCAACGACCAGGTCCGCGCCCACGTCGAGGGCGTGCTGCGCGGCCTCGGCCTGGAGACCGAGGTGCAGGACACCGTCGCGCCCGAGGCCGGCCAGCTCAGCGGGGCGGCCGGCGGGGCCACCCTGGCCCGGGTCCGCAACGTGGTGGCCCGGCTGCCCGGCACCGACCCCACCGGCAAGGTCTTCCTCGTCTCGCACTACGACTCGGTGCAGTCCGGGCCGGGCGGCAACGACGACGCCGCCGGCACCTCGGCCATCCTGGAGGTGGCCCGCGCCCTAACCGCCGGCCCCCGGCCGCGCAACGACATCGTCTTCGTGCTCACCGACGCCGAGGAGGCGTGCCTGTGCGGGGCGGCGGCGTTCGCGTCCAGCCACCCGCTGGCCGCCGGCGGTGGCGTCGTGCTCAACCTGGAGGCACGCGGCTCGACCGGCCCGGTGATCATGTTCGAGACGTCGCGGGACAACGCCGCCCTGGTGGACGCCTTCGGCCGGGCCGCCCCGCACCCCGTGGGCACCTCGTTCGCCGTGGAGATCTACCGCGCGCTGCCCAACGACACCGACTTCACCGCGTTCCTCGACAACGACTTCGTCGGGCTGAACTCGGCGTACATCGACGGCGGGGCGATCTACCACACCCCCCTGGACACTCCCGCCGCCATGGACCGGGCCAGCCTCCAGCACCACGGCGACAACGCCCTCGGCCTGGCCCGCGAGTTCGGCCGGGTCGACCTGAGGGCGCTGGACTCCGGGCACGACGCCACCTACTTCCCCGTCCCGGGCGGGCTGGTCCGCTACCCCGGCTGGCTGGTCCTGCCCCTGGCGCTGCTCGCGCTCGCCGCCGTGGCGGCCCTCGGCTGGCTCACCCTGCGGCGGGGCCGCACCACCGGGGGCCGGCTCGCCGCCGGGTTCGGGCTGGCGCTGCTGCCGCTCGTGCTCGCCCCGCTCGCCGCGCAGCTGCTCTGGGCGGCGATCACCGCGCTGCGGCCCGGCTACGCCGAGCTGCTCGACCCGTACCGGCCCACCTGGTACCGGCTGGCCGTGGTGGCGCTCGCCGCCGCCATCCTGTGCACCTGGTACGCGCTCACCCGCCGCCGGGTCGGCCCGGCCGCGCTCGCCGTCGGCGGGCTGGGCTGGCTGGCCGTACTCGGGGTGCTGCTCGCCGTGCTGGTGCCCGGCGGGGCGTACCTGGTCACCCTCCCGGCCCTGGCCGGCGCGCTGGCCGGGCTGGTCGCGCTGAGGGTGCGGATCGACGGTCCGTGGCCGGTGGTCGCGACGACCCTGGCTGCCGCGGTGGCCGTGGTGATCCTGCTGCCCACCGTCGTCCTGCTCTTCCCGGCGCTCGGCATGGCCATGGGCGGGGTCGCGGCGCTGGTCGCGGTGCTGCTCGGCCTCGCCGCGCTGCCGGTCGTCGACCTGCTGCACCCGCAGGCCGGCGGGCAGCGCGGACTGCTCGCCGTGCGCGCGCGCCGACTCGGCGCGCTGCCGGCCGCCGCCACAACGCTGGCGGCCGTGGTGTTCGCCGGGGTCGGGCTGGCCGTCGACCGCTTCGACGCCGCGCACCCCGCGCCCACCCACCTGATGTACGCCCTCGACGCCGGCACCGGCCAGGCCCGCTGGCTCAGCCACGAGGAGGACCCCCAGCCCTGGACCGACGGTTACGTCGACGGGGTGACCGAGGTCGCCGACTTCCCCGGCCTGGGCGACGCCGAGCTGCGCGCCGGCCCGGCGCAGGCGGCGAACCTGCCCGCCCCGAAGCTGGAGGTGCTCGCGGACACCACCGCCGGCACCGAGCGCACCCTGCGCCTGCGGCTCGTCCCGCAACGCCAGGTCCGGCTGACCACCCTGCACGTCGACGCGGCGACGGCGACGGTGCTGCGGGCGGAGGTGGCCGGCCGGGCGGTGCCGGTGGAGGGCCGGGAGGGCCGCTGGGGCTTCGGCCTGGTCTTCCACGCCCCGCCGCCGGAGGGGATCGAGGTGACGCTCACCGTGACGCCGAAGGCGGGGCAGGTGGCGCTGCGCGCGATGGACGCCAGCGACGGCCTGGACGCGCTGCCGGGCTTCCGGCCCCGCCCGCCGGGCGTGGGGATCGTCGGCTCGCACAGCTCGGAGATGCTGGCGGTGGCCCGCACCTATCCGCTCTAGGCGAGGTGGCGGCGGCCTGCGGGTGTGGCTCGGGGAACGATCGGTTCCCGAGCCACACCCGCACCTGTCAGGTGACTCAGCCTCGGGTGACCGTGACCTCGGCGGTGAAGGCGCCGCTGCCGTTGCCCGGCGCGTCGTCGTTGATTCGCAGGTACAGCGTGCTGCCGGAGCCGTAGTAGGTGAACGTCGTGCCCGTCCCGGCGTACCGGTAGTTGCCGTTGGTCTTGGCCAGCAGCGAGAAGGCGCGGGCGTTCGACATCGGGAACTTCGAGTCGCCGGCCATGTTCGTCCAGCCCTGCGGCCCGTTGTTCCCGGTGAACCACACGCCGGACCAGATCGACCCGTAGGCGCTGATCTGGACCCGGTCGCCGTCCTGCAACCAGCAGCCGGAGTTGACGTCGTACGACGCTTCCTCGACCTGCTTGGTCTCCTGGCAGACGACGGTGCTGGTGGTCGCCGCCTGTGCCGGCGTCACACCGACCAGCGCGCTGCCCGCCACGGCCGCCGCCACCGCCAGCCGGGCCGATACCGTCTTGAACCTCATGTGGTCCCCCCTCGAAATGGTTGCCGTTACGGAGATCAACACTAGGAATCCGAACGTCGGGGCACCTCAGTGCAAGCACGTAATTGATGTCGGCCAGGGGTCAGTCCGGGTCAGTCCGCCAGGAAGGTCAGCACCGCGAGCACCCGCCGGTGGGTGTCCGGCTCGTCGGCCAGTCCGAGCTTGGTGAAGATGCTGCGTACGTGGGTCTCCACGGTGCGCTCGGAGAGGTGGAGTTCGGCGGAGATGCCCCGGTTGGCCCGACCCGCGGCCATCCGCGCCAGGATCTCCCGCTCACGCGGTGACAGCGCGCCGACGCCGACCGACACGCGCGGGCGGCGCAACAGCCGGTCGACCACGATCGGATCGATCGCCGTGCCCGCCGCCGCGACTCTGCGCACGTCGCGGAGGAACCCGGCGACGTCGGTGATCCTGTCCTTGAGCAGATAGCCGACCCCGCCGCCGGGCTGCTGGAGCAGCGCCAGGGCCTCCCGGTGCTCGAGGTGCTGGGACAGCAGCAGCACGGCGACTCCGGGATGACGGCGGCGTACGGCCAACGCGGCGCGGACGCCCTCCACGGTGAAGCTGGGCGGCATGCGGATGTCGACGATCGCGATGTCCGGCTGGTGCTCGGCGACAGCGGCCAGCAGCTGCTCGCCGTCGCCCACCTCGGCCACGACCGCGATGCCGTGCTGCTGAAGCAACAGCGCCAGGCCGCTGCGCAGCAGTACGGAGTCGTCGGCCAGAACGGCCCGGATCATGACGCCGCGAGTGGCATGACGGCGCGTACCGCCGTGCCACGCCCCCGGGTACTCGACACCCGCAGGGTCCCGCCGCACGACTCGACACGCTCCCGCAGGCCGTGCAGCCCGCCACCCGGCACCGCGAGCGCGCCACCGATCCCGTCGTCGTGGACGGTGACCTCGACCCGACCCCCGCTGGCGGCGAGCGTGACGGACACCCGGCCCGCCCGGGCGTGCTTCTGACTGTTCGTGACCGCCTCCATGGTGACGAAGTAGGCGGCGACCGCGACCGGTTCGGGCAGCGTGAGGTGGCTGACCCGATCGTCGACCAGGACGGGGACCGCCGCCCGCTCGGCGATGGCGGCCACCGCCCCGGAGAGGCCGTGGCACACCAGGGCCGCCGGGTTCATGCCCCGGACGAGATCGCGCAGATCGGCGATCGCCTGTTCGACCTCCGCCGCGCCGCGCGCGACCAGGGCGGGATCCTCCTGCCGCAGCATCATGGCGGCGACGAGCAGCCGCTGTTGCACTCCGTCGTGCACGTCACGCTCCACCCGACGGCGCTCCCGGTCGCGAGCCCGGATCAGGTGGCGGCGCTCGGCGCGGTGCATGCTGAGCGCGGCCCCGACCGGGATCAGCGCCGCACCGAGGGCGTAGAGCGTGGTCGGCCAGTGCCCGGAGCCGTAGGCGACTGTGCTCAGCATCGCCGTGCACAGGCCGTTCACTGCCAACGCGGCCCAGAACGGGGCGTACACGTGCCGTTCGGCGCGGTCAGCCCGGCGGTACCGCACGATGAACAACCCGGCGAGGAACACGCCGACCAGCGGATAGGACCACGCCCGCAGGTGCAGCAGATAGCCGGTGCTCAGCGTCCCGACCATCACGCCCCCGGCCACGATCACCGGCCAGTACGCGTAGCCGGCCGCGGCGACGAGCCGCTCCCACCGTCCCCGCAGTCGGCCCGACGACACGACGAGACCGGCGTGCAGGTGCATCGGGTCGTGCACGATGCTCAGCATCATGCCGGCGGTGAACAGGGCGGGCAGGGTGACGCGACCCCAGGCGTCCAGCAGCCACACCAGGCCGCAGACCACCAGCAGCGGCCCGATGCGGTTGTCGGGGCGCTCCCGCCACAGCCGCAGTCCCACCTCGACGTGCAGGACCCCGGTGACGGCGAGGCAGGCCAGTTCCCAGGGATCCGTCCAGTACAGCGCCAGCAGCGGTCCGCACAGCAGCGCCGCGGTCGCGACGCGGAGCGGCCACCGTAGAAGTTCCATGATCAGGATGGTGCCGCGTTGTCGCAAGCATCGGTGGGTGTCCGTCGGCAGCCCGACTTTTCCGCCCCCGAGTGGGTCGGGAAGCGGGAATTCCTACTTCCAGCGGAAGTGGACGAAGAGGCGGCCGAAGTTCTTCGAGTCCTTCTCGACGCGGTGGTAGAGCTGCTTGACGTCCTTCTGGTCGAGGAAGCGCAGCACCCGCTTCTTGAGCTGGCCGGAGCCCTTGCCGGGGATGATCTCGACCAGGGTGGCCTTCTTCGCCACGGCCTCGTCCATGATCCCGCGCAGGGCCCGGTCGATGTCCTGGCCCTTGTTGAAGATGTCGTGCAGATCCAGCTTCAGCTTCATCGCGCACCCGCCGCCGGCTCACGTCCCATGACGCCGATGGTAGGCCGCCCGCCGCCGCCGGCGCACCGACCGGTGATCAGGACGCCATGGACGTCATCCGACGACTTTGACGTCCATGGCGTCCTGATCACCCCGCCGCTCGGCGTTGCGTCCCCGTGACGGACGCGAGGGCGGAGCAGCTGGGTGGAGCTGCCCCGCCCGTGTGCCCGCATCCGGGCGTCGATCCGGCCGCCGTCAGCGGGTGCCCTCGACCCGGGTCTGCACCCGGTCCAGGGCGGTGCGGTAGTCGTCGTTGCCGCTGTGCATGGCCGCCGCGATGCGCAGGTGCCGCAGCGCGTCGGCGGGCCGGTTGAGCCGCTCCAACGTGCGACCCAGCACGTGGTGGGCGTAGTGGTCGGCGGGGTCCCGGTCGATCAGCTCCCGCAGCTGCGCCTCGGCACGGTTGAGCTGGGCCGACTGGAAGTACGCGCGGGCGAGCAGCTGGCGTACCGAGGCGTTGCCGGGCTCGGCCTCGACGATCGGCTCGAGCAGCCGGGCAGCCCCGGTCGGGTCACCGGCCTCGAAGAACATGGTCGCCCGCCGGTACTCGGCCAGAAGGTCCATCCGACCCACCCCCTCGTGTCGCGCCGCTGTCCCGACGCTGGCACAACATCAGCCGTACCGCGACTGTTCCCGGGGCCCGGGAGCCGCGCGGGCCGGGTCAGGTGGGGGCGCCGTGCCGGCCGGCGGCCAGCTCCCAGGCGCGTACGCCGCCGACGATGCCGGCGGTGTTGGGCACCACCACCACGTCGTCGCCCATCCGCACGAGCTGCTCGGGCCGGATCAGCCGGGAGTTGCCGCCGCCCAGGTAGAGCCGGTCCCAGCGGAACACCGGGCGCAGCCCGTCCACGACCTGGCGGATGCGGCGGGACCAGAACGCGTCCCCGAGGCGGCGCCGCTCCGGCTCCCCCACGTACGTGTCGTAGGTGGTGTTCCAGCGCACCGGCGCGTGGGACAGCTCCAGGTGCGGGGCGAGCACCCCGCCGTCGAAGAGCGCGCTGCCCAGCCCGGTGCCGAGGGTCAGCACCAGCTCGCAGCCGGTCCCGGCGACCACGCCGGCGCCGTGCACCTCGGCGTCGTTGAGCACCAGCGCCGGCACCCCGAACGCCTCGGCGAGCGCGGTCCGCGCGTCGTACCCGGACCACTGGGCGACCAGGCCCGGGTCGACCTTCGACCGGGGGCCGGAGCGGGTCACGTAGTGCGGGGTGGCGACCACCACCCCGTGCCGGATCATGCCCGGCAGGCCGACGGTGAGCCGGTCCGCCGTGGGCAGCCGGCCGGCGAGGTCCAGCAGCGTCTTCACGAAGAGCGCCGGCGGCAGGGGGTACGGCGTGGGCACCCGCAGCGGCCGGGCGCGCATAGTGCCCGCCTCGTCCAGCACGGATGCCTTGATCCCGCCGCCGCCACAGTCGATCGCCAGTGTGGTCACCACCCGAGCAGTGTGCCGCGTACCTCCCGGGGCGCGAAGCGAGGGTGGGCCAACGAGGCGGATAGGGTCGGGGGTTGATGAGCGCGACGATGATCGTCAAGGGGCTGGCCGCGGGGCACGGGGACCGGGCACTGTTCGCCGGGCTGGACCTGGTGGTCGCACCGGGGGACGTGGTGGGGCTGGTCGGGCCGAACGGGGCCGGCAAGTCGACGCTGCTGCGTACCCTCGCCGGGCTGCTGCCGGTGGAGGCCGGCAGCGTGACGCTCAGCCCGCCCACGGCGAGCGTCGGGCACCTGCCGCAGGAGCCGGAGCGGCGGCCCGGCGAGACCGTGCGGGACTTCCTGGCCCGGCGCACCGGGGTCACCGCCGCGCAGGCGGCGCTGGACGCGGCGACGGCCGCGCTCACCGACGGCGCGCCCGGCGCCGACGACGCCTACGCCGAGTCCCTGGAGCGCTGGCTCGCCCTCGGCGGGGCGGACCTGGAGGAACGGGCCGAGCAGGTGGCCGCCGAGCTGGGGCTCACGGTCGACCTGGAGCACCCGATGACGGGCCTCTCCGGCGGCCAGGCGGCCCGGGCCGGGCTGGCCTCGCTGCTGCTCAGCCGCTACGACGTGTTCCTGCTCGACGAGCCGACCAACGACCTGGACCTGGCCGGCCTGGAGCGGCTGGAGGAGTTCGTCACCGGGCTGCGCGCCGGCACGGTGCTGGTCAGCCACGACCGGGAGTTCCTCGCCCGCACGGTCACCCGCGTGCTGGAACTGGACCTGCACCAGCAGCAGGTCCGGCACTACGGCGGCGGCTACGCGGGCTACCTGGAGGAGCGCGAGGTCGCCCGCCGGCACGCGCGGGAGGACTACGAGGAGTACGCCGACACCCGGGCCGGCCTGGAGGCGCGCGCCCGCACCCAGCGGGCCTGGATGGAGAAGGGCGTGAAGAACGCCCGCCGCAAGGCCACCGACAACGACAAGATCGGCCGCAAGTTCCGCGCCGAGTCGACCGAGAAGCAGGCGGCCAAGGCCAAGCAGACCGAGCGCCTGATCGAGCGGCTGGAGGTGGTCGAGGAGCCGCGCAAGGAGTGGGAGCTGCGGATGGAGATCGCCGCCGCGCCCCGCGCCGGCGCCGTCGTGGCCTCACTGCGCGACGCCGTCGTACGCCGGGGCGACTTCACCCTCGGCCCGGTGACCCTCCAGATCGACTGGGCCGACAAGGTGGCGGTGACCGGGGCGAACGGCTCCGGCAAGTCCACCCTGCTCGCCGCCCTGCTGGGCCGGCTCCCCCTCGACTCCGGGCACGCCGCGCTCGGCCCGGGCGTGGTGGTCGGCGAGGTGGACCAGGCCCGAGGGCTGTTCCTCGGCGACGTGCCGCTTATCGACGCGTTCGGCGCCGCCGTACCGCAGCTGTCGCCGGCGGACGCGCGCACGCTGCTGGCCAAGTTCGGCCTGCGCGCGGGGCACGTGCTGCGGCCGGCGGCGACCCTGTCGCCGGGCGAGCGGACCCGGGCGGCGCTGGCGCTGCTGCAGGGGCGCGGGGTGAACCTGCTGGTGCTGGACGAACCGACGAACCACCTGGACCTGCCCGCCATCGAGCAGCTGGAGTCGGCGCTGGCCAGCTACCCGGGCACGCTGCTGCTGGTCACCCACGACCGGCGGATGCTCGACGCCGTGACCACGAACCGGCGGCTGCGGGTGGCCGCCGGGCGGATCGCCGAGGATTGATCCGTGCCGACCCGCTCGCGGCGGGTGAGAATGACCCCATGCTCAAGTGGGAGTACGCGCTGCTGGTCCGCCGCCGCCAGGCGGCCACCACCGACATCGGCTGGGAGATCGTCTTCGTCTGGTACGGCCCCGACGGCTCGATGGTCGACGTGACGCCCTACGGCGACACCGCGCTGGCCCATCTGAACCGGGCCGGTGACCAGGGCTGGGAGCTGGTCGCGATGAGCGAGGACCCGTCCATGCCCGGCAACAGCGAGCTGCACCGCTACCACCTCAAGCGGCCCAAGGCGGCCGCCCCGCCGCCCCGGCAGCGGATGCGCGGCGGCGGACGCCCCCGGCGGACGATCGGCGGCTGACCGCCCGCCCTGTTCGGGGCGTCCGGGGCATAACGGGCGGGGATCCGGGTATCGGCCGGCGGGAGGTGGCCCGGATGGTCGCGCTGGCACAGAATCCGCCCTCGGCCGAGCGGCTGCGGGCGGTCGACGGATTCCTCGCCGAGGCCTGGGTCGACCAGGCCCGGCACGACGACCGGCTGCGCGACCTCGCGGTCGAGGTGCGCTTCGACCGGGGGGTGGCCCACCTCAGCGGCGAGGTCGCCGGGCAGGACGAGCTGCGCCTGGTCCGGGACCGGGTCGGCCGGCTCGCCGGGGTGCTCGGCGTCTGGTGCCGGGTACGCGTCGGCGGGCGCGACCCGGTGGTGGTCGACCTGGGCTGCGGCGCCACCAAGCAGTGGCCGGGCAACCTGGGGCTGGACATCTTCCCGGCCCAGGGGGTGGACGCGGTGGCGGACCTCTCCGGCTCGCTGCCGCTGGCCGACGACTCGGTGGACGTCTTCTTCGCGGTGCACATCCTGGAGCACCTGATCGACTTCCTGCCGCTTGTCGACGAGTGCCACCGGGCGCTCCGGCCGGGCGGCGTGCTGCACGTGATGAGCCCGTGGTGGCGGCACGTGAACGCCGTCGCCGACCCGACCCACGTCCGGCTGCTCGACGTGCAGACGTTCAAGGGCGTCTGCCTCCAGCGCCCGCCGGGCACCCCGCGCTGGTATCCCCTGCACGTCGGCTGCGACGGCGCCTCGATCTTCGCCGACCTCACCCCGCTGCCCCCGGACGCGGACGGCCCCACCCCCGCCCACCTGGCCCGTTTCTTCGACTGACCGCCACCCCTGCCAGCCGGGGGTCAGCGGCCGAGGGTGCTCTCGCGGGGGGCCAGGCGCCAGGGGGCCGAGAGTTCCCGGGGCGGGGCGGTGCGGTCGCCGTCGATCCGGCCGGCGAGCAGTTCCACCGCCAACCGGGCGATGCGCTCCTTGTCCGGCGCGATGGTGCTCAGGGTGGGCACGGAGAAGCGGCCGTCCTCGATGTCGTCGAAACCGGCCACCGCCACGTCCTCGGGGACGCGCAGGCCCGCCTCGTGCAGGGCGCGCAGGACGCCCAGGGCGAGGGTGTCGTTGAAGCAGAAGACCGCGTCGGGGCGTACGCCGGAGGTCAGCAGGCCGCGCATCGCGGCGGCGCCGTCCGCGCGGTGCCAGGCCGTCGCGGGCGCCACCAGCCGCTCGTCGTACGGAAGGCCGGCGTCGGCGAGCGCGGCGGTGTAGCCGGCGAGCCGCAGCCGGGCGCTGGCTCCCTCGGGGGTGCGCTGCGAGCCGATGGCGGCGATCCGGCGCCGGCCGAGGCCGGCCAGGTGGGCGGTGATCTCCCGGGCGGCGCCCACGTTGTCGATCCCGACGTGGTCGGCGGGACCGTGGTCGACCCGCTCGCCGAGCAGCACCATCGGGGTGCCGGCCAGCCCGGTGAGGTCCTCGGCGGTGAGCGCCAGCGGGCTGAAGATCAGCCCGTCGATCAGGTGCTCGGTGATGCCCGACGCGGCCACCCGCTCCTGCTCCCGACCACCGCCGGTCTGGTCGATCAGCACCGTCCAGCCCAGCTCGGCCGCGGCCGTGACGACGTGCCGGGCCAGCTCGGCGAAGTAGGGGATGTCCAGTTCGGGGACCGCGAACGCGATGATCCCGGTGCGCCCCTTGCGGAGGTTGCGCGCGGAGAGGTTGGGCCGGTAGTTCAGCTCGGCGATGGCCTCCTCGACCCGGGCCCGGGTGTCGGGCCGGACGTGCACGTAGCCGTTGACCACGTTGGAGACGGTCTTCACCGACACGCCGGCGCGCTCCGCCACGTCCTTCAGCCTGTGCCGCACCACGTCACCCTCCCCCATGGCGCGCACTTTACCGCGTGGGCGGCTCTTTACAACGTTGCTTACAACGTTGTACAAACCAGGAGCACCAGGTGACCACGGTCACCCGGGACCGGCAACGAGGAAAGGTGGCACCCCTTGCGGACCGCGCAGCTCACCATCGACCCGGCCTTCGCCGTCGGACCGGCCGACCGGCGGCTCTTCGGCTCGTTCGTCGAGCACATGGGTCGCTGCGTCTACGGCGGGGTCTACGAGCCCGGGCACCCCACCGCCGACCCGCGCGGCCTGCGCGGCGACGTGCTGGAGCTGACCCGGGAGCTGGGCGTCTCCGTGGTCCGCTACCCCGGCGGCAACTTCGTCTCCGGCTACCGCTGGGAGGACGGCGTCGGCCCGGTCGGTGACCGCCCCCGCCGGCTCGACCTGGCCTGGAAGACCGTCGAGACAAACGCCTTCGGGCTCGACGAGTTCATGACCTGGGCCGCCGAGGCGGGCGTCGAGCCGATGATGGCCGTCAACCTCGGCACCCGGGGCGTGCAGGAGGCCTGCGACCTGCTGGAGTACACGAACCATCCGGGCGGGACCCAGCTGTCCGACCTGCGCCGCAAGCACGGCGCCGAGGAGCCGTACGGGGTGCGGCTCTGGTGCCTGGGCAACGAGCTGGACGGCCCGTGGCAGGTCGGCCACAAGACCGCCGACGAGTACGGCCGGCTCGCCGCCGAGACCGCCCGCGCCATGAAGATGATCGACCCGTCGATCAGCCTGGTGGCCTGCGGCAGCTCCAACCGGACGATGTCCACCTTCGCCTCCTGGGAGGCGACCGTGCTGGAGCACACCTACGAGCACGTCGACTACATCTCCGCGCACACCTACTACGACCCGTCCGACGGCGACCGGGCCAGCATCCTGGCCTCCGCCGTCGACATGGACAACTTCATCCGCGAGGTCGTCGCCACGGCCGACCACGTGGCCGCCAAGCAGCGGCACCGGCGGAAGCTCAAGATCTCCTTCGACGAGTGGAACGTCTGGTACCAGTCCCGTCTCCAGACCGACCTGGACCGGCGCGGCTGGGTGGAGGCACCGGCGCTGATCGAGGACGACTTCACCGCCGTCGACGCGGTGGTGGTCGGCGACCTGCTCATCACCCTGCTCCGGCACGCCGACCGGGTCGGGGTGGCCTGCCAGGCCCAGCTCGCCAACGTGATCGCCCCGATCCGCACCCGCACCGGCGGCCCCGCCTGGCGGCAGAGCATCTTCCACCCGTTCGCGCTGACCGCCCGGCACGCCCGCGGCACCGTGCTGCGCACCGAGCCGGTCGGCCCGACCTACGAGACGAAGCGGTACGGCGAGGTCCCCGTGCTCGACACGGTCGCCGTGCACGACGAGGAGACCGGCGAGCTGACCGTGTTCGCGGTCAACCGGGGCTCGGACGACCTCCCCCTGGACATCGACCTGCGCGGGCTGCCGGGGCTGTCCGGTAAGTCCCACCTGAGCCTCGCCGCCGGGGACGACCCGACGGCGACGAACACCGAGGCCGAGCCCGACCGGGTGACGCCCCGGCAGCTGCCCGACCCCACCACCGACGGCGGCCGGTGCTCCGTGCGCCTTCCGGCCGTCTCCTGGAACGTGCTGCGCTTCTCCCCCACCGGCGGCTGACACCGCACAGGTCCTGAGCAGGCACACTTCATCCCGTCCCCCAAGGAGCGAAACCCCATGATGCAGAACGAAATGAGCCGGCGGCGCCTGCTCGGCCTCGGCCTCGGGCTCGGCGCCGCGGCCTCGTTGACCCTGGCCGGGTGCGGCGGCGGCGGCGACAGTTCGGGCCCGGCGGCCGGCAACGGCGGCAAGGACTACACCGGCCCGAAGGTGGACCTGAAGCTGTGGAACGGCTTCACCGGCGGCGACGGCGACATCTTCAAGGCGCTGGTGAACCAGTTCAACACCGAGCACCAGAACATCGCCGTCTCGATCGCCACGTACCAGTGGGAGGACTACTACAACAAGCTCCCCGGCGCGGCCTCCAGCGGCGCCGGCCCGGACATCGCGGTCATGCACATGGACCAGCTCGCCACCTTCGCCGCGCGCGGCGTGATCACCGAGCTGGACGACGTCGCCAAGACCCTGGAGCTGTCGGAGGGCGACTTCGCCCCCACCGTCTGGAAGGGCGGGCTCTACAACTCCAAGCGGTACGGCATCCCACTGGACATGCACCCCCTCGGCTTCTACTACAACAAGGGGGTCATGCAGAAGGCCGGCCTGGACCCGAACAAGCCGCCGACGACGAAGGACGAGTACACCGCCGCGCTGACCGAGCTGAAGAAGTCCGGGGTGCAGGGCTTCTGGGTCAGCCCGTTCCAGTTCACCGGCGGCATGACGTTCTATTCGCTGCTGCACCAGTGGGGCGGCAGCGTCTTCGACGCCGAGGCCACCAAGGCCACCTTCAACTCCGACCAGGCCGTCGAGGCGTGCACCTGGCTGACCGACCTGATCAAGCAGGGCCACTCCCCGGCCAACGTCGGCCAGGACGCCGACTACCTGGCGTTCAAGAGCGGCAAGAACGCCTTCAACTGGAACGGCATCTGGCAGATCAACGACCTCAAGAAGAGCCCGGACATCCAGTGGGGCGTCGCGCCCCTGCCGCAGATCGGCACGCAGCCGGCCGCCTGGGCCAACTCGCACAACTTCACGATCGTCAAGCAGCGGGCCAACGACGCCAACAAGGTCTCCGCGGCGAAGGTCTTCATCAACTGGCTCAGCCAGCACTCCCTCGACTGGGCCAAGGGCGGCCAGGTTCCGGCCCGCAAGGCCGTGCGGGACGGCGCCGACTTCAAGGCGCTGGCCGAGGTCAACGCGCTCGCGCCCGAGCTGGAGTACGCGGCCTTCCCGCCGGCGGCCCCGGGCCTGGGCGAGGTCATGACGACCTTCTACAACTCGTTCAACGAGGCGGCGCTGGGCAAGAAGTCGCCGAAGCAGGCGCTGGACGACGGGGTGACCAAGGCGAACAAGCAGCTGGAGGACAACCGCAAGAAGTACGGGAGCTGAGTCCCCGTGGCGGACGTGATCGAGGCGGGGGCGGCGCGTGCTGACGCGCCGCCCCCGGCGGCCGACGCCCCCCGTGGCGGCGCCCGGGCGGGCCGGGCCGGGCGGGCGACGCCGTACCTCTTCCTCGCCCCGTACCTGCTCCTGTTCGGGGTCTTCGGGCTGCTGCCGATCCTGCTCGGTCTCTGGCTCTCCGTGCACCAGTGGGACTTCCAGCTGCCGAACCGGCCCTTCGTCGGGCTGGACAACTACCAGGAGCTGTTCTCCAGCGACTCGGCCGTCTACGGCGACTGGTGGCAGAGCGTCCGGGCGACGGCGATCTTCACCGTCTTCGCGGTGCCGCTGCTGGTGGTCGTCCCGCTCGGGCTGGCGCTGCTGCTGAACCGCTCGTTCCCCGGCCGGACCTTCTTCCGGGCGATCTACTTCGCTCCGTACGTGCTGGGCGTGGCGGTGATCGGCCTGCTCTGGCGGTTCCTGCTCGACGCCAACCTGGGCCTGGTCAACCGGATCGCCGGGATGGTCGGGCTGCCGGCCGACACCCCGTGGGTGACGGACGTGCCGTGGGCCTGGGTCTCGCTGGTCGGGGTGACCGTGTGGTGGACCTCCGGCTTCAACGCGGTGATCTACCTGGCCGGGCTCCAGGACATCCCGCAGGAGCTGTACGAGGCGGCGAAGGTGGACGGCGCGAGCGCCTGGGAACGGTTCCGCCACGTCACGCTCCCCGGGCTGCGTCCGGTGCTGCTCTTCGTGATCACCACGACCGTGCTCGCCTCGGCGAACGTGTTCGGCCAGTCGTTCCTGATCACCCAGGGCGCGCCGGGCACGGAGACCCGCACGGTGGTCTGGTTCATCGTCGAGGAGGGGCTGCGGGACAACGACGCCGGCCGTGCCGCCGCGATGAGCATCGTGTTCGCGCTGATGCTGGCGGTCGTGAGCATCGCCAACTTCCGCCTCTTCCGCTACCGGGAAGACTGAGGGGACCGCCATGACGACGCCCACGCGCACCACGCGCGCCCCCGCGCCGACCCGCGCCCCGGCGACCGGCCGCGCCCCGGGTAGCGCGCTGCGCCGGACCGCGCTCTACGCCACCCTGGTCGCGCTCGCCCTGGTCTTCCTGCTGCCGCTGGGGTGGATGGTCATCACCTCGCTGAAGACCTACACCGGGGCCCAGCAGATCCCGCCGACCTGGCTGCCGGAGCCGATCTCCGGGTACGGCTACGAGCAGATCCTGAACAACACCGCCAACCCCGTGCTGCGCTGGTTCGCCAACAGCATGCTGGCCGCCACCGCGCACGCGCTGCTGGTGCTGGCGACGGCCTCGATGGCCGCGTACGCCCTGGCCCGGATGCGGTTCCGCGGCCGCGGGGTGCTCTTCGCGCTGATCGTCGGGACGCTCTTCATCCCGCCGACCTCGCTGATCATCCCGAACTTCCTGATCGTCGACGAGCTGAACTGGATCGACACCCTGGCCGTGGTGATCGTCCCCGGGGCGGCGAGCGCGTTCGGGGTGTTCTTCCTGCGGCAGTTCTTCCTCTCCCTGCCCAGGGAGTTGGAGGAGGCCGCGGTGCTGGACGGGGCCAACCAGTGGCAGATCTTCTGGAAGGTGGTGCTGCCGCTGTCCAGGCCGGCGCTGGCCACGCTGGCGGTGCTGTCGTTCCTCACCAACTGGAACGACTTCCTCTGGCCGATCTTCGTGCTGTTCAGCCCGGAGACGCTCACCCTGCCGCCGGGCCTGGGCCTGCTCCAGGGCTCCTACGTCACCGACTACCCGGTGATCATGGCGGGGGCGGTGCTGGCCAGTGTGCCGGTGCTGATCCTCTTCGTGCTCGCCCAGCGGCACATCATCCAGGGCGTCTCCCGCAGCGGGCTGAAGGGATGACGGTCGGGACGACCCGGCGGCGCGGCGCGGCGGCGGTGCTCGCCGCCGCGCTGCTCGCCGCCGGTTGCGGTGGTGGAGAAGGACCTTCGAGCACGGGAGACGACGCGCGCATGTTCACCAACCCGGTCGTACGCACCGACGCGCCCGACCCGCAGGCCATCCGGGTGGGCGACACCTGGTACCTGTTCCACACGAACGCCGGTGGCCGCAACGTCCCGGTGCTCACCTCCCCGGACCTGGTCGACTGGACCCCGGCCGGGGACGCGCTGCCGGAACTGCCGGCGTGGGCGGACGCCGGGAAGACCTGGGCACCCGAGGCGATCGAGCTGGCCCCGGACCGGTTCGCGCTCTACTACACGGTCGCCGGGCGCGAGTCGGGGCGGCAGTGCGTCGGGCGGGCCGTGGCGGGCGCGCCGCAGGGGCCGTACCGGGACGACTCGGCCGGTCCGCTGATCTGCCAGGCGGAGCTGGGCGGGGCGATCGACGCCAGCCCCTTCCGGGACGCCGACGGCAGCCTCTGGCTGCTGTGGAAGAACGACGGCAACGCCATCGGGGTGGACACCTGGATCTGGTCGCAGCGCCTCTCCGACGACGGGCTGCGCCTGGTCGGCGAGCCGACGAAGCTGCTGAAGCAGACCGAGCCGTGGGAGGGCACCCTCATCGAGGGCCCGTTCCTGCACCGCCACGACGGCAGGCTGTTCCTGTTCTTCGCCGCGAACGCCTACGACCGGGCCGAGTACGCGGAGGGCTACGCGATCTGCGAGTCGCCCGCCGGGCCGTGCGTGAAGGCCCCGGAGAACCCGATCCTGAAGACCAACGAGGTCGCCTCCGGGCCGGGGCACGCCTCGATGGTGGTCGAGGACGGGCGCACCTGGCTGCTCTACCACGCCTGGCCGCCCGGCCAGGAGGGCACCGTCGACCCGGGCCGCCAGGTCTGGCTCGACGAGGTCGTCTGGACCGACGGCAAGCCCGTCGTCAAGGGCCCGACGGCGGGGCCGCAACAGAAACCCTGACGTCTCGGGCTATTCGGGCCAGCACCCGCCGTGTGCGCCACGCCACGGCGCGTCCCGTGAGCCCGGCCACTAGGGGGAGCCGGTGTGGACGGACGGATCGATCGCGCCCAGACTCTTGCGCAGAGCCCGTGAGGTGTGAAAATTTCCTACCAGCGGCAGAATGTCAACGGCGAATCTTGCCGTCTGCGCCGCGATGAACCCCTGACACGGGAGCCCCAACGAAGGGACACACCGCATGAAGGCAACTCGGCTCGGAGCCGCCGGGCTGGCCGCCGCACTGCTCGGCGCGCTCGTCGCCGCCACCCCGGCGAGCGCGGCACCCGACGCGGCGACCACCGCCGCCTCCACCACCTCCTGCGTCACCGACCCGGCCACGCCGAAGCGGCAGTTCCGGGCCATGTGGATCTCCTCGGTCGTCAACATCGACTGGCCGAGCAAGGCGTCCCAGACGTCGCCGGACCGCGTATCCGCGCAGCAGGCCGAGTACCGCCAGCTGCTCGACCTCGCCGAGCGGCTCAACCACAACGCCGTGGTCGTCCAGATCCGGCCGACCGCCGACGCGTTCTGGCCCTCGCCCCACGAGCCCTGGTCGGAGTACCTGACCGGGGTCCGCGGCGAGAACCCGGGCTGGGACCCGCTGAAGTTCGTCGTCGAGGAGGCGCACAAGCGCAACCTGGAGTTCCACGCCTGGTTCAACCCGTACCGCATCTCCATGCCCGCCCCGGGCGGCGCCGGCGCCGACATCAACCAGCTCGCGCCCAACCACCCGGTCCGCGAGCACCCCGAGTGGACCTTCGCCTACCCGCCGGCCGGGGTGGCCGGCAGCCGGCTCTACTACAACCCCGGCATCCCCGAGGTCCGCGAGTTCGTGCAGACCGCGATGATGGACGCGGTCAAGCGGTACGACGTCGACGGCGTGCACTTCGACGACTACTTCTACCCCTACCCGAGCGGCACCCACCAGGTGCCCGACGACGCCACCTTCGCGGCGCACAACCGGGGCTTCACCGACAAGGCCGACTGGCGGCGGGACAACATCAACCTGCTGGTCCAGGAGATGAACGCCAAGATCAAGGCCGAGAAGCCGTGGGTGAAGTTCGGCGTCAGCCCGTTCGGCATCTGGCGCAACCAGTCGGCCGACCCGCTGGGCTCGGACACCACCGGCAGCCAGTCGTACGACATCATCTCCGCCGACACCCGCAAGTGGGTCAAGGAGGAGTGGATCGACTACATCGTGCCGCAGCTCTACTGGTACATGGGCCAGTACCCGGCCGCCGACTACACCCGGCTGGTGCCGTGGTGGGCGGACGTGGTCAAGGGCACCCGGGTGCAGCTCTACATCGGGCAGGCCGACTACAAGAGCGGTGACCCGGCCTACGGCTCCTTCTGGATGAACCCGCAGGAGCTGTCCAACCACCTGACGCTGAACCGGCAGTACCCGGAGGTCCTGGGCAACGTCCACTTCTCGGCCGTGCAGGTGCGGGCCAACCGGCTCGGCGCGACCGACATCTACGCCGCCGAGCACTACTCCCGCCCGGCGCTGATCCCGACCATGACGCACCTGCCGAAGAAGCCGCTGCTCATGCCGGTGGTCACCAAGGCCGCGCGGCAGTCCGACGGGGTCCGCCTGAACTGGCTCCAGCCGGCTGACGGCGTGGGCCCGCTCGGCACCGCCACGTCGTACGCGGTCTACCGCTTCGACGGGACCGGCCTGGCCGGCCGGTGCGACTTCGCCGACGCGGCGCACCTCGTCGACACGGTCCGCGCCGACGCGGACAGCCGGACGCAGTCCTGGGTGGACACCACCGCCGAGGCCGGCAAGCGGTACACCTACTACGTGACCGCGCTCGACCGACTGGCGAACGAGAGCCCGGCCAGCCCGCCGGCGTTCGTCCGCTGACGTGACACCGAATGCCCCGGGTGCCCCTGGCGCCCGGGGCATTCGTCTGTTTCGACGCCTGTCACCAAATGTCGGTGGGCACCGCATCCCCCGGAACCATTCATGATCGACACTGTTCGGCACTCCGGTGACCCGCCGGTAACCCCCGTCCCCACCCGCACATCCCCCGCGGAGGTACCCGTGCCCAAACGCCTCACCACCCTGCTCGCCTCGGCCGCGCTGACGATGCTCTTCGTGTTCGGGGTCTCCTCCCCCGCCGCCGCCGTCACGACCTCGCAGAAGCTGTCCGTCCTCTCCAGCTGGACGCAGACGAGCGCCACCAGCTACAACTCCTGGAACTCCGGCCGGCTCAACCAGGGCGCCTGGGCGGCGTACGCGTTCAACTGGTCGACCGACTACTGCTCGTCCAGCCCGGACAACCCGCTCGGCTTCAGCTTCAACCTCTCCTGCTACCGGCACGACTTCGGCTACCGCAACTACAAGGCGATGGGCCGGTTCTCTGCGAACAAGGCCCGTCTCGACGACGCCTTCTACGCCGACCTGAAGCGGGTCTGTGCCACGTACAACGCGGCCGTGCGTCCCGCCTGCACCAGCCTCGCCTGGACGTACTACCAGGCAGTCAAGAACTTCGGCTCCGTCGCCGCCGTGCAGCAGGCCGACATCGACCGCGCCGCCCGGATCAAGGCCGACGGCGAGCGCCGCGCCGGCCTGCGCTGACCGCGCCCGTGACGCCCAGGGGTTCGCGTCCCCGGCCCGCCCGATGACGCGGACCCCGACCGGCGGGTCCCACCCCGCCGTCAGGCGTGGCCGGTGTGGTGACGGCGACGGTCCGGGGCGACGGACTGGCGGGGAGCCACGCGGGCGTGACCGGCGCCGAACCTCGCCGAGCCGACCGCCAGGTCCGGATGCTCGACGGCGAGGGCCAGCGCCGCCGCCTCCTCCAGCCCCAGCTCGGTCCCCTCGCCGTACGCGCCGTCGAAGGTCGCGTCGCCCAACTCCTGGCGCAGCTCCCCCTGCCGTTGCGCCCAGTACCCGCCGTAGATGCCCGGGGCGCAGCGCATGCTCGCCCGGGTCGCCCCCGCCGCGCCGAAGAGGCGGGCCGCCGTGAGCCCGTCACCGCCGGCCGCGCAGCGCACGGCCATCGCGTTGAGCGTGTCGCAGGCCCGACCGTGGAAGCCGTGGCTCATCCGCGAGCGCAGCGCCACCTGGAGATGCTCGTGCGCGGCGACCAGGTCGCCGCGCGCCAGGGCGACCATCCCGAGCAGCATGTCGACCGAGCGCCGCCCCCGCTCCACCGGGCGGGCCGCCTCCACCGGGCGGGCCGCGCCCAGCAGCTCGGCCGCCTCGTCCAGGGCGCCCCGCCGCCAGAGCAGCTCGGCCAGGCTGAACACCCCGAAGAGCGCGTCGCCGAGCACCTCCTGGCCGGACGCCCAGTCGATCACCTCGCGGCAGATCCGCTCCGCCTCCGCGAACTGTCCCATGTCGACCAGCGGGGCCGCCCGCCCGGCGAGCACCCGGGCGAGCAGGCCGGCGTCGCCCGCCTGCCGGGCCGCCGCCTCCGCCCGCTGGGAGTAGCGCAGCTCCTCGGCGAACTCGCCGTCCGCGCCGGCGTGCAGCGAGTGCATGTGGTACGCCGCCGCCAGCTCGGCCTCCGGGATCCGCTCCCCCGTCTCGGCGATCCGCCCGTACAGCCGGAACAGCCAGAGCCGCCCCTCCCGGGCCAGGCCCCGCTCCCGCCACCACTGGTCGAGTCCCCCGGCCAGCCGCAGTCCGGCCCGGGCACTGCCGCCGGTGGCGCACCAGCGCAGCGCGGCGCGCAACTCGCCGGCGAGCGGGTCGAGGGCGTAGAGCGACAGGGTCACCGGCCGCCCGTCCGGGCCCAGGTGGGCGCGCTCCATCGCGTGCGTCGACCACGCCACGTGCCGGTTGCGGGCCGACCTCTCCTCCCCCGCCTCCGCCAGCCGCCGCGCCGCGTACGCCCGGATCGGGTCGAGCATCCGGTAGGTGCTGCCCGAGGCGTGCGGCTCCGCCAGCACCATCGACTTGTCGACAAGCACCGAGAGCGGATCGAGCGGGTCGTCGCCGAGCAGCCACTCCACCGTCGCCAGGTCGACCGGGCCGGCGAAGACCGCCAGCCAGCGCAGCAGCCGGGCGGCGCGCGGCCCCAGCGTGCGGTACGACCAGGTGACAGTGGCCTGCATCGTCAGGTGCCGCTCGGTGGCGGAACGCTGCACCGCCCGGACGGCCGGGCTGGGCGGCACCATCCCCACGGCCGCCGCCACCAGGTCCACCGTGTCCGGCCGACCGCCCGGCGAGTCGGGCTCCACCGGCGCATCCGGCTCCACCGGCCAGTCCGGGTCCGCCGGCGAGTCCGGGTCCGCACGGCCCGCGTCGAGGGTGCCCAGCACGTCGTCGAGGCGCTCGGCGAGCTGCCCGACGGAGAGCACCCGCAGCCGGGCGGCGGCCAGCTCTATGGCGAGCGGCAGCCCGTCCAACCGCCGCACCACCCGCCGCAGGTCGGCCGACTCCCCCGGGTCCGGCGGCCGGCCGCCCCGGGCCGCCGCCGTCCGGTCCAGCAGCAGCGCGACCGCGTCGCTCTCCGCCCCGCCCACCGGCGGGTCGACCGACAGCGACGGGATCCGCCAGACCACCTCGCCCGGCAGGCCAAACGACTCCCGGCTGGTGGCGAGCACCCGGACGCCCACCCCGCCGGCGAGCAGCCGGGAGATCACGTCGGCCGAGGCGGCCGGCTGGGCGTCGCAGGTGTCCAGCAGGACGAGCATCCGGCGCGCGGCCGCGTACTCCACAAGCGTGTCGACCATCGGGCGGCCCGGCTCGGGACGCAGACCGAGCACGGCGGCGACCTCGAACGCCACCAGCCCCGGGTCGGTGACCGCGGCGACGTCGACGAACCAGACACCGTCCGGATGCGACTCCACCAGGTCGACGGCGAGCTCCACGGCCAACCGCGTCTTGCCCGCACCCCCCGCGCCGAGGACGGTGACCAGCCGGTGCGCCTCCACCAGCCGCTTCAGCTCGGTCCGCTCGGCGTGCCGGCCGACGAACGAGGTGACCGGGGTCGGCAGGTTGTGCGCGGACGCGTCGGCGGTGCGGGGCCGCGGGAACTGCCGCTCCAGGCCGGGGGCGACCAGTTGGAAGAGCCGCTCCCGGTCGTCGAAGCCGCGCAGCCGGTGCAGGCCCAGGTCGTGCAGGGACGCGTCGGGCGGCAGCGGCTGGGCGTGCCGCTCCGTCGACGCCGAGCAGAGCACCTGACCGCCGTGGGCGGCGGCGGCGATCCGGGCCGCGCGGTGCACCTCCGGGCTGACGTACTCGCCGTCGCGCGGCTCCGCCCAGCCGGTGTGCAGCCCCATCCGGACCCGGGGCATGGCGTCGGCGGTGGGCCACTCGTGGCTCGCCAGCGCCCGCTGCGCGGTCAGGCAGGCGGTCAGCGCGGCGGTCGCGTCGGGAAAGACGAGGAAGAACGAGTCCCCCTCGGTCAGCAGCTCCGCGCCCTCGGTCGCGGCGATCGTGCGGCGCAGCAGGCGGCGGTGCTCCCGCAGCACCGGGCGGTAGTCCGGGCCGAGCAGCTGGGCCAGCCGGGTGGAACCCTCGATGTCGGTGAAGACGAAGGTCACCAACCCGCTCGGAAGGTGGATCCGTGGCGACATGGTGGAACCTCCGCCCGTGACGTCGGACTCATGCTGCCTGATATCGGACCATCACGCATCGTGAGAACGGTCGGCCGGAACCGACTACGGGCCCGCAGGTCAGCAGCCGCAGCCGCCGCCGCAACAACCCCCACCGGCCGGCGCCGGCGCGCCACCGGCCGCACCGCCGCCGCCTCGGCCCGTGACCGCGACGGTGGAGAGGAGCTTGACGGTGTCGGCGTGCCCCTGCGGGCAGGACGCCGGCTCAGCGGCCTGCGACATCGGACGGTTGACCTCGAAGGTGTCGCCGCAGGCGCGGCAACGGAACTCGTACCGGGGCATGGCACCAGGGTACGACCGGTCCTGACGTACGGGGGGACATGGGTGATACTCAACTTGTGGTGGACGGCGAGGACAGGACGACCCTTCGGCCTCTGCGGCCGGCGGCACCGATCGACGGGCCGCTCGCCGGTTCCGGCGCCGCGCCCGAACCCGCGACGCGGTTGCCGCGTCCGCGCCGCCCCTGGCTGAGATCCACCGCCGCCGGCGACACGAAGCCGGCCACGGAAACCAGGCCGGCCACCGAGCCCACCGCCGACACGAAGCCGGCCACCGAGGCCAAGCCAGCGACCGAGGCCACCGGCGCCAAGCCGGCGACCGAGGCCACCGCCGAGAAGGCGAAGCCGGCCGACGACGCGAAGCCAGCCACGACCGGGAAGCCGGGCGACAGCGCCGGCACGGGCGCGAAGCCGGGCGACGCAACCGCCTCCGACACGAAGGCCGGCGGCGCGGCCGGAGCCTCCACGACCGGGCCCGGGGCGAAGACCGGTGACGACGCCGGCGCGGCGTCGGCCACGGGCGACCTCGCGGAAACGAAGGTCGACGTGCCCACCACGAAACCGGCCACCGGGCCCCGGCGCCGCCGGGTGCAGTTCGCGCACGCCGTACGCCGGCCGCCGCACCGCGTCGCGATGGGCGCCGCCCGCGCGACCCGGGACTGGTCGCGGCGGCCCAGCGGGCGGCTCACCCTGCCCGGGGTGTTCCTGCTCGCCCTGGTCGCGGCGACGGCTGCGGCGGGTGCGCTGCTGGTGCCCGCGACGGCCCGGGGACCCCGTCCGGTCGCGGTCGACGCCACCTCCACCGCGCCGACCACCGTTCCGCAGGCACCGCTGCCCGGCGGGACCCCGCTGCCCGGCGGTCCGGTGCTGCCCGGTCAGACGCCACTGCCCGGCGGCACGGTGCTGCCCGGCGGGACGATGCCGCCCGGTCCGCTCCCCGGCGGGATCACCGGTCGGCCGTCGGACGCGCTGGCCGGCTGGGCCGCCCAGGTCGGGCCGAAGGTCGGCATCTCGCCGGTGGCCATGCAGGCGTACGGCTACGCCGAGGTGGTGCTCGCCCAGAC
Source organism: Micromonospora sp. NPDC048868 (assembly GCF_043198195.1). NCBI lineage: Bacteria > Bacillati > Actinomycetota > Actinomycetes > Micromonosporales > Micromonosporaceae > Micromonospora > Micromonospora sp. NPDC048868. Next base: position 228,265 of record NZ_JBICUN010000004.1, read on the forward strand.
CAACCGCAGCTGCGGGCTGAGCTGGACCACCCTGGCGGCCATCGGGTTCGTCGAGTCGGGGCACGGCCAGGCCAACAACGCGACGCTCCGCCCGGACGGCAAGGCGCTGCCCGAGATCATCGGCTTGCCGCTCGACGGGCAGGGCGGCCGGATGCGGATCCCCGACACGGACCGCGGTGTGATGGACAAGGACCCGGTCCTCGACCGGGCGGTCGGGCCGATGCAGTTCATCCCGACGACCTGGCAGGAGATCGGCGCCGACGCCGACAACGACGGCGTCAAGGACCCGCACGACCTGGACGACGCCGCCCTCGCCGCCGGCAACTACCTCTGCAAGGGCGGCCGGAACCTGACCATCCCCGCCGACTGGTGGAACGCGATCCTGTCCTACAACGACGTCCGCCGGTACGCCCAGGACGTCTACGACACCGCCAACCGGTACGGACAGGCGAGCCGCACGTGAAGTGATCGTCTGCATACATTGGAGAACTGGACACTTCCCCCGGGCAGCGGTTAGCGGCAAGCTAGACGGGTGATGGTGCGCGAGTGGGACCCCAGGACCGCGTCGTCCGCCGAGATCGCGTCGCTGCTGGACACGCTGAACGCGGTCCTGGCGGCCGATCTGCCGCAGGACCCGCCGTGGCGGGAGACTTCCATGCGGGAATACCTCGCCGAGGTGATGCCCGGCGAGCGGCGGATCTCCTGGGTCGCCCAGGCGGAGCCGGCGGCCGACGGCAGCCCGGGGGCGATCCTGGGCCACGTGCACGTGCTGCTGCTCGGTGACATCGGGGTGCTGGAGGTGCTGGTACACCCGGCACAACGGCGCACGGGCCTCGGGCGGGACCTCGTCCTGACCGCCGCCAGGCGGGTCTACCAGGAGGGCTTCCAGTCGATCGGGGTCGAGGTGGTCGGCGACACGCCGGCCGTCGCCTTCTACGAGTCGCTCGGCTTCTCGAAGGAGTACGTCGAGACCCGCAGCGTGCTGGACCTGTCCGGGGTGGACTGGGCCGAGCTGTCCGAGATGGCCACCGGCATCGGCGCGGGCTACCACCTGGAGTTCCACCCCGGCGGCCCGCCGGACGAGCTGATCGAGACGTACGCGCGGGCCAAGGCGGAGGTGCGCGACGTCGAGGACGGCGAGCTGCGCCCCAGCTCCTACGACCCGCAGCGGCTGCGCGACAGTCTGGACTGCCTGCACCGGCGGGGCATGAAGCCCTACATCGTGCTCGCCCTGCACGAGCAGACCGGGGAGGTGGCGGGGCTGACCGAGGTGGTCGTGCCGGTCCAGCATCCCACCCGCGCCGACCAGTACGACACCATCGTCGTGCAGGACCACCGGGGCTACGGCATCGACCGGGCGATCAAGGCCCGGATGCTGATGGAGCTGCGCTCGGCGGAGGCGGAACTGACCGAGGTGCAGACCTGGAACGCGCAGGCCAACGAGGCCATGCTCAAGGTCAACGCCGAGTTGGGCTACCGCCCGGACCGCGAATGGTGCGAATACAGCATCGACGTGGCCGAGCTGGTGCACCGCCTCGACGCCGGACGCTGACCGGAACGTTCACGAAACTGTCCGGTGGGGGATGGACGGCGGTCAGCACCGCCCCTTAACGTGCGTTAGTTCCCCGCCCACCCATCGTGGAGGCCTCATGCGCCCGCGCCGCACTCTTGCCGCGCTCGCGACCGCCACCGCCGCCGTGACCGTCGCGGCTGTCGGCGTCGCACCCACCGCGGCCAGCGCCGCGCCCACCGACCTCTTCATCTCCGAGTACGTCGAAGGCTCGTCGAACAACAAAGCGATCGAGCTGTTCAACGGCACCGGCGCCGCCGTCGACCTGGCCGCCAGCGGCTACCAGATCCAGTTGCACTTCAACGGCTCCACCACGCCGACGAACCTGGCACTCACCGGCACCGTCGCGGCCGGCGACGCCTTCGTCCTCGCCGCCGCCTCGGCCGCGCCAGGCATCCTGGACCGGGCCGACCAGACCACCAGTGCCAGCCTGTTCAACGGCGACGATGCGATCGTGCTGCGTCGGGGCGGCACCGTGCTCGACTCGATCGGCCAGGTCGGCGTCGACCCGGGCACCGAGTGGGGCACCGGCGTCACCAGCACCGCCGACAACACGCTGCGCCGGTCGGCCGCCGTGACCTCGGGCGACACCGACCCCTCCGACGCGTTCGACCCGGCCGCGCAGTGGGCCGGCTTCCCCGTCGACACGTTCGACGGCCTCGGCGCGCACGCCGTCGACGGCGGCGGCCCGGTCGACGCGCCCGCCACGCTCACCTGTGGCCCGGCGCTGGTGACCTCGGTCGGCACGGCGGCCGCCCGGGAGGTCACCGCCACCGACCCGGACGACCGGATCGTCGACCTGGCGGTCACCTCGGTCAGCCCGACCCCGGCGACCGGCTCCGTCAGCCGCTCGGCGGTCACGCCGGCCGACGCGGTCGGCGGCACCGCCCGCGCCACGGTCGGCACGAGCGCCGACCTGGCCGCCGGGGCGTACACCGTGGTGCTGACCGCCACCGACGCGGACGGCGACACCGCCACCTGCACCCTGGCCGTGCAGGTGACCCGGGAGCTGACCGTCGGCGAGGTGCAGGGCCCGACCACCGACGCCGAGTCCGGCCCCGCCGACCGGTCGCCGCTCGCGCCGGCCTCCGGCAACGGCACCAGCAGCACGCTGTACGACGTACGCGGCGTGATCACCCAGCGGACCCTCGCGCGCGACTCGTCGGGCCGCGACCAGCACGGGTTCTTCCTGCAGAGCCGCAAGGACGCCACCGACGGCGACCCGACCAGCTCGGACGGCATCTTCGTCTTCATGGGCTCGTTCACCTCCCTGATCGGCGGCTACGTGCCGACGGTCGGCGACGAGGTGGTGCTGCGCGCCCGGGTCTCCGAGTACTTCAACTTCACCCAGCTCTCCGGTGCGTCGCTGGTGCGCCGGATCGCCTCCGGCGTGGACGTGAACGCCGAGGTCCAGGTGACCGACGCCGTGCCGCCGGTCGAGGTGGCGGCGGCGCAGCGCTTCTTCGAGCGGCACGAGGGCACCCGGCTGCGCGTACGTGCCGGCAGCGGCGCGGTGAGCGGGCGCAACGTCTTCGCCTCCACCGCCGACGCCGAGATCTTCGTGATCGACCGGGACGACCCGCTGCTCGACCGCGCCGACCCGTACGCCCGCCGGGTGTTCCGGGACGCGCACCCGCTCGACAACGACCCGACCCGCCGCTTCGACGACGGCAACGGGCAGCGCGTCCTGCTCGGCAGCATGGGCGTGAAGGGCACCACGGGCGACAGCGCCGCGCTGCTCCCGCCAGCGCGCACGTTCGACACGCTGACCACCGACGCGGTCGGCGGGCTCTACTACTCGTTCGAGAAGTACGGCGTGCAGGTCGAGGCGGCGGCGTTCACCGGCGGGGCCGACCCGTCGGCGAACAACCCGCCGAAGCCGGCCAACCGGTCGGAGGAGGTCGCGGTCGCGACCTACAACGTCGAGAACCTGTACGACTACCGTGACGACCCGTTCGACGGCTGCGACTTCGCCGGCAACGCCGGCTGCACCGGGGTGCGCCCGCCGTTCGACTACGTCCCCGGCAGCGAGCAGGAGTACCGCGAGCAGCTCGCCGCGCTGGCCGACCAGATCACCACCGACCTGCACTCCCCGGACCTGATCCTGGTGCAGGAGGCCGAGGACCAGGACATCTGCTCGGTCTCCGGCACCGAGCTGGTCTGCGGCACCACGGACAACGCCGACGGCGCGCCGGACAGCCTCCAGGACCTGGCGCTGGCCATCACGGCCGCCGGCGGCCCCGCCTACCAGGCCGCGTACGACCGCACCGGCGCGGACGCCCGGGGCATCACCGCGGCGTTCCTGTTCCGCACCGACCGGGTGTCGCTGGCGGCGCCCACCGCCGGCGACCCGCTGCTGGGCTCGGCGCCGACCGTCGAGTACCGGGGGGCGGCGCTGCCGGGCAACGCGGACGTGCAGAACCCGAAGGCGCTCAACGCGGTGCTGCCGGACGACGTGGACACGTCCACCGGCAAGGACGGGAACAACGTCTTCACCCGCGCACCGCAGCTCGGCAAGTTCACGGTCGCCGCCGCGCCCGGCTCCGCCGAGCGTTACACGCTCTGGGCCGCCAGCAACCACTACTCGTCCGGGCCGGACAGCCGGGTCGGGCAGCGCCGGGAGCAGGCCGCGTACGGGGCCGCGATCGTCACCGCGATCGAGGCGTCGGACCCGCACGCGCGGGTGGTCTACGGCGGGGACCTGAACGTCTTCCCCCGCCCCGACGATCCCATCGCGACGGCGGCGGATCCCACCCCGTCGGACCAGCTCGGGCCGCTGTACGGGGCGGGCATGCGCAACCTGTGGGACGACCTGCTCGCCGACGCGCCGTCGTCCGCCTACTCGTACAGCTTCGAGGGGCAGGCGCAGACGCTGGACCACCTGTTCGTGAACGGCGCGCTGCACCGGGACCTGGTGGAGATGCGGGCCGCGCACGTCAACGCCGACTGGCCGGCCGACCACGCGGCCGACGGCAGCCGGGGTTCCAGCGACCACGACCCGCAGGTGGCCCGCTTCCGCTCCCGGGCGTCGCTGAGCGTCGGCGACGCCTCGGTGGTCGAGGGCGACCGGGGCACCCGGCCGCTGACCTACACGGTCACCGTGTCGCGCCCGCTGTCCCAGCCGGTGCTGCTCTGTGCCGCCACCTACGGCACCACGGCCCAGGCCGGCGCCGACTACGACCCGTACGTCGGCTGCAAGGTCCTGGCCGCCGGGCAGACGTCGCTGGCCTTCCCGGTGACCGTACGCGGTGACCGGAAGCGGGAGGCCGACGAGAAGGTGAACCTGGTCGTGGCCGGAGTGCCCGGCCTGCGGCTGGCCGATCCTCTCGCCGTGGGCACCATCACCGACGACGACTGACGTCACACCGGAGCCCACCCCGACGGCCCGCCGCCCAGGAACGTCCTGGCCGGCGGGCCGTCCGCTCACCACGTCAAGCCCGGGCCGGGCAGCCGCTGCGGCGGGGGCACGCGCGGCGGTGGAGGCACGCGCGGCGGCGGGGGCACGCTGCGGTACTTCGCCACCCGCACCTCCCACTGGCTGCGCCGCCGCATGGCGTCGCGGACCCGGCGGTCGCGGTAGAACGTCTCCGGCGGCCGGGCCAGCCCGTAGATGTCCGCCCACCACTCGCCCGGCTCGGGGTCGAGAATGGTGTCCAGGTGCGAGGGGTATCGACGCCCCGCCCCGTCGCGGGTGTCCTGCCAGTCCCGCATCGGCTTCAGCACCCGCCCGAACTCGTCGACGACGGCCAGCCGGAACCCGGCGACCCCGATGATGCGGCGCAGGAGCAGGATGCTCGGCACCATCCGGCCCGCCTCGATCCGCCCGACGGTGGAATGGTTCACCCCGGCCCACCGGGCCAGCTCCCGCTGGCTGAGGCTGGCATGCCGCCGGACCGCCCGGACGATGCCCGCAGCCGGCCACGGGGTGTCGAACGGCTCGGTCAGCAGCACGGGCGGCTCGCGCGATCCCGCCCCCTGATCGGTACCCACCGCCTGGTCACCGCCCGACGGCCCGGCGCCGCCCGACGGCCTGACGTCGCCCGACAGCCCCGCGGGTCCCGACAGCTCAGCGCCGCCCGGCGGCCCAACGGCACCCGCCGGCCCAGCGCCGCCCGACAGCCCCGCGGGTCCCGACGGCCCGGCGGCACCGGACAACTGGTCGAAGCCAGCCGGTCGGCCCGAATCCCGGTCAATTTCCGGTTCGGCGGGAAGCTCGGTCATCCCGTCACGCTCCCGGCTGCGATGCCTCTCCCGCAATCCCGCCCGCTCCACCTGTGGATAACTCAGCCACCTGTGGAAAACCGACGGCCGGTCCTTCCCCCACACCCCTGGGCGCACCCAGCCAGACAGTAACGCGCTGTAACAGGAGCGGTCTTTCCGCCGCTGCCTACGCTAAGTGATGGCATATCCGGCCCTGAACGACGCTCGATCACCGCCGCTGACGGCTGCAGCTCCATGACCAGCGACTTCAGTGTTGGCCCTCCGAAGGACCGACGAACCTCTGCACGCCCTTTGCTCTGCATCCCCATATGCAACAGGCACTCCGGGTTACTGGCGCATATGGGGATGCAGAGCAAAGCGTCCGAAGGGCGGTAGGATCCGGTGCGCAGGTCGAGTACTCAGCGTTACGGTCAGGAATGCTCCGCATGCGGAGCGGGCGTCTACTCGAAGCCGGCGACTAGCACTGACGCCTGCGTATGCCTGCAAGGGACGACACGCCACGCACCAGCACATCGCACTGGACGGCGAGTGGGCAGGTGATGATCCGGCGAGTGTCCCGAGACGGGCGGCAGAGGAATGAGTTGGCTCGATTAGAACCCGCTCCGCTGCCCCGACCGGGTCGGAGATTGAAGGGGTCGGACCGGATCAGGGCGCGCCCGAACAGGCCACGCCGGGCAGGACCCGCACGCGCCGGGTCGCGCCGCACTGGGCCAAGCCGGGGCGGGTCGCGCTGGGGCGGGTCTCGCTGGGGCGGGTTGGGTCAGTAGCGCTGGCGGAGGAGTCCGGCAGCCTCGACCGCCCAGTAGGTGAGGATGACCTGCGCGCCGGCCCGACGGATGGAGGTGAGCGTCTCCAGCATCACCCGCTCCCGGTCGATCCAGCCGTTGGCGGCGGCCGCCTCGACCATCGCGTACTCGCCGGAGACCTGGTAGGCGGCGACCGGGACGTCCACCGCCGCGCGGACCGCCGACACCACGTCGAGATAGGGCAGGGCAGGCTTGACCATCACCATGTCGGCGCCCTCGGCGACGTCCAGCTCGACCTCGCGCAGCGACTCCCGCAGGTTGGCGGGGTCCTGCTGGTAGGTGCGCCGGTCACCCTCCAGGGCCGACTCCACCGCGTCCCGGAACGGGCCATAGAAGGCCGAGGCGTACTTGACGGCGTACGCCAGCACGGCGACGTCCTGGTGGCCCGCGGCGTCGAGCGCCCGGCGTACGACACCGACCTGGCCGTCCATCATGCCGGACGGCCCGACCACACCGACCCCGGCGGCGGCCTGGGCGACCGCCATCTCGGCGTACGCCTCCAGCGTGGCGTCGTTGTCGACGCCACCGTCGGGGGTGAGCAGGCCGCAGTGCCCGTGCGAGGTGAACTCGTCCAGGCAGAGGTCGCTCATCACCACAGTGGCGTCGCCCACCTCGGCGACGACGTCGCGGATCGCGACGTTGAGGATGCCGTTCGGGTCGATCCCGCCGGAGCCGGTGGCGTCCCGCCGCTCCGGCACGCCGAAGAGCATGATCCCGCCGACGCCCGCCTGGACCGCCTCGGCCGCGGCCTTGCGGAGCGAGTCCCGGGAGTGCTGGAGCACCCCCGGGAGCGACGCGATGGCCCGCGGTTCCGTCAACCCCTCCCTGACGAACATCGGCACGACCAGCTCGGCCGGGTCGACACGGGTCTCGGAGACCAGCCGCCGGATGGCCGCGTTGCGGCGCAGCCGGCGGGGCCGGATCTCGGGGTACGGCATCACGGACCTCCTGCTACGACTACCGGAACCTCAGGGCGGTCGGCCCCTGCACCTTCGAGCCACGGCGCTGCTTCGCCGGCATGGCGGCGAGCTTCTCGCGCAGCTCGACGGCGTAGGCGGCGAGCGCCTCCACCAGATCGGGGACCGAGGCGTGCGGCGGCTGGACGTCGACCCGCAGGCCGAACTCCGTCGCGGTCTCCGCCGTCTTGGGCCCGATCACTGCAACGACGGTACGGGCGTGCGGCTTCCCCGCGATACCCACCAGATTGCGCACCGTCGAGCTGGACGTGAAGAGCACCGCGTCGAAGCCACCCGACTTGATCGCGTCCCGGATCTCGGCGGGCGGCGGGGCGGCGCGGACCGTCCGGTAGGCGGTCACGTCGTCGACCTCCCAGCCGCGCTCGGTGAGCCCGGCGGCGAGGGTCTCGGTGGCGATGTCGGCGCGCGGCAGCAGCACCCGACCGACCGGGTCGAGGATCTCGTCGTGCGGCGAGAACTCGGCCAGCAGCCCCTCGGAGGACTGCTCCCCCGACGGGATCAGCTCGGGCTGGATGCCGAACGCGCGGACGGCGTCGGCGGTCGCCTCACCGATACAGGCGATCTTGACGCCGCCGAAGTGCCGGGCGTCGAGGCCGTGCTCGGCGAACTTCTCCCAGACCGCGCGGACCGCGTTGACGGAGGTGAAGATCACCCAGGCGTACCGGCCGTCGACCAGGCCCTTGACCGCCCGCTCCATCTGGGCCGGGGTGCGTGGCGGCTCGACCGCGATCGTCGGCACCTCGCAGGGGATGGCCCCGTACGCGCGCAGCCGCGCGCTCATCACGCCGGCCTGCTCCTTGGTGCGGGGCACGAGGACCTTCCAGCCGTACAGCGGCCGGTTCTCCCACCAGCTCAGCTTGTCCCGCTGGCCCACGCCCTCGCCGACGGTGAGGACCACCCGGCCGGTGAAGCCGAGCGCCGCCGCGACGAACGAGTCCACGGTCGACGTGGTGGTGTACTGCGTCTCGCCGGTGCCGTCGCCGGTCACCCCGACGCCGGTGGTGCCCTCCACCCCGGCCGCGAGCAGCCCGTCGCGGATCGCGGCGAGGTCGCCGGCGTCCACGGCCAGGGCCAGCGAGCCCCGGCCGACGGCTGCGGCCAGCGCGTCGAAGTCCAGCGTGCTGACGTCCTCGACGTCGGCCGCCGTCCGTACGCCCGGCAGCGGCACGCCCGCGTAGGTCGCCACCCCCTCGGCCTGGCCGACCCCGGGAACCACCTCGAAGTGTGCGGCGGTCCGCGCGACCGCCTGCACCTCCTTGACGACCGAATCGTGGCCGAACGGGTCGCCGGCGACCAGGTGCACCGCGTTCAGCCCGGAACGGGCCGCCGAGATCAGCACCTTCGCCACGTCACCCGGCGCGCCCTCCGCCGGGGTGAACTGGGCGTCTTCCCTGGCCTGGGCGCGGACGGCGTCGAGCAGCGACTCGGGGACTCCCCGGTCGTACACCACCTGGTCGGCGTCGACCAGAGCGTCGTGCGCCCGGCGGGTCAGCAGGCCCGGGTCGCCGGGACCGGCCCCGACGAAGGCGATGCGGCCTACGGGCTTACGGGTGCGGGTCATTCTGTGCTCCCAAATTGCTGGGTCCCCGGGCCGGCGTGTCCATCGTGGCCGAGGATCGAGTCGGCGCCGAGGTCGAGGAGTTCGGCGGCGAGTGCCTTGCCGATCTCCGCCGCGTCGGCGAGCGTTCCGGTGCGGGACAGCCGGAGGTCTCTCGTGCCGTCCGGACTGATCACCGCCCCGCGCAGATAGATCTCCTGGACGAAGTCACCCTCGACGCCCGAGCCGGTTGGCTCTCCTTCGGCGACGACGGCGTAGGCGGCGACCGGGGCGGAGCATCCGGCCTCCAGGGTGGCCAGCAGCGCCCGTTCCGCGGTGACCGCGGCGTGGGACGGTGCGTGGTCGAGCACGGCGAGCAGCTCGACCAGGTCCGTGTCGTCGGCCCGGCACTCCACCGCCAGCGCGCCCTGGGCGGGCGCGGGCAGCATCAGCATCGGGTCGAGCGTCTCGGTGATCACGTCGGTACGCCCGAGCCGGGCCAACCCGGCCCGGGCCAGGACGACCGCGTCGAGGTCGGCCTCCGGGCCGAGCACCCGCGCGAGGCGGCTGTCGACGTTGCCGCGGATCGGGGTGACCTCCAGCTGCATCCCGAGGGCGTGCAGCTGGGCGATGCGGCGCAGCGCTCCGGTGCCCACGGTCGCGCCGGAGGGCAGCTCGGCGAGCGTCCGGCCGTCCCGGGCGACAAGCGCGTCCCGCGGGTCCTGCCGCATCGGCACCGCCGCGATGTGCAGCCCGGCCGCCGCCGCGGTGGGCAGGTCCTTGTAGGAGTGCACCGCGAAGTCGATGGTGCCGGCGGTCAGGGCGTCCCGCAGGGCGGAGACGAAGACGCCGACGCCGAGCCGGTGCACCGGCGCGGACGAGCGGTCGCCGGCGGTGACCACCTCGACCAGCTCGACGGGCCGGCCGGTGGCGGCGGTCAGGGCCTCCGCGACGTGGCCGGACTGGGCCATCGCCAGTTTGCTGCCCCGGGTACCGAGGCGCAGGGGCGTGCTCATCGCTCACCTCCGAGGGGCGGGACGTCGGCGGAACCCGTCGACGGCAGATTGTCGGCGAGGCCGCCGGGTGGCGGGACGTCGGCTAGGCCGAACGGCGGCGGGACGTCCGTGAGGCCGAACGGCGGCGCGGCGTCGCCGGCCACGATGTCTGGGACGTTGTCGACCGGGGACGTCTGCGGCACCTTGAGGTCGAACAGCTCGCGCAGCAGGGCCGCGTACTGGTCGCCGCCGGGTTCGGCCGCCAACTGGCGCACCCGCACGGTCGGCTGGTGCAGCAGCCGCTGCACCACCCGGTGCACCGTCCGGGCCACCTCGGCGCGCTGGTCGTCCGTGAGGTCCGGGCGGCGCTGGGCGAGCCGGCGCAGCTCGGCGCCGACCACGTCGTCGGCGCGGCCACGCAGGGCGGCCACCGTGGGCGCCACGTCGGCGCCGCGCAGCCAGGTCAGGAAGGCGTCGACCTCGCCGGCCACGATCCGCTCGACGGCGGCGGCGTCGGCGGCGGCGGGCCCGTCGGCGAGCAGCGTCGCCATCCGGTCGATGTCGATGACCTCGACGCCGGGCAGCTCGGCGACGCCGGCCTCCACGTCGCGCGGCACGGCCAGGTCGAGCAGGACGAGCGGCCCCCGGCCGGGGTCGCGCCCGGCGAGCGCCCGGGTCACCACGTCACGGGTGAGGACCGCTTCGGTGGCCGCGGTGGCGGCCACTACGATGTCCACTGTGGAGAGCACGGTGGTCAGCTCCGCCATCGGCGTCGCGCTGGCCCCGTACGCCTCGGCCAGCCGGACGGCCCGGTCGGCGCCCCGGTTGGTGACCGTGAGCGGCCCGGCGCCCAGCCGGGACAGCGTGGCGACGCCCAGCGACCCCATCGCGCCCGCGCCGACCACCAGCGCGGGACGGCCGGCGAGGTCGCCGTCGAGGTGCCCGGCGGCCAGCTCCAGCGCGGCGGTCACCACGCTCTGGCCGGCCCGGTCGATCCCGGTCTCCGCGTGCGCCCGTTTGCCGACCCGCAGCGCCTGCTGCATCAGCTCGTGCAGCAGCCGCCCGGCGGTGTCGGCCCCGGTCGCGGAATGGTAGGCGTCCCGGAGCTGGCCGAGGATCTGCGCCTCGCCGACGACCATCGAGTCGAGCCCGGCGGCGACCCGGAAGACGTGGTCCACGGCGGCGGCGTCGAAGTGCACGTAGAGGTGGCTGGCGAGCGCGGCGGGCTGGCAGCCGGCCTGGTCGGCCAGCACCGCGCAGATGTCGCCGAGGCCGCCGTGGAAGCCGGACACGGCGGCGTAGACCTCCACCCGGTTGCAGGTGGAGACGATCACGGCCTCGGTCACGTACGGCTGGGCGACCAGGCGGTCCAGTGTGCGGGTGAGGTCCGCGGGGCCGACCGCGAGCTGCTCCAGCGTGGCGACGGGAGCGGTGCGGTAGGACGCGCCGACGACGAGCAGTTTCACGTGCCGATCGCCTCCTGCGGGTCGGTGACGGCGAGCCCCCCGGGCAGGGCGGTCAGGGCGGACCCACCGGTGGCGGGCAGCGCGGTCAGCGATGCCTTGCGGTGCTCGTGGAAGGACAGGATCTGCAGCTCGATCGCGAGGTCGACCTTGCGCACGTCGACCCCCTCCGGAACCGAGAGTACGCACGGGGCGAAGTTCAGGATGCTCGTCACACCGACGGCCACGAGCTGGTCCGCCACCGCCTGGGCCGCCGGGGCCGGGGTGGCGATCACGCCGATGGCGATGGCCTCCTCGACGGCGACCCGGGGCAGCTCGTCGATGTGCCGGACGACCAGCCCGCTGATCTCCTCGCCGACCCGGGCGGGGTCGGCGTCGAAGAGGGCGGCGATCCGGAAGCCGCGGCTGGCGAAGCCGTCGTAGCCGGCGAGGGCGTGACCGAGATTACCCACGCCGACCAGGGCGACGGCCCGCCGCTGGGTGAGCCCGAGCACGTACTCGATCTGGTCGACCAGCAGCGCCACGTCGTAGCCGACGCCACGGGTCCCGTACGAGCCGAGGTGTGAGAGGTCCTTGCGGAGCTTCGCGGAGTTCACGCCGGCGGCGCTGGCCAGCCCCTCGCTGGACACGGTCTCGTGGCCGGTTTCGGCGAGGTTGTGCAGGGCACGAAGGTATTCCGGGAGCCGCGCGACGGTCGCCTCCGGCAGATCCGGGAGCGCCGGTACGGCACCGGCGCGGCCGGGCGCGCCAGGGTGACGGTGCTGACTCATGAGACTCCGTGCGGTGCGATCCTCGGCCAACTCGGGCGGCCGGCCGTTTGGGGATCCCCGCTGGCGACCGAGATTGCCGGCTGTGCTAGCAGGGCGCGTCGGAACTACAGAGTAGGCGCTTGTGAACGCGTGCACAAATCGCGATCTTGAAAGCTCGCGACGCGGCTTCACCAGCGCCTCCATTCCGCAAGATCGATCCAGTGGCCGCCGCCGGCCACCGCCCGACCTCGGGGCGGTGGCGATGGTGCCGGTAGCGCCGATTATTGCTCAATTACGACTTCTCTGACCAATCGCGCGGCCCACGGCTCGCCCACGATCCGGTCACGGTAGGGCCAGCCCTACGCCGCAGAGGCGGGCCGACGGGATGGGTCGGCGACCCCGCGCTGCCTAGCCTCTTGACATGACCGCCGTACCCGTCGCCGCCGATCAGCCCGTGCCGGCGCCGACCATCTCCCGACAGCTCCTGCTGGACTCCGGCTACGTGCTGCTGGGCCTCCCGCTGGCCCTGGCCAGCTTCGTCGTCCTGCTGGTCGGCCTCGCTGCCGGGCTGGGGCTGGTCGTGACGGTGATCGGCCTGCCGATCCTCAGCGGCACCCTCTACGCCGCCCGGGGCCTCGCCGACATCGAGCGCCTCCGCCTGCCCACCGTGCTCCACCAGGCCCGGATCCGCCCCCAGTACCGGCTCCCGGAGCCCGGCGCGAGCGCCTGGCGGCGGATCTTCGTGCCGATGGGGGACGCGCAGTCCTGGCTCGACCTGGCGCACGGCATCCTCAAGCTGATCGTGGCCATCGTCACCTTCGTGGTCACGCTGGTCTGGTGGGCCGGCGCCGTCGCCGGCACCCTCTACTGGGCGTACGACTGGACGCTGCCGCACGGCGACCCGGAGGACGTCGGCCTCCCCCAGCTCCTCGGCCTCGGCAACTCGACAGTCGTCCGGATCGGGCTGCACACCGCGATCGGGCTGTTCTTCCTGATCACCCTGCCGATCGTGGCCCGGGGCTGCGCGCTGCTGCAGGCCGGCTTCGGCCGGGCCCTGCTCACCGGCGTGGCCGAGATGCGCAACCGGATCACCGTGTTGGAGGAACAGAAGCGGGCCGCCGTCTCCGCCGAGGCGAGCGCGCTGCGCCGACTGGAGCGGGACATCCACGACGGCCCGCAGCAGCGCCTCGTCCGGCTCGCGATGGACCTCAGCCGGGCCCGCCAGCAACTCGCCACCGACCCGCGGGCCGCCGGGCGCACCCTGGACGAGGCGGTCACCCAGACCCGGGAGACGCTCGCCGAGCTGCGCGCCCTGTCCCGGGGCATCGCGCCGCCGATCCTTGTCGACCGGGGGCTGCCCAGCGCCCTGGCGGCACTGGCCGGGCGCGGCCTGATCCCGATCGAGCTGCGGGTGGACCCGGAACTGGCCAGCCCGGCCGGCCGGCTCGACCCGGCGGTCGAGAGCACCGCCTACTTCGTGGTGTCCGAGGCGCTGACCAACGTCGCCAAGCACAGCCGGGCGACCGAGTGCCAGGTCACCGTGGCCCGGCACGACGGGCGGCTGGAGGTCGACGTCGACGACGACGGGCAGGGCGGCGCCCACCTGGCCAAGGGTCACGGGCTGGTCGGCATCGCCGACCGGGTACGCGCCGCCGGGGGCCGGCTCTCCGTGGTCAGCCCGGCCGGCGGGCCCACCAAGATCCGCGCGGAACTCCCGCTGTGAGCCGTACGTGGTAGACAACAGGACATGCGGATCGTGATCGCGGACGACGCGGTGCTGCTCCGGGAGGGGCTGGTACGGCTGCTCACCGAGCGCGGGCACGAGGTGGTGGCCGCCGTGGCCGACGGCGACGCGCTGGTGGTGGCGGTGGTGGCGCACCGGCCGGACGTGTCGATCGTCGACGTCCGGATGCCGCCGTCGCACACCGACGAGGGGCTGCGCGCGGCGGTGGAGGCCCGCCGCCTGGTGCCCCGCACCCCGATCCTGGTCCTCTCCCAGTACGTCGAGGTGTCGTACGCCGACGACCTGCTCGCCACCACCGGCGGCGGCGGAGGCGGGATCGGCTACCTGCTCAAGGACCGGGTGGCCGCGATCGACGAGTTCCTCGACGCGCTGGACCGGGTGGCCGCCGGCGGGACGGTGCTCGACCCCGAGGTGGTCGGCCAGCTCTTCGCCCGGCGGCGGCGCGACGACCCGCTGCGCGAGCTCACCCCGCGCGAACGCGAGGTGCTCGCGCTGATGGCCGAGGGCCGCTCCAACACGGCGATCGCGAAGACCCTGGTGGTCACCGACGGCGCCGTCGAGAAGCACGTCCGGAACATCTTCACCAAGCTCCAGCTCCCGCCCGACACGGAGCAGCACCGCCGGGTCCTGGCGGTGCTGGCCTACCTGCGCAACTGACCCGCCGCCCGGCCCTGCCACCAGCGCACGGACCGGCCGCCGGTCTGCCGCCGGGGCCCGGACGGAGGCCGGGACCGGTCAGGGCAGCGTGCCCGCCAGGCTGACCGCCTCGCTGAGGGTGTCGGCGACCGGGTGGCCGGAGGCGCGCAGCCGTGCCGCGTCGGTGAACCCGCCGGTGTAGAGGACGGCGCGGCCCCCCACCGACACGGCGGCGTCGGCGTCGTCGACGGAGTCCCCGATCAGCACCACGTCCCGGCCGTCCACGCCCAGCTCCGTCAGGTGCCGCCGGAGCGACTCGGCCTTGCGGTCGCCGCCGACGGTCGCCCGCAGCCCGTCCACCCGGACGAAGTGCCCGGTGAGCCCGTACGTGTGCACGGTCGGCACCAGCTCCTCGTGGAACCACATGGACAGCAGGGACTGGCTGCCCGACCAGGCGGCCATCGCGACCGTGGCGTCGTGCGCCAGCTCGCAGGTCGTCAGCCCGGTGCGGTACGCGTCGTGGAAGATCCGGTCCAGCCGGCCGAACGCGTCGTCGTCGACCGCCCGGCCGAGCACCTCGGCGTAGTAGTCGGCGATCGGGCGGCGGAACCGTACCCGGTGCTCGTCGGCGGTCACGGCGGGCCCGCCGACGCTGGCGAAGGCGGCGTTGGTGCAGGCGACCACCAGACTCAGGTCGTTGAGCAGGGTGCCGTTCCAGTCCCACACCAGGTGGTTGCGTGCCGGGGTCATGGCAGCACCATAGCGCCCGGCACTACAGCTGCGGCGTGGTCAGGTCCCGCAGCAGCCGCTCCTCCTCCACCCGCCAGTAGCCGTGCTCCTTGCCGTCGAGCAGCACCACGGGCAGCCGGTCGCCGTACTCGCGTTCCAGCTCGATGTCGTCGGTGACGTCCTTCTCGGTCCACCGGTCCCCGGTGACCGCCACCACCCGGTCCAGCGCCAGCTTCGCCTCGTCGCAGAGGTGGCAGCCGGGGCGGGTGATCAGGGTGAGTCGGGGCTCACGCATCGGTCTCCTCCGTCGTGCTGGCGCCGGCCGGGGCCGGCGGGCGGGTCTCCGGCGACGCCGCCGGGGACGGCACCGGGGACGCCGGGGACGACGCCGTCCGGAGCAGGGTCTTGCGCACCTTGCCGATCACCGAGTGCGGCAACTCGTCGACGAACTCGACGGCGGTCGGGCACTTGAACCGGGCCAGGTTGCGGGCGCAGTGGGCGAGCAGCTCCTCACCGGTCACCGGACGCCCCGGCGCCGGCACCACGTACGCCCGGACAGTCTCGCCGGTCCGCGGGTGCGGCACACCCAGTACCGCCGACTCGGCCACCCCCGGGTGCGCGGAGAGCACCAGCTCGACCTCGTGCGGGTACACGTTGAACCCGTTGACCAGGATCAGCTCGCCGATCCGGTCGACCAGGAAGAGGTCGCCGTCGGAGTCGGCGTACGCCACGTCGCCGGTGGGCCACCAGCCGTCGGCGTCCGGGCCGCCCCGGCCGTCCGGCCAGTAGCCGGCGAAGACGTTCGCCCCGCGCACCACGACCTGGCCCGGGTCGGTGCCGGGCGTGACGTCGGAGAGGTCCAGCTCGTCGGCGTCGTCCTCCGGCTCGGCCACGCCGTCGCGCCACAGGTCGGCCCCGTCGGTCCCGACCAGACGCAACTCGACGCCGGGCAGCGGCCGGCCGATCGAGCCGGGTTTCGGCTCCCCGCCGACCAGGGTGGAGGTGAGCACCGGCGCGGTCTCGGTGAGGCCGTACCCGACGTGCACCGGGCGGCCGGCGACCTCGGCGAAGCGGGCCGCGACGGCCGGCTCCAGCGGCGCCGCGCCGCAGACCACGGCCCGGACCGACGCCATCGCCGCGGCGAGGGCGGCGCCGTCCGCCGTGGACCAGGCGGCCACCATCGACGGTACGCCGACCAGCACGGTGACCCGGTGCCGGGCGATCACGGCCAGCCCCGCGTCGGAGCCGAGGTCGTCGACGAGCACCCCTGTCGCGCCATGGTGGACGACCGCGCCGAGCCCCGCGTTCAGCCCGTACGCGTGGAACAGCGGCAGCGCCAGCAGCACGGTGTCGTCCGGGCCGACGACGGGCGGGTCGATGCGGCCGACCTGCTCGTGGTTGGCCGCCAGCGCCCGGTGCGTCAGCATCGCGCCCTTGGGCCGCCCCTCGGTGCCGGAGGTGTAGAGCAGCAGCGCCAGGTCGTCGCCGCCCCGGTCGGGGAACGGGTGACCGGCGTCGGCCACCGGCGGCGCGGTGTGCACGGCGACGAGCGCGGGCAGGTCCCCGGCGGCGTCGGCGACCAGGTCGCGTACCCGCTCGGTGCAGATCAGCACCGAGGCGCCGGAGTCGGCCAGCACGTGCCGCAGCTCGGGGGCGGTGAGGCCGGGGTTGACCGGCACCGCGACCAGCCCTGCGCGCAGCGCGGCCAGGCAGCTCACCACGAAGTCCGGCGAGTTGCCGAGCGCGACGGCGATCCGGGGCGGGTGCGGGTCGGCGGCTCCCGGCGTCGGGCCGGGCCCGGCGGGTCGCGCCCCGGTGAGGGCCGCCAGGGCGTGGGCGGTGGCCGTCACCGACGCGTCCAGTTCGGACCAGGTGACGGTCCGCTCGCGCCAGTGCAGCGCGGGTCGGTCGCCGTGGGCGGCGGCCGCCCGGTGGAGCCGCTCGACGAGGGTCGAGGCGGAGCTGTCGGTTGCGTCCTGCACGGTGGCTGAGTCTGGCACAGCGCGGGGCCTGTGGGCCATGCCCGCCGGAGGCCTGAGGGGACACCCCGGTCGGCGGCAACGGCGGCCCGGGCAAGTCCCGCCGGCGGGACGACCGCTGGACGCGGGCGGGACGCGACCGGTCCCGTCCACAGGACACGCCGGGACCCGTCGGACGTCCCGGACGGTCCTGGATCGACACCCGCGCCGCCGTTCCGCCCAAGCCCCGTGACCCGCCCGCTGACCTGGAATTTCTTTCGCAACCACGAGGTAATCCGAAAGTCAACCGCACACGACGGACAACCGGTCCGCCAGGTGTGCGGCGCGGCGGGAAATACTTCCGCCCTGTGTAACGGACTTGCCACGCGTGGGTGACGTTGGCCCTATCATCACTCGGGTCGGCTCACCCCATTTGCCGTGAGTCGACACCCCTCAGCCCGAGGAGGCCCCCGTGCCTGTGAGCGCATTGGACCAGCACCTCAAGGGGATCTGCCGCCCGTCGGCACACCCCGAGCCAGCCCTGCCCGGCCCAGCCGGCCGGGCCACGACGGCGACGCGCCGACCGGCGTGGTCGGCCGACGGGACGGAGGCGGCGCGGTGACCACCTTCGGATACGCGGAACGGCCGGCCGGCCTGACCAACCCGGTGATCCGCGGCGCGCTCAACGAACGGCCCGCCGCCCGGGGTCCGCTGGACGACACGGGCAGCCTCGCCGTCCGGGGGGAGGGCGCGTCGAGCCGGACCCGCAGCCGGCCACATCAGAACGAACCGCCGCCCCGCTCCGCGACACCGGGCGGCAACGCCAAGTCGGCCGGCGGCCGGGTCGCCGTCCCCCGGCCCACCATGCCGGCGCAGGGCCGCCGCACCACGGAGCCGGCCAAGGCGCCCGACGAGTCGGGCGCGGAGACGGCGGTGCTCCCGGCGGTGCCGGCCGCCGCCGCGCCGGTCAACACGTCGACGGGCTTCCCCAGCCGTCCCGACCCGTCCGACCCCGCCACTGAGGTCTGGGGGCTGGTCGAGCGGGCCCAGGCCGGCGAGTCCGAGGCGTTCGGGCTGATCTACGACCGGTACGTCGACACGGTGTTCCGGTTCGTCTACTTCCGGGTGGGCAACCGGCAACTCGCCGAGGACCTCACCTCCGACACCTTCCTGCGCGCCCTCAAGCGGATCGGCAGCTTCACCTGGCAGGGGCGCGACCTGGGGGCCTGGCTGGTCACCATCGCCCGGAACCTGGTGGCGGACCACTTCAAGTCCGGCCGCTACCGGCTGGAGGTCACCACCGGGGACGTGCTGGACGCCGACCGCGAGGACCGGGGCCCGGAGGGCAGCCCGGAGGCTGCGGTCGTCGAGCACATCACCAACGTGGCCCTGCTCAGCGCCGTCAAGCAGCTCAACCCGGAGCAGCAGGAGTGCATCGTGCTCCGCTTCCTGCAGGGCTTCTCCGTGGCCGAGACGGCCCGCACGATGGGCAAGAACGAGGGCGCGATCAAGGCGCTCCAGTACCGCGCGGTACGAGCGCTGGCCCGGCTGCTGCCGGACGGCTTCCAACCGTAGTCCCGGACAGAAGGAACGCCGTGCATCGATGCGATGTACGCGCAGGTCCGTGGCGTCGCGACCCCGTGACAGCGATCACTTTCCGTGATTTCGCCTCCGCCGGCCCCGTAACCCATGTCCGGTGCGGACCGTTTCTCCGGGTGCGACCGGTGGTAGCCCCGGCATCCCCCGGGCCCCCGAGGCCCGGCAGCGCGGCCGGCCACGACCTTCGTCCGTGGTGTCCCGCCGTCACCGGTCGCTGTCGAAGACAGCGGCCGACCGGCCGCGACCAGCGAGAGGAGGTGCCCGCGGTGGACAGCAACCTCTTCTCCCGTCGGCGCGCGGAGCGCTTCGCGCAGCTTCTCGACGAGGCCAACGGGGGCCGGCGACACCACGTCCGTTCCCGGGCCGACGACCAGTTGGCCACGCTCGTCGCGGTGGGTCAGCGGCTGTCCGCCGCCCCGCCCGCCGTGGAGGTGGACCCGGAGTTCCGCACCGGGCTGCGGGCCATGCTCCTGGCCACGGCCGAACGCGAGGGCATCGGCGCCCCGGCCGCCGTCACCACCGAGCCGTCGTCCCGGCGCTCCGCCGCCGACGCCGGCCGCAACCGGCTGCTGCCGGCGGTGACCGCCCGCCGGGCCCGCGCCCGGGGCGCCATCCTGGTCGGCGTCGCCGCCGGCGCCGTCGCCCTCTCGGGCATCTCGGCCGCCAGCGAGAACGCCGTCCCCGGCGACGCGCTGTACGGCATGAAGCGCTCCACCGAACGCGCCCAGCTCGCGCTGGCCAGCTCCGACGTCAGCCGGGGCCAACTGTCACTGGACTTCGCCCGTACCCGGCTCGCCGAGGCGGCCGCGCTGCGCGGCAACGAGGACGGCTTCAGCGCCGTGCTGGACGACATGGACGCCGACACCCGCCAGGGCGTACGCCTGCTGACCACCGCCGCGACGCAGCGCTCGGACCCGGCGGCGCTGGACGCGGTCAACTCCTTCCTCACCGGCCAGCGCCGGGCGGTCGGCGGGCTCCTCGACGACGCCAGCCGGGCCGAACGCGACCGGACCCGCCGCTCGCTCGCCCTGCTCGACGCGGCCCGCAAGCGCTCCGACGCGCTGCGCGCGACGATCGCCTGCGGCGGGCCCGCACCCGTCGGCAGCGACGCCCTCGGCCCGGCCCCGGCCACCTGCCCCGGCGACCGCTGACCCGACGTCGGCCGGAACCGGCCGAGACGTCCACGCCACAGTTCTCCCCATGGGCGGCCGTCCGCCAGGCGCGCCCGGCTACCCTCGCGGAAGCACACGTCGCGCCGGTCGAGCGGAGGGAGGTCGCGTGGTCCGCAGCCGCAAGGTGACCGTCAGCACCGACGCCCACGGTCACACCGCCGGCTGGGCGGAGACCGACTTCGCGCCTCTCGCTCCCCCGGAACCCGATCCGACCGCGGCGGCCTTCTTCGACGTCGACAACACGATGATGCGGGGCGCGTCGATCTACTGGTTCGCCCGGGGCCTCGCCGCGCGCGACTACTTCACCACCGCGGACCTGGCCCGGTTCGCCTGGCAGCAGCTGCGGTTCCGGCTGCTCGCCACCGAGCACGCCGGCGACATGTCGCAGGCCAAGGAGGCCGCCCTCGCCTTCGTCGAGGGCTGGCGGGTGGACGACGTCGAGCGCCTCGCGGAGGAGATCTTCGACGAGCTGATGGCGCCGCGGATCTGGGCCGGCACCCGCCAGCTCGCCCAGCGCCACCTGGACGCCGGCGAGCGGGTCTGGCTGGTCAGCGCCGCGCCCGTGGAGATCGGCCGGGTGATCGCCGCGCGGCTGGGCCTGACCGGCGCGGTCGGCACGGTCGCCGAGATCGTCGACGGCGCGTACACCGGCCGGCTGGTCGGCGACCTGATGCACGGCCCGGCCAAGGCGGAGGCGGTCACCCAGCTCGCCGCGGTCGAGGGGCTGGACCTGCGCCGCTGCACCGCCTACAGCGACTCGTGCAACGACCTGCCGATGCTCTCCATGGTGGGCCGGGGCGTGGCGGTGAACCCGGACGCGGCCCTGTTCAAGGAGGCCCGGCAGCGCGGCTGGGACGTCCGCGACTTCCGCACCGGCCGCCGCGCCGTCAAGATCGCCGTACCGTCCACCGCGGCGGCCGGCCTGGTCGCCGGGGCGGTGGGCGCCGGGCTGGCGCTGCACCGGCGCCGCCGCGACGGCTGACGACACCGGCCGCCCGCGCCGTCAGCCGCACCGGCCGCCTGCGCCCTCAGCGACCCGGGCCGGCCGCGTCCGTCAGGGGCCGAACGGGTCCGGGCGCCGCTCCAGCAGCTGGTGCAGGGTCTGCTGGATGGTCTCCCGCACCTGGTCCGCGAGGTTGAACACGACAAGCGGGTCGTCGGCGGAGTCGATCAGGTGCGCGGTGGGGATCGGCGGGCAGAACTCGATCAGCCACTTGCTCGGCAGCGGCACCATGCCGAGCGGTCCCAGCAGGGGGAACGTCGGCGTGACCGGGAAGTAGGGCAGCTTGAGCAGCCGCGCCAGGGGCTTGATGTCGGCGAGCATCGGATAGGTCTCCTCGCCGCCGACGATGGCGACCGGCACGATCGGGGTGCCCGTGCGCAGCGCCGCCGAGACGAACCCGCCCCGGCCGAAGCGTTGCAGCTTGTAGCGCTCGGAGTAGAGCTTGCCGATGCCCTTGAAGCCCTCGGGGAAGACGCCGACCAGCTCGCCGTTGCCGAGCAGCCGCTCCGCGTCCGGGTTGCAGGCGACCGTCCCGCCCGTCTTGCGGGCCAGCTCGGAGACCACCGGCATCCGGAAGACCAGGTCGGCGCCGAGCAGCCGCAGGTAGCGGCGGGCCGGGTGCTGGTCGTGCAGCGCGGCCGAGAGGATCAGCGCGTCCAGCGCCACGGTGCCCGAGTGGTTGCCGACCACCAGGCCGGCACCCTCGGTGGGCACGTGCTCCAGGCCGGTGACCTCGGTGCGGAACCAGTCGCGGTAGAGCATCCGCAGCAGCGGGTGGAAGACCGCGTCGGTGATCTCGGGATCGAAGCCGAACTCGTCGACCTCGTAGTCGCCGGAGAGCCGCCGACGCAGGAACGCCAGGCCCTTGGCGACCTTGCGGTCCCAGTGGTCGCCGGGCCGGTCCGGCACCGCCGGCCCGCCCACCGGGGCCGGCGCGTCGTGCGTGACCGTCTCGTCGGTGGCGGACGTGTCGGGCTCGTCGGGCGTGCCGAGCTGGTGTCCGTTCGCCCGCGCGGGCTCCGCGTCCGGCGCGGCCACGGTCAGCGGTACGTCGTAGCGGCCGTCGCGCCGCTCCTCGGGCCCGTTCACGAGCCCTCCCGCACGGCAGCCCGAACCTGCCGGATGCCGTCCAGCACGAGCTGCTCCGCGACCGCCAACTGGTCCCGGTTCACGACGACACCGCCGTAGTGGGCGTGGATGAAGTCGTCGAAGGCGGCGGCGGTGGAGCGGGGCGTGAAGCCGTACTCCCGCTCCAGCCGGCTGGTGTCGACGACCCGGCCGTGCACGAAGAGGTCGACCTGGTCCAGGCCGTAGCGGCCGAAGCCGAGGTTGCGGGCGATCGCGGCGGCGCTGGAGAGGCCGGGCTCCAGCACCGGCACGGCCACCCGGCCGGCCCGCCGGATCGCCTGCGACAGGGAGAGCACGCCCGGCCCGGCCACGTTGTACGTCCCCGGATGGTCCTCGACGATCGACCGGTGCAGCACCTCCAGCGCGTCGTCGAAGTGCAGGAACTGCAACCGGGGGTCCCGCCCGAACACGGTGGGCACCACCGGCCGGGAGAAGTAGCGGGTGAGGGTGGTGTCGGCGGTCGAGCCGATGAACGGCGCGAAGCGCAGCACGGTCGCGGTGACGTCGGGCCGGCGGCGGCGGAAGCCGCGGACGTACCCCTCGATGTCGAGGATGTCGCGGCCGAACCCGCCGCGCGGCACCTCGCGCGGCTCGGTCTCCTCGGTGAAGACGGCCGGGTCGCGGAAGGACGCCCCGTAGGCGGCCGTCGAGGAGCGGACCACGAGCTTGCGCAGCCGGGGCGCGCGCTGGCAGGCGGCGAGGAGCTGCATCGTGCCGATGACGTTCTGTTCCTTCATCGCCGAGCGGCCGCCGTGCTGCGGGTCCGGCGAGGTCACCAGCGCGAGGTGGACCACCGCGTCGACGTCGAGGTCGGCGAGGAGGCCGCCGAGCGAGCCGGCGTCGACGCGGACGCGCTCGACCCGGTCGAGCAGGTCGGAGAACTCGGCGCCGGGCTCGGGCTGGTCCACGCCGATGACCCGCTCGATGCGGGGGTCGGCCGCGAGCCGGGCCGCGACGTGTGCGCCGAGGTAGCGGCTGACCCCGGTGACGACGACGACCCCCGGGGCACCTGTGGTGCCACCGGGGGTCATGTCGCGCACCTTCCCCGGCAGGAGGGATCGAACCGGGACATCCGCGGCGTGATCACCTGAGCCTCCGAGGGTCGACAGTTGGCAAGTGAAGACGGGAGCCGGGTCGGAACCCGGCCCCGGTCACTTGCCGAGACGGCGACGCTGGACGCGGGTCTTGCGCAGCAGCTTGCGGTGCTTCTTCTTAGCCATGCGCTTGCGGCGCTTCTTGACCACCGAGCCCATACGAAAGCCTTTCGATGCAACGTGCGGGGCGACCGGATGACGCCACGGTGTGGCGTCGGCGACCGCTTGCGGACAACGGACCGGACCAGCGGGGTAGGCGGCAGGGCCCACCTGCGGTCACGGTCGGGGTCCAGGGTAGCCGGAGAGCGTCAGCAGGACCAACGCGCCCCCGTCGATGCCCGTTACGTCATGCTCGGACGACGGCCCGCGGGAGGGTCAGGCGGTTTCCTGAAAGGCGCCCCGCAGGTATTCGTGCACCGCGTGTTCGGGCACCCGGAACGACCGGCCGACCCGGACCGCAGTGAGCTCACCGCTGTGCACCAGGCGGTAGACCGTCATCTTCGACACCCGCATCACCGTCGCCACCTCGGCGACGGTGAGGAACTTGACCTCCGACAGCCGTCCGTCGGACTGCGACCCGGCCATGGCTCACCGACCAATCCCATGCCCGGCGCGTGCCACCGGACGGGTTCGTCCCGCCCGGACCGGCGACGCGCGTGTTACCAGTACGGTAGCGGGACGGCTGTGACCGGCGCGATCCCTTCGTACAACTGATCATGATTCTCGCCGGTGTCCACCCGACCGGTCGGTTCGTTGTCGAACCTGTTGCGCCCGGCGTCCGATCGGTCCTCGTCCGGGACACGCCGTCCGGGCCCGGGGCGGTCGGGACGCTGCCCGACGCACGTGGACGCCGCGACGGTCGGAACCGGGCCGCCGCGCGGAAGGCGTCCGGTGGCTCCGGTGGCGCCACCGGAGCCACCGGACGGGTGCCCCGGGCCGCTTCCGGACGCGGACCGGGGCTCCGCGCTGGGAGCGGGCACCAGTGTGTCAGGTCGCCCGGCGCGGCCCGACAGCGGTCGATCATGAATGTCGGGGGCCGCCCCGACCGGCGACGGCGGGGGCCACGGCGCCTCCCGGCCCGTCAGCCGACCACGGCCCGGACGTACCCGACGCACTCGTCGTGCAGGGCGGACCAGGGTTCGCCGAGGGCCTGCTCGGCCGCCCGGTCCACCGGCGTGCGCTCGTGCACCACGGCCGCGAAGAAGGCGAGCAGCCGCTCCGGGCCGAACCGGTCGACCAGGTGCCGGACCGCCAGGTAGGAGATGCCGTAGCTGCCGCTGACCCGGTCGGCCGGGGCGTCGTCGGCCGGGCTGAGGCTGTCGAGCCGGCCGTCCCAGCCGCCGCCGAGCAGGCGCCGCACCTCGTCCAGTCCCGCGTACCGGTCGATCGGCTCGCCGTCGGCGCCCGCGTACTCGGCCAGCCCCTCCACCAGCCACCAGGTGCCCTTGCCCGGGTAGCCCCGCTCGGGCAGGGACGCGGCGTGGGTCAGCTCGTGCCGGAGCAGGTCGTCCACCCCGCCGGGGACGAGCCCGTCGGCGTTGAGCACCACCTCGTGGTGGCCGCCGCCGACCGTGACCGCGTACCCGCCCGTCCACTTCGGTCGGCCGCCGCCGTACCAGCGCTGCCACTCGCCCCGGCCCGCGTAGAAGATCCGGTACCGGTCCGGCGTGCGGCCGCCCACGGCGTACGTGTCGGCCACCCGGGCCGCGGCCTCCGCCTGGGCCAGCAGGTCGGGCAGTTCCTTGCGCAGGGTGGGAGTGGTGGCCACGAGCGTACGCCGACCGACGGCCACGGCCAGTGCGCTGACCTCCCAGGGCCGGGTGCCGGTCTCGGCGGACCGGGACGGCTCCACGGCGAGCAGCCGGGGCCGCTCCCCCGCCCGCCACCGGGTGCCGGTCAGCACACGGCTGGTGCGGCAGTCCGGCGTGACGAAGCAGTAGCGGAACTCGACAAGCAACCGCCACTCGCCCGGCCGGCCCTCCACCGGGGTGGGCAGGCCGTTGGCGCCGGCCTGCCAGGCGGTCACCCGCAGCGCGCGCAGCGCGGCGTACCGGCGGCGCAGGTCCGGATGCGCGACCGGCTCCGCGACCGCCAGGAACCCGGCGCGGTCCCCGCCGAGCAGGGCGGCGGACTGCCGGGCCAGTTCCGCCGTCATCCGCTCGCCGAGCCGGCGGGCGGCCGCGGTGGCGGGGTCGTCGTCCGGCGCGGCGGACGCCCCCGGGGCCGGCGGGTCACCGGCGCGCACCAGGCCGGCCACCAGCGCCGCGGGCAGGCCGCAGGCCAGCAGCAGTACGACCACCGCCAGCGCCACCCCGAGCGGCCGGATCCGCCGCGACGGCCGCACGGTGCCCGCTGCCACCGGAACGGCCGGCGCGGCGGGCTCGATCGTCCCGGCGGGGCCAGTGGGCTCGGCCCTCCCAGTGGGCGCGGCTTCCTCGGCGGGCTCGGCCCCCTCTACGGGCGCGGCCCTCTCGGCGGGGCCAGCCGGCTCGGCGGGCTCGGCGGGCTCGGCGGGCTCGGCGGGCTCGGCGGGCTCGGCGGGGTCAGCCAACTCGGCCCTCTCGGCGGGCTCAGCCTCAACCTCGGACTCGGCCTCGACAATGGACTCGGCGCCGTCAGCCGGCTCGGCCCCGACCGTGGGCCCGGGGCCGTCAGCGGGCTCGGCGCCGCCAGCCGGCTCGACCTCGACCGTGGGCCCGGCCCCGTCAGTGGGCTCAGCGCCGTCAGTGGGCTCAGCGCCGTCAGTGGGCTCAGCGCCGTCAGTGGGCTCGGTCTCTTCTGTCGCGGCGGCCGGCGTGCCGTCCGTCACCGGTCGGCCGTCCGTTCCGGGCTGCCCGTCAGTCACCCGCCGAAGGGTACGACCATCGGGCCGGCCGGGCGACCACGGCCCGGCGAGCCGCGCCGCCTGGCAGGCCGGAGCGCGGCGGTAAACGGCGGCACGGCGACGGCGGCGCCCACCCGGACGGGCGTCGCCGCGTCCAGGGACCAGCCCACCGGCCGCCGACGGCCGGCACGGCCAGGTCCAGCGGGAAGAGCGGCGGCAGGCCCAGGGCCGTCAGCTGCCGTCCGCGCGGGGCCAGGACCGGAACGCGCCGTCCAGCGCGGCGACCAGGTTGTCGAACGTGGCGCCTACGGCGCGGGGCATGCCGAAGCCGCCGGTCGCCTCCAGCGAGACGAACCCGTGCAGGGTGCTACGCAGCATCCGGGTCGCGTCGACGGCGTCGTCGCCGTCGAGCCCGTAGCCCCGCAGGGTGGCCCGGATCGCCCCGACGGCCCGCTCGCCGGCGGCGACGTGTTCCGGGTCGGCCGGGTCCGGCACCCGCTGGGTGGCCGGGTAGCGACCGGGGTGCCGGTGCGCGTACGCCCGGTAGGCGGCGGCGACGGCCCGCAGCGCGTCCCCGCCGGCCCGGCCCGCGGCGGCGGCGGTCAGTTCGTCGGCGAGCTCGGCGGTGGCCAGCGCGGAGAGCTTCTGGGCGAGCGCGTCGGCCCCCCGCACGTGCTTGTAGAGGCTCGGCAGCGCGACGCCGAGCCGGTTGGCCAGCGCGGCGAGGGTGAGCTGGTCGGCGCCGACCTCGTCGGCCAGCCGGGCCGCCTCGCGCACCACGCTCGCCTGGGTAAGCCCGGCCCTAGGCACCGGTGACCGCCAGGAACTCGGCGAGCTGGGCGGCGGTGCGCGCCGGCTGGTCGGCGTGCGGGTAGTGGCCGGAGTCGTCGATCATCCGTGCCTCGGCGGTGGCGAAGAGCCGGCGGGCTGCCCGCGCCCCGGCACCCGGGTCGCGGAAGTCCGGGTCCTTCGTGCCCATCAGCACCAGCACCGGCTGCCGGACCTCGCGGGCGCGGGCCGTCCAGTGCGGGTCGGCCGGCGCGATCACGCCGCGCATCGCCGCCATCCGGCCAGGCTCGCGCAGGGTGGCGACCATCGCCCTGCGGTACGCGGCGTCGTCGGCCGGCCGCTCGCACGGGAAGAGCGTGCGGTGGAAGAGCCCGAACAGCCGGGGGCTGCGCAGCACGGCGGCCAGGGCCACCCGCATGAACGGGTTGAGCTTCGGCTCCTCGGCGAACGGGGCGAGCTGGACGATGCCGTTGACCAGCGCGGGATCGTCGGCGGCGGCGAAGACCACTGCCGCCGCGCTGGACGAGCTGCCGACGAGGGTGGCCGGTCCGCCGCCGAGGTCGCGGACCACCGCGAGCAGGTCGGCACCGACCTCCGCCGGGGCGTACGACGGCCAGCCGGCGCTGGACGCGCCGTGCCCCCGGACGTCCACCGCCGCCACCCGGTGCCCGGCCGCGACGAGCAGCGGGACCAGGTGGCGGAACGAGCCGCGGTTCTCCCCCATGCCGTGCGAGAGGACGACGAGCGGCCCCCGCCCGTGCACCTCGTAGGCGATCCGCCCGCCGTCCCGCTCCACATAGCTAACCGTCATAACTTAAAAGCTAATGCAGTTAGCCAACGCCGTCAAGGGCTTGACCTCACGCCGGGTTCAGGTCGCACGATCGGGTCATGTCGCTCGCCCCCACGCGACGGGCTGGTCCGGGAACTGGAACGGGCCGGCGGGACGAGGGTCTCCGCCGGCCCGTACTGGGACCGCTGGGGGGTGACAGTGGCCGATCCGGACGGCTACCGCCTGGTGCTGAGCACCCGGGGCTGGCCGAACGGCTGACCTACTTCTTCGACAGCACGGCCCGGCCGAAGAACATCAGGTTGGCCGGGCGCTCGGCGAGCCGGCGCATCAGGTAGCCGTACCAGTCCTCGCCGTAGGGCAGGTAGGTGCGCACGGTGTAGCCCTCGCCGGCCAGCCGGGCCTGCTCCTCCGGGCGGATGCCGTAGAGCATCTGGAACTCGAAGCGCTCGGGGCCGCGGTCGAACCAGCGGGCCCGGTCCTCCCCGATGGCGATCAGGCGGGGGTCGTGGGTGGCCAGCATCGGGTAGCCGTCGCCGGACATGAGGATGTTCATGCACCGCACGTAGGACTTGTCCACCTCGCGCGCGGACTGGTAGGCCACCGACTCCGGCTCCTTGTACGCGCCCTTGCACAGCCGCACCCGGGAACCGGCCGTGGCCAGCTCGCGGCAGTCCGACTCCGTCCGCCGCAGGTACGCCTGGAGCACGGCCCCGGTCGACGGGTGGTCCTTGCGCAGCTTGGCGAGGATGTCGAGCGTCGAGTCGGTGGTGGTGTGGTCCTCCATGTCCAGGGTGACCGTGGTGCCCGCCTCCTCGGCGGCGGCGCAGATCGCCCGCGCGTTGTCGTAGGCGAGCTGCTCGTCGAACATCTGGCCCAGCGCCGACAGCTTGACGCTCACCTCGGCGGCCGGGGTGAGCCCCGCCTCGGCGAGCCGCCGGAGCAGCCCGACGTACTCGTCGCGGGTGGCGGTGGCCTGCTCGGGGGTGACGGTGTCCTCGCCGAGGTTGTCGAGGGTGACCGCGAGACCGTCGTCGACGAGTTCGCGGGTCGCGCGCAACGCGTCGTCGGTCTTGGCGCCGGCGACGAACCGGCGGACGAGGTCCCGCGTGAACGGGGCCGTCGCGACGAGCCGCTCGACCTGGGGTGACCGGGAGGCGGCGAGGATGACGGTACGGAGCATGGACCGAGCGTAACGCCCGCCGGTGGCCCCGCGCGGGGCAGCGGGCGCAGCCTCGGTCGCCAGGTCCCAACACCGTCACAGGCACCGACCGGGGGCGGACGGCGGTGGCTTCCATCGGTTACAACGATGACGTGGAACAACGCCCCCGCCGCCGACTCCGGTCGGCCTCCGTGCAGCTCGGCGCGCTCACCGTCCTCGCGCTCACCCTCTCCGGCTGCAACATGTCCTCGGACGACGACGATGACGACTGCGCCCTCGGCCCCGTGGGCGGCGGCGAGACGGTGGCCCTGGCGCTGCGGGCGCCCACGGTGACCGCCGGACGCACCGCGCCGGAGCCGGCCGCCGCGGCGGTGCCCGACCGGGGCGGCTTCGGCACCCACCTCGCCTCCTGCGGCGGCTGAGGTGCGCCGGGAGTCGGTCACCCCCCGCCCGGACTGGGACGCCACGATCCGCTCACAGGGCCTGGTGTACGTCGACACCGAGCTGCCCGACGGCGGCATCATGTCGTACTGGGACGAGACCGCCGCGTACGCGTTCGAGCTGGACGAGGTGCTGCGGCTGGAGGAGGCGACCGAGGAGCTGCACCGGATGTCGGTCGCCGCCGCCGAGCACGTCGTCGCGCGCAACCGCTACGCCGAG
Source organism: Micromonospora sp. NPDC048868 (assembly GCF_043198195.1). Classification (NCBI taxonomy): domain Bacteria; kingdom Bacillati; phylum Actinomycetota; class Actinomycetes; order Micromonosporales; family Micromonosporaceae; genus Micromonospora; species Micromonospora sp. NPDC048868. Next base: position 257,868 of record NZ_JBICUN010000004.1, read on the forward strand.
TTCGGCATCCCCGCCTGGGCGGCCGAGGCCGTGGCCCGGTCGCTGCGCGAGGCGCCGCCCACCCTCTACGGGCGCTTCGACCTCGCCTACGACGGCAGCTGGCCGCCGAAGATGCTGGAATACAACGCCGACACCCCCACCGCGCTGGTCGAGGCGAGCATCATCCAGTGGTACTGGCTGGAGCACACCCGGCCGGAGCTGGACCAGTGGAACAGCCTGCACGAGCGCCTCGTCGAGGCCTGGGCGAAGATCGGCGCGGGGCTGCACGACCGCCGGGTGCACGTGCTCTGGTCCAACGAGGAGGAGTCCGGCGAGGACCACATGACCGCCGGCTACCTCGCCGAGACCGCCCGCCAGGCCGGGCTGGAGGTCACGCTCCAGCCGATCCAGCGGCTCGGCTGGGACGGCCGCCGCTTCGTCGACGCCGCCGACCAGCCGGTCACCACCTGCTTCAAGCTCTATCCCTGGGAGTGGATGCTCGCCGAGCCGTACGGGCCGCTGGCGCTGGAGCCGGGCACCCCGACGACCTGGATCGAGCCGGCGTGGAAGCTGCTGCTGTCGAACAAGGCGCTGCTCGCCGTGCTCTGGGAGCTGTACCCGGGCCACGAGCTGCTGCTGCCGGCGTACCTCGACTCGCCGCGCGGCATGACCGAGTACGTGGCCAAGCCGCTGCTCGGCCGCGAGGGCGGCTCGGTGCGGATCGTCACCGGCGACACCGAGATCACCAACCCGGGGATCTACGGCGACGAGGGCTGGTGCTACCAGGAGTTCCGGGCGCTGCCGGAGTTCGCCGGCAACCGGGTGGTGCTGGGCAGCTGGATCGTCGACGGCGAGTCTGCCGGGGTGGGGGTGCGGGAGAGCGCGAGCCTCATCACCGACGGCTACGCGCGGTTCCTGCCGCACTACATCGACGCGCCACGGGTCCCCTGAGTCGTCTACGGTTGTGGGCGTGAACTTCGACGCGTACGCCCGGACCGGCGTTGACCTCGTCAACGCCCGCCTGGACGACCTCGACGACCTCCGGGCCCTCTTCCCCGACGACAACGCGTGGATGCGCGACGAGGTGGCGGAACGGGACCTCGCGACATTCCGGCGGGCGCAGAAGCGCTTGCGCGACGTCTTCGAGTACGGCACATCCGGGCGGGACGCCCAGGCGGTGACCGAGCTCAACGCGCTGCTGGAGGCGTTCCCGGTGCAGCCCCGCATCTCCGGGCACGACTCCAGCGACTGGCACATGCACGTGACCAGCCGGGGCGCCTCGGTGAGTGCCGAATACCTGGCCGGCGCCGCCTGGGGGCTGTCGGTCTGGCTCTGCGAGTACGGCAGCGCCCGGTTCGGGGTGTGTGCCGACGACCGCTGCGGCAACGTCTACCTGGACACCTCGTCCAACTGCTGCCGGCGGTTCTGCTCGGAACGCTGCGCCACCCGCTCGCACGTGGCCGCCCACCGCGCCCGCAAGCGCGCGGCCATCGGCGAGCAGGCCGGCGTGAGCAGCAAGGAATCGCTCAGCACGACCGTCTGACGCCGTACCCGGCCGGCGCCCTCGCGCCGGCCGGGCGCGGCGCGGCGGCACTCCGGGCGGCCACCGGGCACGGCGCGGCCTTCAGGCGTCTACCCGGCGCGGCGCGGCGTTCAGGCGTCTACCTGGCGCGGCGGTCAGGCGTCGACCGGGGACGGGGTGCCGAGGTGCTGGCGGGCGAACGCCAGCGACTCCCGTAGGTCGGCCTCCCGCACGGCGCGGCTCTTCGCGCCCCGGGTGGTGACCTCCACGGCGACCGAGCCGGTGAAGCCGCGCCCGGCCAGCGAGGAGAGCAGCTCGCCGCAGGGCTGGGTGCCGCGCCCCGGCACCAGGTGCTCGTCGCGGCCCTCGCCGGTGCCGTCGCCGAGGTGCACGTGGGCCAGGTTGGCCCCCATCCGGTCGGCCATCGCCAGCGAGTCGGTGTGCGAGGCGGCGCAGTGCGACAGGTCGAGCGTGTAGGAGTCGTACCCCGTCTCGGTCGGGTCCCAGCCCGGGACGTACGGCACGAACTGCCGCCCCGCCATCCGGACCGGGTACATGTTCTCGACCGGGAAGCGCAGGTCGGGGTGGTCGGCGGCGATCGCGGCGAGCCCGTCGGCGAAGTTGCGCGCGTAGTCCCGCTGCCAGGTGAACGGCGGGTGCACCACCACGGTGGGCGCCCCGAGCGTCGCCGCCAGCTCCGCGGAGCGGCGCAGCCGCTCCCACGGGTCGGGGCTCCACACCCGCTGCGTGACCAGCAGGCAGGGCGCGTGGACGGAGAGCACCGGGACGCCGTAGTGCTCGGCGAGCCCGCGCAGCGCGCCGGCGTCCTGGCTGACGGCGTCGGTCCAGACCATCACCTCGACGCCGTCGTAGCCGAGCGCGGCGGCCAACTGGAACGCCGCCGCGGTCCGCTCAGGGAAGACCGAGGACGTGGACAGGAGCACGGGGACGCGGGAAGTCACACCATCGAGGGTAGCCGGGGTCGATCGACACCTCGTGACGAGAGACCGCAAACCGCCCAGATCACACCGGACTGGCTATCGTTCGCGACTGCGGGGCTCGCAAGCTCACTCCTCGCGCTCACACCGAGCCGGCTTTCGTTCGCGACTGCGGGGCTCGCAAGCTCACTCCTCGCGCTCACACCGAGCCGCCTCTTACACCGGGCCGAGCTGGTCCAGGTGGCGCAGGATCACGCCCTCGCGCAGCGCCCAGGGGCAGATGTCCAGCGCGTCCACGTCCAGCTGGCGCAGCACGGCCTCGGCGACGACCGCCCCGGCGAGCAGCTGGTGGGCCCGGCCGGCGCTGACCCCCTCCAGCTCGACGAGCTGGGCCGGCGGGATGTGCCGGATGAAGCCGAGCACCTGGCGCAGCCCGGCGCGGGTGAGCCTGCGGGGCGCCCACAGTCCGGCGCCGGAGGGCGCCGCGCCGGCCAGCCGGGCCAGCGTCCGGAACGTCTTCGAGGTGGCCACCGGCCGCTCCCAGCCCACCGCGGTCAGCTGCGCGACGACCGGTTCCAGCAGCCCGTCGACGTACGCCCGCAGCTCGTCGACCGCCTCGGCCGGCGGCGGCGCCGCGCTGTCGGGGGCCACCCGGAGCCGGTCCCGGGTGAGCCGGCCGGCGCCGAGCGGCAGGGAGACCGCCACGGCCGGGTCCTCGTCGATGCCGGCCGCGAGCTCCAGCGAGCCGCCGCCGATGTCCAGCACCAGCAGCCGGCCCGCCGACCAGCCGAACCAGCGCCGCACCGCGAGGAAGGTCAGCCGCGCCTCGTCCGCACCCGGCAGCACCTCCAGGCGTACGTCGGTCTCGTCGCGCACCCGCGCCAGCACCTCGGCGGCGTTTGTGGCGTCGCGGACGGCGGAGGTGGCGAACGCGATCAGGTCCTCGGCTCCCAGCCCGGCGGCGGCCGCCTTGGCCATGCCGACCGCCTTGACCAGGCCGTCCGCGCCGGCCTCGGTGAGCGCGCCGTCCGGGCCGATCTGCTCGGCCAGCCGCAGCACGACCTTCTCCGAGTGCGCCGGCCAGGGGTGCGCCCCGTGATGGGCGTCGACCACCAGCAGATGCACCGTGTTGGAACCGACGTCGAGGACACCCAGTCGCATGCTGAAGACACTAGGGCCAACCGGATTGCGCGGCTCGGCGGACCGGCGGGGGCCCCGGGCGTACGCTGGGCCGGGTGACAGGCCAGATCGAACTCCGTGTGCTGGTGGACGACCCGGACGACCCCCGCAGCCGCGAGGTGCCCCTGGACTTTCCCCGGGAGTGGATCGAGTTCGCCGACCCGGCGGACGACAACCATCTCATCCGGGCCGACCTGACGTGGCTGCTCTCCCGCTGGACGTGCGTCTTCGGGCGGGGCTGCCACGGCATCGTCGCCGGTCGGGCCGCCGACGGCTGCTGCTCGCACGGCGCGTTCTTCACCGACTCCGACGACGAGCAGCGGGTCCGGGCCGCGGTGAAGCGGCTGACCCCGGCGACGTGGCAGCACTTCCGGCGCGGGTTCAAGAACTGGACCGAGAACGACACGATCGACGGCAAGAACTCCGCCCGCCGCACCGCCACCCAGGAGGCGGACGGGCCGTGCGTCTTCCTCAACGACGCCGGCTTCCCGGGCGGCGCCGGCTGCGCCCTGCACGCGCAGGCGCTGCGCGACGGGGTGCACCCGCTGGAATACAAGCCCGACGTCTGCTGGCAGCTGCCGATCCGCCGCGACCAGGAGTGGGTCAAGCGGCCGGACAACACGAAGGTGCTGGTCTCCACGCTCTCCGAGTTCGACCGGCGGGGCTGGGGTGCCGGCGGGCACGACCTGGACTGGTGGTGCACGTCCTCCACCGACGCGCACGTCGGCAGCGAGCCGATGTACGTCTCGTACGGCCCGGAGCTGACCGCGCTCGTGGGCGCCCCCGCGTACGCGAAGCTGGCCGAGGTGTGCGGGGCACGCAGGCGGCAGGGCATGGTCGCCCCGCACCCCGCCGACGGCGCCTGACCGACCGACGACGACGGGGCCCGCGCGCGGCGCGGGCCCCGTCGTGCGTACGCCGGTCAGGGCTCGAACTTGTAGCCCAGACCCCGCACGGTGACGATGAAGCGCGGCGCGGACGGCTCCGGCTCGACCTTGGAGCGCAGCCGCTTGACGTGCACGTCGAGGGTCTTGGTGTCGCCGACGTAGTCGGCCCCCCAGACCCGGTCGATGAGCTGGCCCCGGGTGAGCACCCGGCCTGCGTTGCGCAGCAGCAGCTCCAGCAGCTCGAACTCCTTGAGCGGTAGCTGGACCGGGGCGCCGTCGACGGTCACCACGTGCCGTTCGATGTCCATCCGGACCGGGCCGGCGGCCAGCGTCGGCCCGCCCGACTCGGCGGCCTCGGCGCTCTGCCGCCGCAGCACCGCCCGGATCCGGGCGACCAGTTCCCGGGGCGAGTACGGCTTGGTCACGTAGTCGTCGGCGCCGATCTCCAGGCCGACCACCTTGTCGATCTCACTGTCCCGGGCGGTGACCATGATGATCGGCACGTGCGAGCGCTGCCGGAGCTGCCGGCACACCTCGGTGCCGGACATCTCGGGCAGCATCAGGTCGAGCAGCACGATGTCGGCGCCGGTCCGGTCGAACTCGGTGAGGGCGTCGGTCCCCGTCGCGGCGACGGACACCTCGAAACCCTCCTTGCGGAGCATGTACGACAGGGCGTCGGAGAACGACTCCTCGTCCTCGACCACCAGTACGCGGCTCAACGGGACTTCCTTTCCATGTGCTGTCAGGCCTGCCGGAGCTCGGCCGGACCGGCCTCGATCCCAGCGGGCGGCGGTGTCGCCAGGCCCTCGTCGGGGGGACGGGTGGGCAGCCGGAGGGTGAACGTCGATCCACCACCAAGAGTGCTCGACACCTCCACCCTTCCGCCATGGTTGCCGGCGATGTGTTTCACGATGGCCAGCCCGAGGCCGGTGCCGCCGGTCGACCGGGACCGGGCCTGGTCGGCCCGGTAGAACCGTTCGAAGATCCGGTCGACGTCGGTCGGGGCGATCCCGATGCCCTGGTCGGCGACGGAGATCTCCACGTGTTCGTCGGCGGCGCGGGCGGTGATCCGGACGGTGGTGTCCTCGCCCGAGTAGTTGACGGCGTTCTCCACCAGGTTCGACACGGCCGTGGCGAGCTGGGTGTCGCTGCCGTGGACGGTCAGGCCCCGTTCGGCGTCGACGGCCACCTCGATCCGGCGGGCGGCGGCGGAGGTGCGGGTCCGGTCGATGACCTCGGCGATCACCCAGTCGATCGCAACCGGCTCCGGGGGCGGCTGCGGCTCGGCGCCCTGGAGGCGGGTCAGCTCCAGCAACTCCTGCACCAGGCGGCCCAGCCGGGTCGACTCGTGCTGGATGCGCTCGGCGAACCGACGCGCGGCGACCAGGTCCTCGGAGAGGTCGGGCGCGCCCGCCCCGGCGGGCTCGGTGGCGTCCAGCAGCGCCTCGGCGAGGAGTTGCAGGGCCCCGATGGGGGTCTTGAGCTCGTGGCTGACGTTGGCGACGAAGTCGCGGCGGACCCGGGCCAGCCGGTGCGACTCGGTCACGTCCGAGGCCTCGACGGCGATGAAGCCCGCCCCGATCCCCATCGCCCGCAGGTGCACCCCGAGCGGGTTCACCCCGGCGTTGTCGCGGCCCCGCGGCAGGTCCAGCTCGATCTCGCGCCGCACGCCGGTGCGGCGGACCTGCCCGGCGAGCGTACGGATCAGCGGGTGGGCGGCGATCGAGCCCTGGGTGGCGCCGGTGCGGAGCAGCCCCATCGCGCGGGCGGCCGGGTTGACCAGGACGGGCAGGTCGTCGGGGTCGAGCACGACCACGCCGGCCCGCAGGGAGTCGATGGTCCGGCGGCCGATGCCGGACTGCGGATCCTCGGCTATCGGGAGCCTCCCGGAGGTGTGGGGGTAGCCGGACCGGCTCCCCGCCCGCGTGGCGCGTTCGCCCAGCGCCGGAACGAGCCGGGGCAGCAGCACCCCGGCGACCAGTCCGACCGCCAGCCCCACGGCCACCGCGACCGTCACCGCCCATTCCACTCGGCGATCGTAGGGTCATTGTTAACCTGGCAACCACCACAAATAGGATGAATCACCTTCGCTTCCGGCAAAGTTCACTCCCGCGTCCGGCGTCGTTCACCGAGGTTCACCTCGGGTCTCCCCGCCCGACCTACCGTGGGCGGCGTACCTGCTCCCGGCCGGTCCGGGGGCGGCGCACCTGCTCCCGCCGGTCCCGGCCGGCGACCATCGACCCTCGCATGCGCCACGGAGCCGGCGACCGGCGACCGTTGCGCCGGCCCCGGCGGGGCGACCGACAACCAGCGACCACAGGACGTGACAATGCGCGACGAGTTCCGGGCTGACCTCCAGATCGTCAGCCAACTGCTGGTGGACATGGCGGAAGGGGTCCGGGCCGCGATGCGGCAGGCCACCCACGCCCTGCTCACCGCGGACCGCCGGGCGGCCGAGACGGTGATCGAGCGGGACGCCGAGATCGACGAGCTCTACCGGCACGTCGAGGAGCGGGTCTGCGACCTGCTCGCCCGGCAGGCCCCCGTCGCCTCCGACCTGCGCGCGATGATCACCGCGCTGCACGTCGCGGCCGACCTGGAGCGGATGGGCGACCTGGCCGACCACGTCGCCAAGACCGCCCTGCGCCGGCACCCCTCGCCGGCCGTACCGGCGGAGCTGCGGCCGACCTTCACCGACATGGCCGCCATCGCCGACCGGATGGCCATCAAGATCGGCTCGGTGCTCGCCAAGCCCGACGCCGACCTCGCCGCCGAACTCGACGGCGACGACGACGCCATGGACGACCTGCACCGCAGCCTGTTCGGGCTGCTGCTCGGCGAGGACTGGCCGTACGGGGTGGAGACCGCCATCGACGCCACCCTGCTCGGCCGCTTCTACGAGCGCTTCGCCGACCACGCCGTCAACGCCGGCGAACACGTGGTCTACCTGATCACCGGCCAGACCACCCCCACGGCGGGCTGAGCGCACAGAAAGGGCCCCTTCCCACGCGCGTCGCGCCGGGAAGGGGCCCTTTCCGTGGCTACGTCAGCGGCCCTGGTTGGCCACCGCGGCGGCGGCTGCCTTGGCGGCGGTCGGGTCCAGGTACGTGCCGCCCAGGGTGAGCGGGCGCAGCTGCGGGTCCAGGTCGTAGCGCAGCGGGATGCCGGTGGGGATGTTCAGCTTGGCGATCGCCTCGTCGGAGATCTGGTCCAGGTGCTTCACCAGGGCGCGCAACGAGTTGCCGTGCGCGGCCACCAGCACCGTACGGCCGGCCAGGATGTCCGGCACGATCGAGTCGTACCAGTACGGCAGCATCCGCTCGACGACGTCCTTGAGACATTCGGTACGCGGCATCAGCTCGCCCGGCAGCAGCGCGTAACGCGGGTCGCCGACCTGCGAGAACTCGTCGTCGTCCGCGATCGGCGGCGGCGGGGTGTCGTACGAACGGCGCCAGAGCATGAACTGCTCCTCGCCGTACTCCTCCAGGGTCTGCTTCTTGTTCTTGCCCTGGAGGGCGCCGTAGTGCCGCTCGTTGAGCCGCCACGACCGGCGCACGGCGATCCAGTGCCGGTCGGCGGCGTTGAGCGCCAGCTCGGCGGTGCGGATCGCGCGGCGCATCACGCTGGTGTGCACCACGTCCGGCAGCAGGTCGTGCTCGCGCAGCAGTTCGCCGCCGCGGCGCGCCTCGGTCTCGCCCTTCTCGGTCAGGTCGACGTCGACCCAGCCGGTGAAGAGGTTCTTGGCGTTCCAGTCGCTCTCGCCGTGCCGCAGCAGGACCAGCGTCCCGACGGTGGGCCCCTCGCTAGCAGTCATGCCGATCATCCTGCCGCACGCCGCCGGGCGACGCGCGGGCGGTGGTCGTGACGACCACCACGTGGAAAATGCGCTGCCCGGAGATCCGGCCTGACACTAGGTTGTAAGGTGCAACAATCAAGACGGTCATTACGGGCGGGGACGCCGACGTGCGGACGATGCGGGGTTGGTTCCGGGACACCACCGGCGGCCTGCCAGTCAGCTTCTGGTACCTGTGGGCCGGCACCCTGATCAACCGGCTCGGCTCGTTCGTCCTGGTCTTCCTGGCCATCTACCTGACCCAGGAGCGCGGCTTCTCCGCGTCGCAGGCGGGGCTGGTGCTCGGCCTGTGGGGCGTCGGCGGCGCGCTCGGCACCACCGCCGGCGGCACGCTGAGCGACCGCTGGGGCCGCCGGCCCACCCTGCTCACCGCGCATCTCGGCGCGGCCGCCATGATGCTCGCCCTCGGCTTCGCCCGGGAACTGTGGGCCGTGGCGCTCGGCGCCCTACTGCTCGGCATGTTCGCCGAGGCGGCCCGACCCGCGTTCGGCGCGATGGTGATCGACGTGGTGCCGGAGAAGGACCGGCTGCGCGCCTTCTCGCTGAACTACTGGGCGATCAACCTCGGCTTCGCCAGCGCGGCGATCCTCGCCGGCCTCGCCGCCGAGGCCGGCTTCCTGCTGCTCTTCGTGGTCGACGCGACCACCACCGTGATCACCGCACTGGTCATCTTCCTCAAGGTCGGCGAGACCCGGCGGGCCCCCGCCGTCGGGGGCGGCCACCGGGGCGCCGGCGCCCCGGTCGGGGCGTTGCGCACCATCCTGCGCGACCGGGTCTTCCTCGGCTTCGTGACGCTCAACCTGTTCGCCGCGCTGGTCTTCCTCCAGCACATCTCGATGCTGCCGATCGCCATGGGCGACTCCGGGCTCAGCCCCACCACCTACGGCTCGGTCATCGCGCTCAACGGGGTGCTGATCGTGGTCGGCCAACTCTTCGTACCCCGGCTGATCAGGGGCCGGAGCCGGTCACACGTGCTCGCCCTGGCCTCGGTGGTGATGGGCGTCGGGTTCGGGCTCACCGCCTTCGCCGACACCGCCTGGTTCTACGGCCTGACCGTGCTGGTCTGGACCGTCGGCGAGATGCTCAACTCGCCGTCCAACGCCACCCTGATCGCCGAACTCTCCCCCGCCGAGCTGCGCGGCCGCTACCAGGGCGTCTTCTCGCTCTCCTGGCAGGGGGCCGCCGCGGTCGCGCCGGTCCTCGGCGGCCTGGTCCGGGAGCAGGCCGGCAACGCCCAGCTCTGGTTCGGCTGCGCCGCCATCGGCGGGCTGATGGCGCTCGCCCACCTGATCTCCGGCCCGGCCCGGGAGCGGCGGGCCACGCTGTTGCGGGCCACCACCGGTCCCGTCGTGCCGGTGGTGGCGATCCGCCCGCCCGCCCCGCAGGCCGCCGAGGCAGCGGCGACGGCCCCCGCCGAGCCGGTCGGTCCGGCAGGGGACGACGGCCTGCCGGACAAGGGGCCGGGGCGGGCGGCCGGTCCGGCACAGGGCGACGGCCTGCCGGACAAGGGCCCGCGACGGCCGGCCGGTCCGGCACAGGGCGACGGCCTGCCGGACAAGGGCCCGGGACGGGCGGTCGGCCCGGCACAGGGCGACGGCCTGCCGGACAGGGGCAAGGGGCGGGTGGTCGGCCCGGCACGAGGCGACGGCCTGCCGGACAGGGGCCCTGGACGGGCGCCGGAGCCGACGGGAGCACGGTGACCAGCGACACGCTGGCGCGGCAGCCCTCGGGTTCCTACGGTCGAGGACGCTTCGGTTAGGAAACAGAACTGTCAGGAGGACGGGTGCGGGCCCTGCGCCGCTGGCTGGACGACACCGCAGGCGGGCTGCCCGCCACCTTCTGGTACCTCTGGGCCGGCCTGCTGATCAACCGGGCCGGCGCCTTCGCGATGCTCTTCCTGTCGCTCTACCTGACCGCGGCGCGGGGAGCGAGCGAGGCGCTCGCCGGGACGGTCGTCGGGGCGTACGGGCTGGGCGGGGCGGGCGGCGTGCTGCTCGGCGGGGTGCTGGCCGACCGGTGGGGGCGGCGGTCCACCCTGCTCGCCGCCCACCTGGCCACCGCCGGACTGATGGTCGGGCTGGCCTTCAGCCGGCACCTGGTGATGATCGCGGCGCTCGCCGCCCTGGTCGGGGTGGCCCACTCGATGCCCAGCCCCGCCTTCGTGGCGGCGATCGTCGACGTGGTGCCCGAGCGGCGGCGCTCCCGAGCCTTCAACCTCCAGTTCTGGGCGTTCAACCTGGGCATGGCCGTGGCCTCGCTGCTGGCCGGCCTGCTCGCCGAGGCGAGCTTCGTCGCGCTCTTCCTGGTCGACGCCGCCGCCACCGCGCTCGCGGCGGCGGTCATCGCCTGGAAGGTCCCGGAGACGCTCCCCCGCCGCGCCGCCAAGGCTGCCCCGATCTTGGACACTTCCCGCTCCGACCGGACGGAAAGTGTCCAAGATCTTCGGCTGGCACCGGTCCGCGACAGCGGCACGGTGACGCGGCGGGTGGGGCGCGCGCAGCGGGCGGGGTGGCGGCGGCCAGCGGGGCCAGAGCAGCGGGTGGGGCGGGAGCGGCAGCCGGGGTTGCACACGGCGCTGACCGACCGCACCTTCCTCACCTTCGTGGGCCTGACCTTCGTGTTGGCCGTGCTGACCATGCAGACGTCGACGATCATGCCCCTGGCGATGCGGTCGGACGGCCTGCGCCCGTCGGCGTACGGGGCGGTGGTGGCGCTCGGCGGAGTCCTGATCGTGCTCGGGCAGCTCTTCGTGCCGCGGCTGATCGAACGGCACCGCAAGGACCGCGTCCTGGCCGTCTCCACCGCGCTGCTGGCGCTCGGCTTCGCCACCCTCGCGTTCGCCGACGACGTGGCGGTCTACCTGGCCGCGGCGGTGGTCTGGACGGTCGGCCAGATGCTCGCCGCGCCGCCCAACGCGCAGATCAACGCCGACCTCGCCCCGCTCGAGCTGCGGGCCCGCTACCAGTCGGTGTTCTACCTGGCCTTCCCGGCGGCGTCGTTCGTGGCGCCCACCCTGGGCGGGGTCAGCCTCCAGTACCTCGGGGACCGGCACTGGCTCATCGTCGGCGGGCTCGGGCTGCTGGCCGCCGGCTGCCATCTGCTCGCCGGCCCACCCCGCGAACGCCGCGTAGCCGCCCTCCGCCAGCTCTCCACTCCCCTTCCCCCATCCCCGACCTCCACCGTGTCCTCGGTGCGGTGATCATCAGGTTGGCGGTGCCCTTGGGAGATCGACATCGCCGCCGACATCATGATCAACGCCAGCGGCGTGCGGGGAGGGGTGGCAGGGGGTGGGGACAGCAGAACGCCCACCGCGACTCGTGATCGCGATGGGCGTTCGCACCGTATGACCGGCGGCGGCGGGCGATGCCCACCCCCGTAGGCGTCGCCCGCTCGCGCCGCCGGTCCAAACAGGTGGCCACCGTCCCCCAACGGTGTTGTTCCACCCGTCCCCTGCGCCTCACTCGGTGCACGGATCTGATCGATCCACCGCTCCCCCGAACGGTTCCAAGCGTGGCGCGGTGCAATAAAGTTAGTTCGCCCGGGATTAGGAAGACAACCTGGAGGGGCTGTCTCGCCGGTCACAGCTCCGGTGTCCCACCGGGAGTACCGTCACTTCGGGCCTCGGTGGTGGCCAACAGCGCTTACCCGTCGACCATTCCCTGAAACACGTCAGGCGTCCTCACGATCGGGCGATTCCGTACGGAAGAAGTTGCTCGGCCGGCCGTCACGGAGCTGCTCCTGGTAGATCAGGTTCAGCTTCCGCTCGTCGAAGGTCCGGAACCACTCGTCCCAGGTGATCTCACGTACCCGGCTGCTCTCGCGGTAACCGGGCATGTTGAAGGTGAGCACGCCGACCCGCCCCTCCCGCTCGGTCCCCGCGATCGTCGCCGGTGCGGCGCCGCGCTCCTGCGCCCAGTTGCGGATCACGTCGTGGTTGGTGGTCACCAGGCTTCGGCCGGGGCGCTCCGGCCGGTCGGCGGTGGACGAGATGAGCTGCGAGGAGCGCACCGACCGCGAGGTGCTCCGCCCGGTCCGGACACCGGTCGCCGTACCGCCGCGCGTCGTGCCCGCCCGCGACGACGCCGACGCGGACGCGCGGGCCGCCGTGGACTTCCGGGCCGCCGACGTGGCCTTCTTCGCCGGGGCCGCCTTCGCGGCGGCCTTCCTGGCCGGAGCCCGCTTCGCCGACGGAGCCGTCTTCCTCGCCGCCGCCTTCGCCGGCGGGGCCGTCTTCCTCGCCGCCGTCTTCTTCGCCGCCGGAGCCCTCTTCGCCGCAGCCGTCTTCTTCGCCGCCGGGGCCGTCTTCTTCGCCGCGGGTGCCTTCTTCGCCGCTGCCTTCTTCGCAGCCGCCTTCTTCGCCGGAGCGGCCTTGTTCGCCGCCTGTGCCCGGCCCGGGGCGGCCTTGTTCGCCGCCCGGCCCGACGCCGCCTTCTTCGTGGCGGCGGCCCGACCGGCGGACGCCCGCGTCCCCGTCGCCCGACCGGCGGGCCCGGTGCTGCGACGCGCGGCACCGCCCGAGGGACGCTCCGCCCGCAGGGTCTTCGCCAGCGTCTTCACCAGTTCCGGCTTGCGCAGGGCGGAGATGCCGGAGACCCCGCGCTTGCGCAGTTGCCCCCGGATCTCGTCCACCTTCATCCCGGAGATCTCGGATTCGGAGATCGACGGGGTGTTCGGGGTCTGGTTGCCCGGCTGCCGTTTCGTCCTGGTCGCAGTCCCGCCGCGACCTGAGCTGTTCCGCTGAGCCATGGGACGCTCACGCTCCTCGACAGTTGGTCCTCGGCGCGCGGCGGGTCCCAGTGCCGCACCGCGCGGTGCGGCATACCCGTCAGGACCGGTCCGAACCTCCGACCGGGGCACCCGTGGTCCAGGCCCGGGCGACGAGCGCGGCCAGGACCATCCCGGCGAGCACGACCCGAGGCGGTCGCCGGCGACACTCCCGGTCGGCCCGGCGGCACCGGTACGGCCCGACGGCCTCCGACTGCCCGACGGTACCCAGGCTGCCCGACGGCATCCAACTGCCGACGGCACCGGGCTGCCCGGCAGCGCCCGACTGCCGACGACGTCCGAAAGCCCGACGGCGCCCGACTGCCCGACGGCGCTCCACTACCCGGCCGCGCCCGACTGCCGACGGCATCGGAAAGCCCGACGGCGCCCGACTACCCAGCAGCGCCCGACTGCCCGACTACCCGGCAGCGCCCGGCTGCCCGGCCGTGCCCGGGGACGGCTCGAAGAGGTGGGCGAACGCCGCGAGGTTGGCGGTGGACTCGCCCCGCTTGACCCGCCACTCCCACTCCCGCCGGATCGAGCTGCCGAAGCCGATCTCCAGCATCGTGTCGAAGGACTCGTCGGCGTACGTCAGCACCGCGCCCAGGAGCCGGTCCAGTTCGTCGGCGTCGATCCCGGCCGGGTTGACGCGACCGGTCAGGTAGACGTCGCCGACCGCGTCGACGGAGAAGGACACGCCGTACATGCGGGCGTTGCGCTGCAACAGCCAGGCCCACAGCTCCTCGCGCCGCTCGTCCGGCTGGCGCATCACGAACGCCTCGATCCGCAGGGCGTGCTCGCCGAGGATGAGGTTGCAGACCGTCTTCAGCTTGTGGGTGCCCGGCAGCGTGACCGCGTACGAGCCCGGGCCGGTCGACTCCCAGGCCAGCTCCCGCTCGTCGCAGACCGACTCGATCAGGGCCGCAAGATCACTCTTCCCGCTCATCGGATCCACTCTACGGCCGGCACCGCCCCGGCACCGGACGACGACGGCCGGCACGACAGCAGCCGGCACGACAGCAACCGGCACCAGGCAACGACTGGCCCAGGCGACGACGGCCGGCACCAGGCAATGGGGGTCGGCGCGCGACCGCGGGCCGGCAGGCAGGCGCGCGAGCGGTCACCAGGAGCAGGACATCGCCGGGCCGCAGGCCAGCTCGGAGGCGAGCCGGGCCCGGTGCGCGGCGATCGCCTCGCCGTAGACGGTGAGCAGCCCGGAGGCGGTGCGGTGCCAGGAGAAGTTGCGGGCGTGCCGCGCGGCGCCCCGGGCCAGCTCGGCGCGGTGGGGCCGGTCCGGCAGCAGGCGGCCCAGGGTACGGGCCCAGTCGGCCGGGTCGTGGCCGTCGATCAGCACGCCGCTGACCTGGTCCCGCACGGCGGTCACGAGGCCGCCGACGGCGGCGGCCACCACCGGCGTACCGCAGGCCTGCGCCTCCAGCGCGACCAGGCCGAAGGACTCGTTGTACGACGGCACCGCGACCAGGTCGGCGGCCCGGTACAGGGCGGGCAGGTCGTCACCGGTCTGCGGGGGCAGGAAACACACCCGGTCGGCGACGCCGAGCGTGCCGGCCAGCTCCATCAGGGCGGTCGGCCGGTCCAGCCCGCTGCCGCTGGGGCCCCCGCAGATCACCACGGTCACCTCGTCGGCGAGGACCGGGTCGCGTTCGCGCAGCGCGGCCACCGCGCGGATGAGCACGTCCGGGGCCTTCAGCGGCTGGATGCGGCCGACGAAGGCCACCACGTAGCCGGTGGCGGGCAGCCCGAGCCGGCGGCGGGCCTCGACGGTGACGCGGTCGCGGTTGCCCGGGGCCGGGCGGAACCGGTCCAGGTCCACGCCGGGCTCGACCACGGCGACGCGGGCCGGATCGGCGTCGTACCGGTCGATGAGGTCACGGGCCTCGACCGTCGTGTTCGCGACCAGCCGGTCGGCCTCGGTGACCACCTGTTCCTCGCCGATGACGCGGGCCTTCGGTTCGGGGCGGTCCCCGGCGGCGAGCTGGGCGTTCTTGACCTTCGCCAGCGTGTGCGCGGTGTGCACCAGCGGCACCCCCCAGCGCTCCTTGGCCAGCCAGCCGACCTGGCCGGAGAGCCAGTAGTGGGAGTGGATCAGGTCGTAGTGGCCCGGGGGCCGGGACGCCTCGGTGCGGAGCACGCCGGCGGTGAAGGCGCAGAGCTGCCCCGGCAGCTCCTCCTTGGTGAGCCCTTCGAGGGGGCCGGAGGTGACGTGCCGGACGTGCACGCCGGGCGCCGTCTCGACCACCGGGGGCAGGTCGCCGGAGGTGGCCCGGGTGAAGATCTCCACCTCGACGTCCGCCTCGGCCAGCCGCCGGGCGACCTCCAGGATGTAGACGTTCATGCCGCCGGCGTCGCCGGTGCCCGGCTGGTGCAGGGGTGAGGTGTGCACCGAGAGCGTCGCGATCCGTCGGGGGCGGGGCCACGGGCGCGCACCGCGCTGACGACCCACACCGGTGTGCAACTCCGCCACGTCCGCTCCCCTTTGTCACGGTTTATGCCGTCCGCACGCCCGGCGCCCTTCGGACAACGTCCCCGGCCGATGTCATCTTCCCCATCGGGCACCCGAAATGCGCCGGGGCGGCGCCCGGGCGTGACGGACCTCATCACCACGCCGCCGGCACCCGCCCCGGTGGCCCGGGGGAGAATGGCCGGATGACCTCTGTCGCCGTCGTCACCGGAGCTTCCAGCGGGATCGGGGCGGCCACCGCCCGCCGGCTCGCCGCCGAGGGGTTCCACGTCCTCGCCGCCGCGCGGCGTACCGACCGGTTGGCCGCCCTGGTGGCCGAGATCGAGGCCGCGGGAGGCGCGGCCACCGCCGTGGCCTGCGACGTCACCTCCGACGAGTCGGTGGCCGGCCTGGCCGGTGCGGCGGCGGCCCTGGGCCCGGTCACCCTCCTGGTCAACAACGCCGGCGGCGCGCGCGGCCTGGACCCGGTCGAGTCCGGGTCGGTCGGCGACTGGCAGTGGATGTACGACGTCAACGTGCTCGGCACGCTGCGCGTCACCCAGGCGCTGCTGCCCGCCCTGGAGGCGTCCGGGGCCGGCACCATCGTGGTCGTCTCCTCGACCGCCGGCTTCACCGTGTACGAGGGCGGGGGCGGCTACGCCGCGGCGAAGCACGCGCAGACGGCGATCGCCGGCACGCTGCGGCTGGAACTCTGCGGCCGACCCGTGCGCGTGATCGAGATCGACCCGGGCATGGTCCGCACCGACGAGTTCGGGCTGGTCCGCTTCGCGGGGGACGCCGAGCGGGCGGCGGCGGTCTACGCCGGGGTCGCCGAGCCGCTGGTCGCCGAGGACGTCGCCGACTGCGTCGCCTGGTGCGCGACGCGCCCGCAGCACGTCAACGTGGACCGCCTCGTCGTACGGCCGCTGGCCCAGGCCGCCCAGCACAAGGTGCACCGGGTCGGCTGAGCCGGCCCCAACGGTCGCGGACGATGGCGGGCACGGCGCGGCACCGGCCGCTGGGCGTGGTGACCCGGGGGACGACGAACCCGAACCGGCTCCGCCGGGTGGACAACTGGATCGTCGAGACCTGCGGGGAGGCGCTGCGCGAGGCGGCCGACCCGCTGGTGGTGGACCTCGGCTACGGCGCCAGCCCGGTGACCGCCGTCGAACTGCGCGCCAGGCTCGCCACCGCGGTCCGCCCCGACGTGCGGGTCGTCGGGCTGGAGATCGATCCGGTACGCGTCGCCGCCGCCCAGCCGTCCGCCGACCCGCCCCGACTCACCTTCGCCCGGGGCGGGTTCGAGCTGGCCGGGCTGCGGCCCGCTCTGGTCCGCGCGTTCAACGTCCTGCGCCAGTACGACGAGCGCGAGGTCACCGACGCCTGGCGCACCATGACCGCCGGGCTGGCCCCGGGCGGGCTGCTGGTCGAGGGCACCTGCGACGAGTTGGGGCGGCTCGGCGGCTGGCTGCTGATCGACGCCGACGGCCCCCGTACGCTCACCCTCGCCGCGAAGCTCACCACCCTGGACACCCCGGCGGAGCTGGCCGAACGGCTGCCCAAGGCGCTGATCCACCGCAACGTCCCCGGCGAGCGGATCCACGACCTGATCCGGGCGCTCGACGACGCCTGGCACGCCGCCGCCGGCTACGCCCCGTACGGCCCGCGCCAACGCTGGCTGCGCGCGGTCGCCGCGGTGCGTGCGGCAGGTTGGCCGGTCCTGGACGGCCCCCGCCGCTGGCGCCACGGCGAACTCACCCTCCCCTGGCCCAAGATCGCCCCCACCTGACGGCTGCCCGGCGGCGGGTCAGATGGTGCAGTTGACGAGGACCGGTTCGGGGTGCAGGGTCACGCCGAAGCGGTCGTGGACGCCGTCGCGGATCTCCCGGGCCAGCTCGACCAGGGACGCGGTGCTGGCGGTGCCGCTGCGGTTGGTCAGGGCGAGGGTGTGCTTGCTGGAGATGGCGACGCCCTCGGGCCCCGGGTGGCCCTTGCCGAAGCCGGCCCGGTCGATCAGCCAGGCGGCGCTGACCTTGACCATGTCCCCGGGGCAGGGCCAGGACGGCGGCTCGCCGAGGTCGGCGGCGCGCTCGCGCAGCAGCTCGTACGCGGCGGCGGCGAGCACGGGGTTGGTGAAGAACGAGCCGACGGAGCGGGTGTCCGGGTCGGTCGCGTCGAGCACCATGCCCTTGCCGGCGCGCAGCCGCAGGACCGTGGCCCGGGCGTCGGCCAGCGGCACCCGGTCCCCCACCTGCACCCCGAGCGACCGGGCCAGTTCCGCGTAGCGCACGGGGCCGGACAGCGGCGAGCGGGCGAGCCGGAAGTCGACGGAGAGCACCACCCAGCGGTCGCTGTACTTGAAGATGCTGGACCGGTACGCGAACCCGCAGTCGGCGGCGTCGATCCGCCCGACGGTCCCCTCGACCCGGTCGTGGACTCCGACGCCGACGATGGTCTCGGCGACCTCCTGGCCGTACGCGCCGACGTTCTGGATGGGGGTGGCGCCGGTCGAGCCGGGGATGCCGGAGAGGCACTCCAGGCCGGACCAGCCGTTGGCGACGGTGGTGGCGACCAGCTCGTCCCAGGGCTCGCCGGCCTCGACGCGTACGGTGACGGTGTCGGCGTCCTCGGCGACCACCCGCACGCCCCGGGAGCGCACCAGGACGACGGTGCCGGGGAAGCCCGCGTCCCCGATCACGACGTTGCTGCCCCCGGCGAGGAGCAGGACCTGCTCGTCGCGGCCGGCCGCCTCCCGCACGGCCCGCACGATCGCGTCGGCGTCGGTGCCGGCGACGACACGGCCGGCGGGACCGCCCAGGCGTAGGGTGGTGTATCGCGCCAGGTCGCACGTCGTGGCGGGTTCGGTTCCGGTTGTCGGCTGGGCGTAGACGTCTGACACGCCTTTCACCCTAGGCTGAGGGGTAGCCGTGGCGCCCACTGGTGGCCCGGTCACCCCCGGGAGGATGGCGATGAGCAGACTGCACGCAACGAAGGACTTCTGGTTGGGAGCGCTCCGGGCGGAGGGCCCGGCGTTCGCCGCCGCCGTGGCGGAAGCCCCGCCGGAGACACCGGTGCTGTCCTGTCCCGGCTGGACGGTCGCCGACCTGACCCTGCACCTCACCTCCCTCTACCGCTGGGTGCACTCGGTCGCGGGCACCGGCGCGGCCACCCCGTCGCCCGGCGGGTCCGAGCCGGTCGAGCTGGAGCCGGGCGTCACCCCGCTCCAACTCTGGCAGCAGGCGTACGACCGGCTGATGACCCTCTTCGACGGCCTCGACCCGGAGGCCCCGGCGTGGAACTGGGCGCCGCAGCCGAAGAAGGCGGGCTTCTGGCCGCGCCGGATGGCGCACGAGACCGCGGTGCACCGGTGGGACGCCCAGCTCGCCATCGCGGCGGGCGAGCCGGTCGAGGCGAAGCTCGCCGCCGACGGGGTGAGCGAGATCCTGGACACCTGGCTGCCGGCCGGTCGGCGCCGCACGGCTGGCCAGTGGCGCGGGGTGGTGCAGATCTCCGCGGTCGACGCCGGTCAGGAGTGGTTCCTGCGGCTGCGCGGCGAGGGCGTGGCGCTGCTCGACACGGCCACCATCTTCGACCACGACGACCACCACGCGCGGGCGCAGGTCAGCGGCACCGCGAGCGACCTGCTGCTGGCGCTCTGGGGCCGGGTCGGCCTCGACACGCTTGACGTGGCCGGCGACCGGGCCCTGCTGGAGGGCCTCCGCGTCGGCTGATCCACCGCCGCGCGGAGCCGGGCCCCGAGGGCTCCGCGCAGTCCCACCGCACGTGAGAGCGCAGTCCCACCGCACGTGAGAAGAGAGTGGCCGCCCCGGCACAGGCGGCCACTCTCTTTGCGTCCGGTCTCGATCGGCAACCAGCGGAGAGCGCTCTCTTGACACCGGACCGGACCAACCACCACCCTGTCGTGAGAGCGCTCTCTCAGCTCTGCTCCACCACCTGCCTCACCACCTCAGACGACCTGAGAGGGGTCCGACCGATATGGGTGTCTTTCCGCGCCGCCGCCTGGCGGCGGTGGCCCTCGTCGCCGCCACCGCGCTGTTCGCCACCGCCGGCTGCGCTGGCGACGAACCCGCCAAGGACGGCAAGATCACGTTGACCGTGGACGTGTTCAGCCAGTTCGGCTATGAAGAGCTCTACAAGGAGTACATGGCCAGCCACCCGAACGTGAAGATCGTCGAGCGTGGCAC
The DNA here is from genome assembly GCF_043198195.1 of Micromonospora sp. NPDC048868. Taxonomy (NCBI): domain Bacteria; kingdom Bacillati; phylum Actinomycetota; class Actinomycetes; order Micromonosporales; family Micromonosporaceae; genus Micromonospora; species Micromonospora sp. NPDC048868. Next base: position 277,656 of record NZ_JBICUN010000004.1, read on the forward strand.
CGGCACCAATCTCGACGACTACTCGCCGAAGCTGACCCAGTGGCTCGCCGCCGGCAAGGGCGCGGGCGACGTCGTCGCCATCGAAGAGGGGTTGATGGTCGAGTACAAGGCCAACCCCGACAACTTCGTCAACCTGCTCGACCACGGCGGGGCCGAACTCCAGGGCAACTTCCTGGAGTGGAAGTGGAAGGGCGGGATGACCCAGGACGGCAAGCTGATCGGCCTGGGCACCGACGTCGGCGGCATGGCCATGTGCTACCGCACGGACCTGTTCGCCAAGGCCGGCCTGCCCACCGACCGCGAGGCCGTGTCGAAGCTCTGGCCGACCTGGCAGGACTACGTCAAGGTCGGTGAGCAGTTCAAGGCGAAGAACACCGGCGCCTCGTTCCTGGACGCCGCGACCAACATCTTCAACACGATCGTGCTCCAGACGGCCGGCAACGCGCAGGGCTACCACTACTACGACACCAGCGGAAACCTGGTGGTGGACAGCAACCCGGCGGTCCGGCAGGCCTGGGACACCACCATGGACATCATCGACTCCGGCCTCTCCGGCAAGTACGGCTCCTGGTCCGAGGAGTGGGTGTCCGCCTTCAAGCAGGCCAAGTTCGCCACCATCGCCTGCCCGGCCTGGATGACGGGCGTCATCGAGGGCAACGCCGGCGCCGAGGCCAAGGGCAAGTGGGACATCGCCCGGGTGCCCGGCAACGGCGGCAACTGGGGCGGCTCGTGGCTCGCCGTGCCGACCCAGAGCAAGCACCGCGCCGAGGCGATCGAGCTGGCGAAGTTCCTGACCAGCGCCAAGGGCCAGATCGGGGCGTTCAAGGCCAAGGGCCCGCTGCCCTCCTCGCCGCAGGCGCTGGCCGACCCCGCGATCGTCGACGCCAAGAACGCGTACTTCTCCGACGCCCCCGTCGGGCAGATCTTCGGCGAGGGCGCCAAGACGCTGAAGCCCGTCTACATGGGGCCGAAGAACCAGGCCGTCCGCACCGAGGTCGAGAACGCCGTCCGGACGGTGGAACTGGGTCAGCGCAAGCCCGAACAGGGCTGGACGGACGCGGTCAACAACGCGAAGAAGGCCGCCGCCAAGTAGCCCGAGCCGGAGTGCGGGCGGGAGGGCGCCGGGGGCGCCGGTCCCGCCCGCACCCGGGAAAGGAGTGGTCCGGGCATGACCGTCCAGCTCGACCCGCGCCCGCCGGTCGCACCGGCGCCCCGCACCGGTCGACGCACACCGGCGATGCGGTTCAGCCGCCTCGACACGAAGTACTCGCCCTACCTGTTCATCGCCCCGTTCTTCGTGCTCTTCGGGGTGTTCGGGGCGTACCCGCTGATCTACACGTTCTGGGTCTCCCTGCACGACTGGGACCTGCTCGGCAGCAACCACCCGTTCGTCGGGCTGGAGAACTACAGCCGGCTGCTGGAGGACCCCGACTTCTGGCACTCCGTCGTCAACACCCTCGGCATCTTCGTCATCTCCACCGTCCCGCAGCTGCTGGCCGCGCTCTGGCTGGCCAACCTGCTCAACCGGCAACTGCGGGCCCGGACGACGTTCCGGATGGCGGTGCTGATCCCGAACATCACGTCGACGGCGGCGGTCGCGATCGTCTTCGGGGTGCTCTTCGGCCGCGAGTTCGGCATGGTCAACTGGCTGCTCGACCTGGTCGGGATCGACGCGATCGAGTGGAAGTCGAACCGGTTCGCGTCCTGGGTGGCCATCTCCACGATGGTCGACTGGCGGTGGACCGGCTACAACGCGCTGATCTTCCTGGCCGCGATGCAGGCCATCCCGCGCGACCTCTACGAGTCGGCCGCCATCGACGGGGCCGGCCGGGCCCGCCAGTTCTGGTCGATCACCGTGCCGCTGCTCAAGCCGACGATCATCTTCACCGTCATCATCTCCACCATCGGCGGGCTCCAGCTCTTCACCGAGCCCCGGCTGTTCCACTCCGGAACCAACCCGATCCGGGGCGGCACGCTACGGGAGTCGCAGACCGTGACCATGTACATGTTCGAGAACGCCTTCGCGCCCCACTACAACTTCGGCTACGGCTCGGCGGTGGCGTGGCTGCTCTTCGCCCTGATCGCGGTCGTCGCGGCGATCAACGTGCTGCTCCTGCGCCGGCTCGGCGACGCGAAGCCCCCGAAGGATCACGCGAAGTCGAAGGAGGGAGCGCGATGAGCCGCCTCTGGGCCGCCAGCCGGCTCACCTACGCCGCGCTGATCGCCGCCGGGGTCCTGTCGATCTTCCCGATCTACTGGATGTTCGTGGTGGCGAGCCGCTCCAACGACGCGATGGGCCAACTGCCACCACCGGTCACCCCCGGCGGCAACTTCGGCGCGAACGTGTCCCGGCTGCTGAACAACACCGACGCGTACTTCGTCGCCGGCCTGGTCAACTCGGCGATCGTGGCGGTCACGGTCACCGTCTCGGTGGTCTTCTTCTCCACGCTGGCCGGGTTCGCCTTCGCCAAGCTGCGGTTCCGGGGTCGCAACGCGCTGCTCATGGTGATCATCGCGACGATGATGGTGCCCACCCAGCTCGGCGTCATCCCGCTCTACCTGCTGATGACGAAGCTCAACTGGAACGACCGGCTGCCGGCGGTGATCGTACCGGCCCTGGTCACGGGCTTCGGGGTGTTCATGATGCGGCAGTACGCGGGCCAGGCGGTCAGCAACGAGCTGATCGAGGCGGCCCGGGTGGACGGCTGCAACACCGCGCGGATCTACTGGAACGTCGTGCTGCCGGCACTGCGCCCGGCCGCCGCCGTGCTGGGGCTGCTCACGTTCATGACCACCTGGAACGACTTCCTGTGGCCGTACGCTGTCCTCAACGACCCGGAGAACCCCACCGTGCAGCTCGCCCTGCGCACGCTGTCCGACGGGTACTACACGGACATGTCCCAGGTGTTCACGGGAACGGCCATCGCCACCCTCCCGCTGTTGCTGGTCTTCGTCCTGTTCGGCCGCCAGATCATCGGCGGCATCATGGAAGGTGCGGTCAAGGCGTGAGCACTCTGCGATTCCCCGACAACTTCGTCTGGGGGGCGGCCACCGCCGCGTACCAGATCGAGGGCGCGGCCACCGACGACGGTCGCGGCCCGTCGATCTGGGACACCTTCAGCCGTACGCCGGGCAAGGTCCACCACGGCCACACCGGCGACGTCGCCTGCGACCACTACCACCGGTACGCCGACGACGTGGCGCTGATGGCGGAGCTGGGGCTGAAGGCGTACCGCTTCTCGGTGGCCTGGCCCCGGATCCAGCCGGACGGCACCGGCCCGGTCAACCCGCGCGGCCTGGACTTCTACGACCGGCTGACCGACACGCTGCTGGCCCGGGGCATCGACCCGATCGTCACCCTCTACCACTGGGACCTGCCGCAGGCGCTGGAGGACCGGGGCGGCTGGACCAACCGCGAGACCGCCGAGCACTTCGCCACGTACGCCACGGCGGTGCACACCCGGCTCGGCGACCGGATCCGCACCTGGACGACCCTCAACGAGCCGTGGTGCTCGGCCTACCTCGGCTACGGCAACGGGGTCCACGCCCCCGGCGAGCAGGACGCGGGCGCGGCCTTCACCGCCGTACACCATCTGCTGCTCGGGCACGGCCTGGCGGCCCGCGCGCTGCGCGCGGCCGGCGCGCAGACCGTCGGGATCACGGTCAACCCGGCCGACGTACGCGCGGCCGACCCGGACAGCACCGCGGACGCGGCGGCGGTCCGCCTCGTCGACGGCCTGCACAACCGGATCTTCCTCGACCCGCTGCTGCGTGCGGCCTACCCCGACGACGTGCTGGAGCACGTGGCCCGCATCGTCGAGCCGACGTTCATCCGCGACGGCGACGAGAAGCTGATCGCCGCCCCGATCGACCTGCTCGGCGTCAACTACTACGCCCCCACCTACGTCGCCGGCCGGCCGGACGGCGGGGGCGGCAGCGCCTACCCGGGCACCGAGGGCGCGGTGGAGTTCCTCCCGCCGACCGGGCCGCTGACCGACATGGGGTGGATGATCGAACCGGCCGGGCTGACCCGGCTGCTGGAACGCATCGCCACGGACTACCCCGGCGTGCCGCTGATGGTCACCGAGAACGGCGCGGCGTTCCCCGACAAGGCCGACGCCGACGGTGCCGGGCAGGTGATGGACGCGGACCGCATCGCCTACCTCGACGGGCACCTGCGCGCCGTGCACGAGGCGATCTCCCGGGGCGTGGACCTCCGGGGCTATCTCGTATGGTCGTTACTGGACAACTTCGAGTGGGCCGAGGGCTACCGTCGACGGTTCGGGATCATCCACGTCGACTACCTGACCCAGCGCCGCACACCGAAGTCCAGCGCCCGGTGGTACCAGGAGGTGATCTCCCGGAACGGGCTGTGACGAGGCGGTGGTTACGGGGATGACGACGGCGCAGCGGCCGACGCTGGAGGCGGTGGCCCGGCGGGCGGGGGTCTCACGGGCGACCGTGTCCCGGGTGGTGAACGGCTCCACCACGGTCGCCGAGCCCATCCGGGACGCGGTCCGCCGGGCGGTGGCCGAGCTGGGGTACGTGCCGAACCTGGCCGCCCGCAGCCTGGTCACCCAGCGGACCGACTCCATCGCCCTGGTGATGCCGGAGGCCGCCACCCGGGTCTTCTCCGACGACCAGGTCTTCCCCGGCATCATCCGGGGCGCGGCGCAGGAGTTGGAGGCGGCCGACAAGCAGCTCGTGCTGATGTTGGCCGGCTCCCCCGCCGGGCACGACCGGGTCGAGCGCTACACGACCGGCCGGCACGTCGACGGGGTGCTCTTCGCCTCCCTGCACGGCGAGGACCCGCTGCCCGGCCGGCTCGCCCGGCTGGGCATTCCCGTCGTGTGCAGCGGCCGGCCGCTCGACGGCGGCGACGTGCCCTACGTCGACGTCGACCACGTCGGCGGGGTGGCCACGGCGATCCGGCATCTGCTGGACACCGGGCGCCGACGCATCGCCACCATCGCCGGCCCGCAGGACATGGTGGGCGGCATCGAGCGCCTCGTCGGCTACCGGAACACGATCGCCGAGGCCGGGCTGCCGGAGCTGGTGGCGACCGGCGACTTCACCCGCGAGTCCGGGGCGACGGCGATGCGGCAGCTCCTCGCCGAGCACCCCGACCTGGACGCGGTCTTCGCCGCCTCCGACCTGATGGCGCACGCAGCCCTGCGTACGCTGCGCGAGGCGGGGCGGCGGGTGCCGGACGACGTGGCGGTGATCGGCTTCGACGACATCGAGACGGCCGCGTACACCGACCCGCCGCTGACCACCGTCCGCCAGCCGATCGTGCAGCTGGGCCGGCAGATGACCCGGCTGCTGCTGCGGCTGGCCGCCGGCGAGGCGATCGAACCCCTGGTGCTCCCCACCGAGCTGATCGTCCGCGAGTCGGCCTGAGGTGTGAGGAAGGGCCCCTTCCCAACGCCTCCCGACGGGTGCCGGAGTTAATCCGTGGAGGCGCGGTGCGGGCATCGGTAGCGTCGCGCGCGTGACCGTGAACCTGATCCGCGTGCCCGCCCTCTCCGACGTCGCCGAGTACGCGTACGCGGCCACGGTCGAGCCACCGGCCCGGCTCGTTTACACCGCCGGCGCCTGCCCGCTCGACGCCGAGGGCCGGACGGTCTCGCCCGGCGACCCCGTCGGCCAGGCCCGGCAGGTGATGGCCAACCTGGAGACCGCCCTCGCGGCGGCCGGCGCCCGGCTCACCGACGTCGTCAAGACCACCGTGTACGTGGCGTCATCCCGCCAGGAGGACCTGGTGGCCGTGTGGGAGGTGGTGCGCGACGCGTTCGGCGACCACGACCCGCCCAGCACCCTGCTCGGGGTGGCCGTGCTGGGCTACTCCGACCAGTTCGTCGAGGTCGAGGCCGTCGCCGCCGTACGCGGGGAGGCCTGACATGCGGATCCGGACCGCCCGCCCCGACGACGCGCCCGCCGTGGTGGCGCTGCGCGCGCTCGTGTACCCCTACCTGGTGCGCGGCGTCGAGTCGACCCGGAAGATGATCGCCCAGCCCCCGCCCGGCGAGCAGTGGACCGCGTACGTGGTCGAGGTGGACGACACGGTGGTCGGCTGGGTGTCGGCGTACCGCAACGACCAGACCTCCGAGCGCGACGTCGGGGAGGTCGCCATCCTGCACGTGCACCCGGAGCACCGGGGCCGGGGCGCCGGCACCGCGCTGCTGGCCGCCGCGCTGGAGCACCTGCGCGACATCGGGGTGCGCCGGGTGCGTACCTGGGCGCTGCCGGAGTCGCTGCCGTTCGCCCGCCGGCACGGCTTCACGCCGAGCCGGGAGCTGCGCTACTCGGCGCTGGACCTGCGGCCGGCCCCGCCGATGCCGCAACCGCCGCCGGGCGTACGGCTGCTCCCGCTGACCGACGTCGAGCCGCGCCGGGTCTACCTGGTCAACCTGGCGGCGGCGGCCGACGAGCCGGGGGACGTGCCCGTCGACTCGATGAGCTACGAGAACTGGTCCTCCGAGGTCTGGGACAACCTGGGCCTGGACCGCGCGGCCAGCACGGTGGCCGAGACCGGCGGCGAGCTGGTGGCCCTCAGCCTCGTCAAGCGTGACGGCGACCGGATGTGGTCGGACTACACCGGCACGCTGCCGACGCACCGGGGGCGCGGGCTGGCCCGCCTGGTCAAGACGGCGGCGCTGCACCGGGCCGCAGCCGGCGGGGTACGCACCGCCTACACCTCGAACGACGAGGCGAACGCGCCGATGCTGGCAATCAACGTCGGGCTCGGCTACCGCCCGGTCGGTTCGAGCTGGTCCTGCCTGCGCGAACTCGCCTGACGGTCCGGGTCAGCCGGGCGGCCCGCCCGAGGCCCAGGGCGCCAGCCGGCGGCCCGCCCCGAGGTCCAGGGTCAGCCGGCGGCCCGCACCCGCTGGGCGACCGCCAGGGTCTCGGCGCCGAAGAGCACCAGCCGGGCCTCGGTGACGTGCGCCGGGGTGGCCGAGCTGAGCACCGCCAGGGCCTGCCGGACGGCGTCCTCGACCGGCCAGCCGTAGACGCCGGCCGAGATCAGCGGAAACGCCACGGTGCCCGCGCCCAGCTCGTCGGCGACCCGCAGGCTGTTCGCGTAGCAGTCGCGCAGCAGCGGCGAGCGGTCCTCGTCGGTCGACCAGACCGGCCCGACGGTGTGCACGACCCAGCGGGCCGGCAGGTCGCCCGCGGTGGTGGCCACCGCCTGGCCGGTCGGCAGGCCGCGGCCGTACCGGGAGGCGCGCAGCGCCCGGCACTCGTCGAGGATGGCCGGCCCGCCCCGCCGGTGGATGGCGCCGTCCACTCCCCCGCCGCCGAGCAGCGACGAGTTGGCGGCGTTGACGATCACGTCCACCCGCTGCGTCGTGATGTCGCCCCCGACCAGGGTGATCTCCACGTCAGCCCTCCGTGACGGACTGGCCGAGCGAGCGGCGGGCCAGCAGGGTCGCCCCGGCGACGGCAGCCGGCATGACGAGCACCGCGCCGAGCGGGATCAGGAAGCAGACGAAGACCGCCACGCCGAAGCCGAGCGTGGTCGGCCGGTCCGCCTTGAGGTGCGCCCGCCGCTCCGGCAGCCGCATCCCGCGCCGGTAGAAGGGGGCGCCGACCAACTCCACGGCGAGCAGCCAGCCGCCGACCGCCGCCCCGATGACCGGCACCACGGTCTGGCCGACCACCGGGATGAACCCGGCGGCGAAGAGCGGGATGCCGAAGAGGATCGACAGGCCCACCAGCCGTACCGAGTCGGCGAGGCTGCGCCGCAGCGACGGCCAGAACGGCACGTCGACCGCGCCGGGCGTGCCACCGAGACGCTCCTCGACCCGTTCGGAGATCTTCTCGTAGAACGGGTCGCCGATGACCAGGGTGACGGCGGTGAAGGTGACCACCGCGAGCAGGCCGCCGATGCCGAGGAAGGCCAGTCCGGCAACCACTCGGACGAGGCTGCGCGAGGTGGTCGACCAGTCGTCGGCGAACGGGGTGACCAGTGCGGCCAGGTCCTCGACGAAGTACGCCAGGGTGGCGAACGCGGTCACGAAGAGCGCGCCCGAGATCAACGCCGGGATGACGCCGAGCAGCATCAGCCCGGGGCTGCGGACGTAGAGACCGAGGCCGCGCAGGAGCAGGCCCACGCCGGTGAAGAACCGGCTGGCGGCACCGGTCACGGGCGCGGCGATGGCGGGTGCGTTCACGACCGCAGAGCCTAGTGGGCACGGGCGACCGGGCAGGATGGACGGGTGCGGGCGGCCCGGTTGATCTCGTTGGTCCTGCTGCTCCAGGCGCGGGAGACGATGACCGCGGCGGAGCTGGCGCGGGAGCTGGAGGTCTCCGAGCGGACCGTCTACCGGGACGTGCTGGCGCTCTCCGCCGCCGGGGTGCCGGTCTACGCCGACCGGGGCCGCGCCGGCGGCTACCGGCTGCTCGGCGGCTACCGGACCCGGCTGACCGGGCTGACCCGCGACGAGGCGGAGGCGCTCTTCCTGGCCGGGCTGCCCGGGCCGGCGGGCGACATGGGGCTCGCCGACGCGGTGGCCTCGGCCGAGCTGAAGGTGCTCGCCGCGCTCCCACCGAGCCTGCGCGACGCGCCGGTGCGCACCGGGCAGCGCTTCCACCTGGACGTGCCGGGCTGGTTCCGGGAGGCCGGGCCACCGCCGTGGCTGGCCGAGCTGGCCGGCGCGGTGTGGCGGGACCGGACCGTCGAGCTGCGCTACCGGCGCGGCGACCGCGAGGTCGAACGGGAGGCGCACCCGTACGGGCTGGTCCTCAAGAGCGGGGTCTGGTATCTCGTCGGCCGGGTCGGCGGCGCGTACCGCACGTACCGGGTGGACCGGGTCACCCACGTCGGGGTCCAGACCGCGACCTTCGACCGGGACGCCGGCTTCGACCTGGCCGGCTACTGGCGGGAGCAGGCCGAGGAGTTCCTGCGCGGCATGCTCCGGGCCGAGGTCACGGTGCGGCTGAGCCCCGTCGGCCTGCGCCGGCTCCGCTTCGTCGCCGACGCCCCCTTCGCGTACGAGGAGGCGCTCGCCGCGGCCGGCGAGCCCGACGGGCAGGGGTGGGTGGTGACCCGCCTGCCCGTCGAGTCCGTCGACGTCGCGTACCCCCAGTTGCTGTCCCTGGGGCCGGAGGTGGAGGTGCTCGACCCGCCGGACCTGCGGGAGCTGATGGTCGACGCCGCCAGGCGGTCCGCCGCGGTCTACCGGGTGGCGCCCGGTCAGCGGTAGCCGGTCACGTCGGCCGGTCTGTTCGTCTCCACCACCTCGGTGATGTAGCGGAACCCGTCCGGCCGGCTGCCGTCGACGTCGGTGAACCCGTACACCTGGGACAGCGCGCCGGCCGAGACGGACGCCTGGTTCCAGCGGGCCCGGTCCTCGTCGGCGGCGAGCGCGGCGACCGCGCGCCCGACGAAGGCCGGGGTCTCCGAGATGAGGAAGTGCGGATCCTTTGCGGCGCCGTCGCGCCAGTTCTCCTCGGTGACCCCGAAGTGCTCCAGCATCGCCTCGGACCGGATCCAGCCCGGCGTCAGCGCCACGGCGGTGCCGCCGTGCGGCTTCAGCTCGTGCCCCCAGACGTACGCGAGCCGGTTGACCGACGTCTTCGCGAGGTCGTAGAAGACCGACAGCCGGTAGTGGTCGTCGTTGTACGCCTTCGTGCCGTCGCCGACCTCGACGACCAGCCCGCCGGGGCGGCGGACCATCAGCGGCAGCGCGAAGTGCGCGGTGACGATGTGCGTGTCGATCGCCAGGCGCAGGCTGCGGAAGCCGGCCTCCAGCGGCTGCTCCCAGACCGGCTTCTCCCAGGTGGTCAGGGGGTCGCCGCCCCAGATGTCGTTGACCAGCACGTCGAGTCGGCCCTGCTCGGCGTCGATCCTGGCGACGAGGTCGCGGACCTGCTCGGGGACGAGGTGGTCGACCCGGACCGCGATGCCGGTGCCACCGGCGGCGGTGACCAGTTCGGCGGTCTCCTCGATGGTCTCCGGGCGGTCCATCTCGGAGCGGCCGGCCCGGCTGCTGCGGCCGGTGGCGTAGACCGTGGCGCCGGCGGCGCCGAGTTGCACCGCGATCTGCCGGCCGGCGCCCCGTGTCGCCCCGGCGACGAGCGCGATCTTTCCTGTCAGCGGTTTCGTCATGCGGCGAGCCTGTCAGCGATACCTGACAGCCGAAGTCCGGTTTCGCGAAGCCGTGTCGTCCGGCATGCTCGCCGGCATGCACCTGCTGCTCTCCGGGATCGTCGGCTCGGTCGCGTACGGGCTGGCCGGGCCGGGCTCCGACGTCGACCGGATCGGCGTCTTCGCCGCGCCCACCGTCGCCTTCCACGGGCTGCGCCCGCCCCGCGAGTCGGTGGTGACCACCGATCCCGACATCACCCTGCACGAGGCGGCGAAGTGGTGCCGCCTGGCGCTGAGCGGCAACCCGACCGCCACCGAGCTGGCCTGGTTGCCGGAGGACTGCTACGAGACCCGTACGGAGTTCGGCGACCGGCTGGTCGCCATCCGCTCGGCGTTCCTCAGCGCGCCCCGCGTCCGCGACGCCTACCTGGGCTACGCCGGCCAGCAGTTCCGCAAGCTGGAGTCCCGGGGCGACGGCACGTTCTCGGCCGACACCCGGCGGCGCACCGCCAAGCACGCCCGGCACCTGGCGCGGCTGGTGCACCAGGGCCGGCTGCTCTACGCCACCGGCGTGCTGGAGATCCGGCTCGCCGACCCGCAGTGGTTCCGCAGCTTCGGCGAGCGGGTGGCCGGCGGCGCGTTGGCCGAGGCACGGGCCCTGATCGCCGAGGCGGAACGCGACTTCGACCGGATCCGTACCCCGCTGCCGGACCGCCCGGACGAGGCGGCCGTGGAACGCTGGCTGCTCGACGTGCGCGCCGCCCACCTGCCGCCAGGTCCCGCCACGCCCTGACCCACCCGCCCCCGGTCCGGGTCACTGCACGTCGAACTCGTTGCCCTCCGGGTCGGCCATGGTGGTGTGCACGCTGCCGAAGTCGGCCACCTCGCGCAGCACGGTGGCGCCGAGGCCCTCCAGCCGCCTCACCGTCGCCTCCCGCTCGGCGGGGCCGACGTGCAGGTCGACGTGGAGCCGGTTCTTGACCTGCTTGCGCTCGGGAACGTGGTGGAACAGCAGCCGGCGGCCCAGCCCGGTGCCGCTGGCCGGGTCGACCGGATCGTCGGGGTGGCGCACGGCGGCCAACTGCCGCCACGCCTTGCGGCCGTCGATCTCGAGGTACGCCTCCGGCCCGATCGCGCCGCCGGCTAGCAGGCGCTCGATCAGCACGCCGTTGTCCTCGACCGCGTAATCCAGGGCGGCGGCCCAGAACCGGGCCTGCGCGTTCGGGTCGGCGCAGTCGACGACGAGCTTCCATTCCACGGCCATGGCGTCCTCCTCGGTGTCCGGCGACCGCCAGCACGGCCCGCCTCCGTAACCAGTTATAGTGGTTACGTGATCGACGCCGCAAGCGGACTCACCCTGACCTCGCCGGAGGGCACCCGCTACCTCTTCGACCCCGGTGCGCTCTGTCTGGAGTTCCTGACCACCGGCGGCCCGGGCGCGCTGGCCCGTTACGACGTGCTGCACCGACCCGGCGACCTCGCCGACTGGCTGGCGCTGTCCCGGTTGCGCCTCGACCCGGCGCGGGTGGAGGTGACCGCCGACGAGTTGGCCGCCGCCCGACGGCTACGGGACGCGCTGTGGCGGCTGGTCTGCGTACGCACCGGGGCCCGGCCACCGGCCGCCGATCCGGCCGACTTCGACGCCACGCCCGACGACCTCGCCACCCTCAACCGACTGGCGGCCGGCGCCCCGCTGGCACCGCAGCTCACCGCCGACGGGACCCGCCGCTGGGCGCTGCCGGCCCGCGGCGGGCAGGCCCTCGCCACCATCGCCCGGGACGCCGTCGACCTCTTCACCGGCCCGCACCGCGACCGCGTCCGCGAATGCGCCACGCACGACTGCTACCTGGTCTTCGTGGACACCTCGCGCCCCGGCCGGCGGCGCTGGTGCGCGATGGAGCGCTGCGGCAACCGGCACAAGGTCCGCTCGCTGCGGGCCCGCCGCGCCGCCGACTGACCCCGTGCGGGGCTCAGTCCGCCAGGCGTACGCGGACCCGACGGTTGGCCCGCCCCTTGCTCTCCACCTTGACCACCTGCACCTTGCCGATCTGCGCGGTGGAGGCGACGTGCGTGCCGCCGTCGGCCTGGACGTCCAGCCCGACGATGTCGACGATCCGCACCTCCTGCTCCTCCGGCGGGATCAGGTTCGACTGGGTACGGATGATGTCGGGCAGGGCGAGCGCCTCGTCGCGGGGCAGCACCCGCACGGCCACCGCCCGGTCGGCGGCGACCTCGGCGTTGACCAGCTCCTCGATGCGGCTCTTGAAGTCGGACGGCACCTCGGGCAGGTTGAAGTCCATCCGGGCCTCGCCCGGTTCCATGTTGCCGCCCGTGACGAGCGCGCCGAAGTCGCGGAACACCACCCCGCAGAGCACGTGCAGCCCGGAGTGGGTCCGCATCAGCCGGGTGCGCCGGTCGTCCTCGACCGCGCCGGTGACCGCCGTGCCGGCCGGCGGCAACGGGTCGCCCTCGACCGGGATCAGCCAGAGGTCGTCGCCCTTGCGGGTGCCGGCGATCCGGGTCTGCACCCCCTGCCAGAGCAGTACGCCGTGGTCCGGCGGCTGCCCGCCGCCGCCCGGATAGAACGCCGACCGGTCCAGCACGATGCCCTGCTCGGGATCGGCGTGCAGCACCGTGCACTCCCACTCCCGCAGTGTCGGATCGGCGAGGTCCAGCCGGTGCGTACGACCGTGGTGTGTGACGCCCATGTCAGGGCACGTTACTCGTTGAGGAAGGCGGATATCCGGCTTCGCAGGTCGGCGCGTTCCGTCCAGAGGACGCCGGGCCGGTCGTACACGTGCAGGGTGGCCCGGGGCAGCGCGGCGGCGAGCTGCTCGGCGACCTCGACCGGGTGCAGGTCGTCGCCGGCACAGCCGATCACCAGGGCCGGCGCGGTGACGGCGGCCAGCGCACCGGCGTCGCGCAGGGGTGCCTGCTCGGGCAGGCTCGCCAGTCCCGGGGCGAGCCCGTCGCGCAGGAGCTGGTCGAGGCGCTGGCGCAGGTAGGCCCAGCCGGCAGGGGTGTTGCGTACGGCGGGCGGCAGCTCGGCCTGGACCACGTCGGCCACGGCGGCGGCGTCGCCGCTCTCCACGGCCTCGAACAGCGCGGTCAGCCGGGCCCGGGCGACCTCGCCGCGCGGCCGGTCGAGCGCCGCGGGCAGGAAGACGACGAGTCGCTCGAAGCGTTCGGGGCTCTCGGCGAGCAGCCGGCAGAGCGCACCCGCGCCGAGGCTGGCGCCGAAGGCCCGGGTGGCGCCGCCGAGGTCGGCGACCGCGCGCAGGTCGCGGGCGAGGTCCAGGTAGCTCCACGGGCCGGGCGGCGCGTCGGAGCGGCCGTGCCCGCGGAACTGGAAGAACAGCTTGCGGCCCGTCACCCCGCTGCCGAAGGGCCGGGTGGTGGCGATGCCGTTGCCCAGCCCGTGGGCGAACACCGTGACCGGGTCACCCGCGCCGGTGACGAGCTGCTCCAGGTGTACGCCGTGCGGCGTGGCGACCAGCTCGGTGTCCGGCTCCGGCAGGGCCGGTCGGCCGGTACGCGGGGCGCCCGGGCCCGGCCCCCAGGTGCGGGGCCCGCCGTCCGGTGGGGGCGGCCAGCGGAAACCCCTCACCAGAAGCCTTTGCCGTCGCTCAGGTCGCGCAGCCCCACCCGGACGTCGAGCAGGTAGATCAGGCCGGCGGCGATGCCGACGAGCCCGAAGAGACTGATCGGGCCGAAACCGAGCAGGGTCAGCACCAGACAGACGGCGAGGATCGCGATCCAGCCGCCCTTGGGCAGGGTGCCGATGGCGGAGAAGGCGTCGGAACGCTGGGTGATGGCGTGCACCAGGGCGATGCCCTGCACGATCAACGCGAAGACGAGCAGGATCAGCTCGATCACGTAGCGAACATCGAAGGCGAAGAGCGGCGCGGCGTAGGCCATGTCGGCAAGCTTATGCCGGTGACCCCGGATACGTCCGACAGGACGCATCCGGGGTCACCGGCGGAACGAACTACTCGGCGGCCGGGCGGGTCCGCTTGGTGGCCCGGGGCAGCTTCGCCGACGGGGTGGCGGCCGGCTCGGCGGCGGCCTTGGCGGCCTTGGTGGCCCGGGTCGTCGCCTTCTTCGCGGCGGCCGGCTTGGCCTCCAGCACCTCGGCCACGTCGGCCGGGGTCGGCACCTCGTCGGTCACGGCCGGGGTCGGCACCTCGTCGGTCACGGCCGGGGTCGGCACGTCGGTGGTCACGGCCTGGGTCGGCACGTCGGCGGTCACGGCCCGGGTCGGCACGTCGGCGGTGACGGACCGCACGGTGGCCGGCTTCGCGACGGCCTCGGCCGGCTCGGTCTCGGCCCCGGTCGCCTCGATGTCGGCGTTCACGGTCTCGGCGGCCTCCAGCACGCCGGCTCCGACGACCCGCTCACCCCGGGCGACAAGCGCGACGTACGCGGCCTGCGCCCGCTCCTGCGCGGCCTGGGCGCCGGCGACCACCACGGCGGCGTTGCGGGTGGCCAGCGCACGGAGCCGGTCGAGGTCGGCGACCTCGCGCAGCCGCTCCAGGTCGGCGACCTCACGCAGCTTGTTCAGGTCGGCGGCCTCGCGCAGGCGCTTCAGGTCCAGCTCGGCCGGGACGGCCTTCTCGCGCAGGCCCTCGGCGGTCAGGTTCGCCGTACGCAGCGTGTCGTTGGCCTTCTGACGCAGCTCGACGCCGGTGACGACGGCCTTGCCACCCAGGTCGGCGACGACCTTGGTGCCGAGGTCGGTCACCACGGCGGGGAGCTTGCGCAGCTGCTGGAGGGCGAGCTCGCCCGCGCCCGCGGCGGCGTAGATCGGGGCCGGGATGCGGTTGGTCTTCGGCTGGGTCATCACTTCTCCTCTTCGGCCACGTCGGCGGCCTTCCGGGCCGCGTCGCGGGCGGCCTTCTTCTCGGGGGTGTCGATCGGTGCGGGGGCGGGGCCGGCCTCGGTGACGGCGACCGACTCCAGCACGGCCTCGGTCGGGGTGCCCTCCGGCGTGGTGGGGCCCGTGGCGGCGAGGTTGGCCAGGTCGGGCGCGGCCTCGACGGGATCCGGCGTGCCCGCGCCGGCGGCGGCGTCGGTGCCGGCGGTGGGCGTCGCGCCGGTGGCCGCCGCGGTCGCCTCGGCGAGCCGCGCGTTCTCCCGGCGGAACGTCTCGTAGATCTGGGTGAGCGACTGCTTCTGCGCCATCGTCAGGTCGGGGTCGACGGAGATGGCCGCGAGCACGCCCTGGCCCTCCTTGTCGTCGAGCAGCCCGGCCCGCAGGTACATCGCGGGGGTGGAGACGCGCAGCGCGCTGGCGAGCTGCTGGAGCACCTCCGCGCTCGGCTTGCGCAGACCGCGCTCGATCTGACTGAGGTACGGGTTGCTGACCCCCGCCTGCTCGGCGAGCTGCCGCAGTGAGATCTTCGCGTTGCGGCGCAGGTCGCGAATGAACCCGCCGACGTCGGGAAGGTCCTTACCAGTGGCCATGGCCCGACGCTAACGCGCCCTGCTAGCTCCTGCAAGCAGAACGCTAACCAGAGTTAGCGACGTCTCATCCCGCCGACCCGGCCACGCCCGCCCAGGGTGCGGCGGACCGGTCGCCGTCGGTAAACCGGTGGCGTCGCAGGGCCCCGATCGTCACGATCGAGCCCGTGCTCGCCGACCTGTGGCCCCTGTACGGCCTCACCATCTCCACGCCACGACTTGAGCTTCGCCTGCCCCGCGAGGAGGAACTGGCGGAACTCGCGCATCTCGCGGGCCGGGGCGTACACCGCCCGGACGAACGCCCGTTCCTGACGCCGTGGACCGACGGCGGCCCGGAGGATCGGGCGCGCGCCGTGTTGCAGGGGCACTGGGGCCGGCTCGGCGAATGGAGTGACTCGGCGTGGCGGCTCGGGCTCGGGGTCTTCCGGCTCGGGCATCCGCTCGGCGTGGTCACGCTCGGCGCACGCGACTTCCGGGTCGTCCGGCAGGTCACGACGTCGTCGTGGCTCGGGATCGAACACCAGGGCAGGGGCTACGGCACCGAGGCCCGCGCCGGCCTGCTCACGCTGGCCTTCGACCACCTCGGCGCCGATGCCGCGCTCACCGAGGTCTTCCAGGACAACCACTCGTCCCAGGGGGTCTCCCGCAAGCTCGGCTACGAGCACGACGGCGTCTCCGTCGACGCCCGCGGTGACGAGGCACTCGTGTCCGATCGCCTACGGCTCACCCGCGCGAAGTGGCGCCGGCAGGAGCGGCCGGCGGCGACGGTCCACGGCGTGGCGGCCTGCCTGCCGATGTTCGGCCTCTGACCGGGATTCCCGCACCACCCGGCGGTCGCGCCCGGGACCGCTCGCCCGACGCCCGCGCCGGCACAAGGCGGTTGCGCCCCGGTCTCCCGGTGCGTACCTTGCCGCAGTGACCAAGATCGAGGTGAACGGCGCCCTGCTCGCGTACGACGACACCGGCAGCGGCACGCCCGTCGTCCTGCTGCACGCCGGCATCGCGGACCGGCGGATGTGGCGGGAGCAGGTCGGCCCGCTGGCCGCGCGGCACCGGGTGATCGCCCTCGACCTGCGCGGCTACGGGGACTCCGAGCTGCCGCCGACCCCGTTCGCCCACCACGACGACGTGGCCGGACTGCTCGACGCGCTCGACCTCCCCCGGGCCGCCCTGGTCGGCTGCTCGTTCGGCGGCGCCGTCGCCATCGACACCGCGCTGGCCCACCCGGAGCGGGTGAGCGCGCTCGCCCTCCTCGGCACCGCCGCCTCGGGCCACGAATGGTCGGACGAGGCGAACGACCTCTGGGAGAGCCTGGTGGGCGAGGTCGACCCGGAGGACTTCGCCGCCAGCGCCGCCGGCGAGGTGCGCTTCTGGGTGGTCGGCCCGGGCCGCGAGCCCGCCGACGTCGACCCGGAGCTGCTCGCCTTCGCCCGCGAGATGGACCAGCGGGCGCTCGCCGCCGAGTTGGCGCTCAGCGCGGTCGACGTCGCCGAACTCGACCCGCCCGCGATCGGTCGCCTGCACGAGCTGCGGATGCCCGTCCTGGTCGGCGCCGGCGCGGCCGACGTGCCCGACATCAGCCGCCTCGCCGACCGGATCGCCGCCGAGGCGCCCGACGCTGTCCGCCTGCCCGACGTGCCCGACGCCGGCCACCTGCTGCCGCTGGAGCGACCCGCCCCGGTCAACGCCGCCCTGCTCGACTTCCTGCCCTGACACCCGCCCCGTCGTCCGCCTTCGCTGCGGGCGTCACCGTCCGCGCTCCCGGCGGAATCTTGGACAGTTGCCGTTCCGCGAGAACGGCAACTGTCCAAGATTCACGCCTCGGGGCGCCAGCCGCCGGCCGTCAGGGCGCGGCGGAGGGAGTCGACCACCTCGTCGGGGCGGGCGCGGATCAGCCACGCCGGGAAGCGCAGGATGCGGTCCCCCGAGGTCCAGACCGCCAGGCTCGGAGCGGAGGCGGTCCTTGCCGATCAGCCGGCCAGCTCTCGGCCCGGACCCAACGGGTGCAGGGGATAATTGGATTGCACGGGCGTCGGGCTGGGAGTTTGACTGCTCGCCATGTCTCCTTCCCCCGCACCCGTCTTCGTAGCGGGTACGGGTCGTTCGGGAACGTCACGGCTCGCCGACATCATCGGTGAGCATCCGCTGATCCACCGGATTCCCATGGAGACCAGGTTCCTCGTCGACCCGGGCGGCCTGCGGGACCTGGCCGACGCGCTCACCGGTCGATACGACCCCACCGTCGGCGAGGACGCCCTGCGGCGGCTGAGCGACTTCCTCACCGTACGAGTGCCCGGCCGGCGCGACGATCGCGGCAAGACCGTTCCCGAACTGGTCGGCGAGCGGCGCTATCGGGACGCGGTGGAACAACTCTGGCCGCAGTTGATCGCGTGCACCTTCGACGAACCTGCGCCCGCCGAAGGCTTCGGCGACGCCGACCGGCCTGCCGGACCGTTCGAGCCGCTGAGCCGCCGGCGGGTTGTTCCCAGGTACTTCGGCGACCGGGGCGAACTGCTCGGAATCCTGCGTAGCCTGGTCGACACCATCTTCGGCGGAGCAGCCGCCGACGCGGGCAAGCCGACCTGGTGCGAGAAGACGCCGTTCAACCTGCTGTGCATGGAGTTCCTCTGGGAACTGGTCCCCGAGGCGACCATCGTGCACATCAAGCGTCACCCGGTGTCGGTGCTCGCATCCCACCTGGCCCAGCCATGGGCGCCGTCCACTGTCGACGGCGCGCTCGCCTACCTCAAGCCGATCTACGATCGGTGGCTCACCTGGAAGGACACGGTCGACCTGACGGGCAGGCGATACGTCGAGGTGAGGGCGGAAGATCTCGCAGCCGACTGGCCCGGGCAGCGCCGCGCCCTGTTCGAGCGGCTCGACGTCGACGACTTCGAGACCCGTTCGACGTTCCAGGCGCACAAGCTGGCGCAGCGCAACGACCAGTTCGACGACGAAACCCGCGAGTTCATCGAAGAAGCACTCGGCAAGGTCGTCCCGGCCATGGGATACGAGTGACGACAATGGCCCTCCACCCTGACGACGCCGCGTCGCGCCCCTCGAACGCCCGGTGAACGTCGCGACGACGGGCGTAACGGCTACCAGAGGGGCCGGACGGCGCCGACCGGCAGGCCGCCGCCGAAGAGCGGCAGTTCGGCGTACTCGGTCAGCACCGGCGCGTCCAGCCCGAGGCGGCGCAGGGCGGAGACCAGCACCGGCATCCGGGCGCGGCCCGCGCCGTCGTCGATCTTGATGGCGACCGCGCCGACCCCGGGCACCGCCGCCGCGACGACCCCCTCGGCACCGATCTTGGCGAGCAGCCCGGGCACGCCCCGCATCAGCCGGCTGTCCTCGGCCCGGGTGCCGCCGACCAGGTCCGGGTGGGCGCGCATCGCGTCGGCCACCGTCCGCGGCTCGGAGCCGGGCTCCGCCGAGACGAGCCGGAGGTACGCCCCGGCGAGCCCGGTCAGCGAGACGGCGAGCACCGGGGCGCCGCAGCCGTCCACGCCGACCGCCGCAGCCGGCTCGCCCGTGAACTCCTCCACCGCGTCCCGCAGCCGCTGCTGCAACGGGTGCTCCGGACGCCAGTACCCGTCGAGCGGCCAGCCGGCGGCCAGGCAGGTCAGCAGCATCCCGCTGTGCTTGCCGGAGCAGTTCATCTGCGTACGGGTGGGGCCGCCGCCGGCGCGCAGCACGGCCGTCCGCGCCTCGTCGCCCACGGGCAGGTCCGGCGGGCAGTGCAGGGCCGACTCGTCCAGCCCGGCGCGGGCGAGCAGGGCCCCGACCCGGGCCAGGTGGAACTCCTCCCCGGCGTGGCTGGCCGAGACCAGCGCCACGTCGGCGGGGTCGGCCAGCGTCAGCCCGGCGCGGAGCATCCCGACCGTCTGCATCGGCTTGTTGGACGAGCGTGGGAAGACCGGGGAGGTCACGTCCCCGGCGCCGGCCACCGTCCGCCCCGAGGCGTCGAGCACCACCACCGAGCCCCGGTGCACGCCCTCGACGAACCCCGACCGGACCACCTCGGCGAGCGGCGCGCCGCCCTCGTACGTCTTTCCCACAGGGTGGACGGTACCGGCACCGCCGGCAGCGGTCGGCGGGCGGGTGAGCAGGTCGTCGACGACCAGGTGTACAGCAGCGCCGGCCCGGGTCGCCGCTTACCGCCCGGCGGCCGGCACGCCGAGCAGCCCGCGCGCCTCGGCGGTGGTCAGCGGCGGCCGCTGGGCGAGCTGGGCGAAGCCGACCGCCCGGGCGACGAGCTGCATGTTGGACTCGACCGGGCGGCCCTTGGCGTAGGTCACCGTGTCCTCCATGCCGACGCGCAGGTGCCCGCCGGCCGAGAGCGAGGCCAGCATTACCGGGATGGTGCTGCGGCCGATGCCGGTGGCGGAGAAGGTGGTGCCCTCGGGCAGGTCGCGCAGTGCCTGGTGGGCGGCGACCAGGGCCGGGGTGGTGCCCGGCATGCCGCCCGGTACGCCCATCACGAAGTCGACGTGCACGTGCCCGCCGGCCGGCAGGCCGTACTTGCCGAGCAGCCGTTGCAGCGCCGTCAGGTGGCCGAGGTCGAAGATCTCGTACTCGGGCACGATGCCGCGCTCCTGCATGCGGGTGTGCAGGTCGACGATGAACTCCCACCGGTTGAGGAAGACGTCGTCACCGAAGTTGAGCGTGCCCATCGTGCAGGAGGCCATGTCCGGCCCGGCGTCGAGCACGGCGAGCCGGTCGGCCTCCGGGTCGGTCACCGCGCCGCCCGAGGAGAGCTGCACGACGAGGTCGGTGCTCTCCCGCAGCGCCGTCACGGTCTCCCGCAGCCGCCCCTGGTCCAGGGTGGGCCTGGCCTCGTCGTCGCGGATGTGGACGTGGATCACGGCGGCGCCGAGCGCCTCGCACTCCTTGGCGGTCAGCAGCAGCTCGTCGAGCGTCACCGGCAGCGCCGGCACCTCGGCCTTGGCCGACTCCGCGCCGGTGGGGGCAACCGTGATCAACGTCCCTGTCGTCATGCCCGGATCCTAGACCGAGGTCAGCGAGCCAGTCGACCGGAACTTTTCCGGCCTCAGCGCCACGAAGCAGAGATTCTTTCGCCGAGGGGCGGTCAGGCCGGATCGATCGCGGCGGCGGTCTCCCCGATCAGGAGGCGGGTGTCGTCGGCGACGTTGCGCTTGACCACGGCCAGGGCGACCTGGCCCAGCTCGTGGTGGTGCACGGCCGTGCCGACGAAGCCGACCGCCCGGCCGTCGAGGGTCACCGGCGTGCCGGCGACCGGCGGCTGGTCGGTGGTCACCCCGTCCAGGTGCAGGAGTACGAGCCGACGCGGCGGCCGGCCCATGTTGTGCACCCGGGCCACGGTCTCCTGGCCCCGGTAGCAGCCCTTGTCCAGGTGCACGGCCGGGGCGACCAGGTCCACCTCGGCCGGGATCGTCCGGTGGTCGGTGTCCACCCCGACCCGGGCCCGCCGGGCGGCCACCCGCACCGCCTCGTACGCCCACAGCCCGGCGACCGGCACCCCGTTGCCCCGCAGCTCGGTGACCACCTGCTCCATCGCGGCCCGGGGCACCAGCAGGTCCACGCCGATCGGGCCCCGGCGGGCCCAGCCGCCCACGGGCAGCGGGCGCACGTCGTACAGCGCGGTCGGCCGTGGCGGCAGCTCGCCGGAGCGGAACTTCGGGCCCGGCACCGCGACCACGTCGGGCGCGGCCAGCCCGGTCGCACCGAGCGTCTCCGCCGCGGCGGGCGCCTCCGGCCCGACGAGGGAGAGCAGCGCGTGCTCGGGCGTCACGTCGCGCGGCTCGACCTTGCTGAAGAACCGCATCCGCTCCAGGTACGACAGCAGGCCGGCGGTGGCGCCCGGCTCGGTGTCGAGCCAGGTGGTGATGCCGTCCTCGGCGACCATGGCGTGCTGCTCGACGTGCCCGTGCGGGGAGAGCACCAGCAGCTCGGTGCCCTGGCCGGCGCCGAGCTGCGCCAGGTGCTGGCTGGTGAGGGTGTGCAGCCAGCCGATCCGTTCCTCGCCCGGCACCGCGACGACGCCCCGGTGTGAGCGGTCGACCAGGCCGACCGCCGTGTCGAGGGTGCGCTGCTCGCGCATCGGGTCGCCGTAGTGCGCCGCCACGCCCCGCACGCCGGCCGCCGCGTGCGCCGGCTCGGGCTGGTCGCGGCTGGCCTCGTCGATGCTCTCGACGCTCACCGCGCCCGCGATGTCGATCATTTCCGGTCCCCGTTCTCACAGCGGACGCAGAGGCCGAAGAACGAGACGTGGCCGATGTCCACCCGGAACCCGCGCTGGCTCGCCAACTGGTCGGCCAGCGGGCGCAGCAGCTCCGGATCGATCTCGTCGATCGCGCCGCAGCCCCGGCAGACGAGGTGGACGTGCTGGTCCTCGCCGGCCGCGTGATAGGTCGGCGAGCCGTGCGAGAGGTGGGTGTGGGTGACCAGGCCGAGCCGTTCCAGCAGCTCCAGCGTGCGGTAGATGGTGGTGATGTTGACTCCTGCGGCCACCTCCCGGACGGCGGTGTGCACCTGCTCCGGGGTGGCGTGCCCCAGGTCCAGCACGGCCTGGAGGATCAACTGCCGTTGCGCCGTCAGCCGTAGCCCACGGGCGCGGAGCATTTCCGCGAGGGAGGATTCGGACACCGTCCGATCATAGTTCGCCCCGCACGCGCGCCGCCGGTGTCGACCGGCCCGCCGCTAGGCTCGGCGGTCATGGTGGCGTCGAGGATCGCCGTGCCGGGTCGCGGGCTGGTGCCGCCCGGCGAGCCGGTGCTGCGCGGCGACGACCGGGGCGTGCTGCACGGCGACGGGCTCTTCGAGACGATGCACCTGCGGGACGGGCGGCCGTGGCTGCGCGACGCGCACCTGGCCCGGCTCGCCCGGGCGGCGGCGGCCGTCGACCTGCTGCTGCCCGCCGCCGACGTGCTGGTCGAACTGCTGGACGCCGTCCGCGCCGGCTGGCCCGCCGAGGTGGAGGGGGCGCTGCGCCTGGTCTGCACCCGGGGCCCGGAGGGCGGGGGCCCGCCCACCGGCTACGCCACGCTGGGCGAGGTGCCGGCGGCGACCCGGGCGGCGCGCCGGGACGGAATCACCGTGGCGACCCTGCCGCTCGGCGTCGCGGCGCGGGCCCGCGCCGAACTCGACTGGCTGCCGGCCGGGGTCAAGTCCATCTCGTACGCGGTGAGCACCGCCGCCCGCCGGTGGACCGCCCGCGCCGGCGTGGACGACGCGCTCTGGGTCTCCTCCGACGGATACGCGCTGGAGGGGCCCACGGCCAACCTGGTCTGGCTGGCCGGTGACACCCTCTGCACGGTGCCCGCCGCCGAGACCGGCATCCTGCCGGGCGTGACCGCCGCCTGGCTCCTCGCGCACGCCCATGCGCTCGGCCTGCGCGCCGAGGAGCGCCTGGTCACCCCGGCCGAGCTGCGTACCGCCGACGGCGTCTGGCTCAGCTCGTCCGTCCGTGGCCTCGCGGAGATCCGCACCCTGGACGCCGTCCCGCTGCGCCGCTGCGCGCGCACCCCCGCCCTCCAGGCGCTCCTGGGCTTTCCCCGCCCGTGACCCCCGGGAGGAGGGTCAGCCGGCCACCCGGGTGAGGCGGGCGGAGAGGTGCGGGGAGAGGGAGTGGCCCAGGGCCGCCATCTCCTGGGCGTAGAGCAGCGCGCCCTCGACGATGCCGAAGAGGCGGTGACCGGCGGTGACCTCCTTGGCGGTCGCCGTGCGGACCACCGCGTCGGTGACGAACTCGATCTGGGTGCCCTTGCGCTTGCCGATGTGCAGCTCCATCACGCCGGTGGGCACGGTCATCAGCGCCTCCAGCTCGTCGGTGACCCGGTCGCCGTCCATCACCGGCCGCCACCAGCCGACCTCGCGACCCGCCGGGCGGACCGGGCGGCTCTGCTCGTCGAGCAGCCAGGCGCGCGACTCGTAGGACAGGAACGGCCGGCCGTCGTGGCTGATCCGGATCTCCTGCGCGAAGTCGAAGTCCTCGATGGTGGGGAAGCCGCCCCGCCCCCGGCCGCGCCACACCCCGACGTACGGCAGCAGGCCGTCCAGCGCGGGATGCAGCTTCGGGCCGACGCGCAGGTCGTGGCTCTCCTCGTAGGGGTACGGGTCGACCGGCGGCGCGTTCAGCCACGGCGGTGGCTGCAGGGGGTTCTCGTCGCTCACCAGTTACCTCTCGATATGCGTACGGCCAGGTAGACCAGGCCACCGGCGAGCGCGCCCAGGCCGGCGACCAGCAGGCTGACGAACCCGATCTCGGTAACCATCGTGACCATTCTATGCTGGGCCCCATGGCCCGCACTCTCGTCGTCAAGGCCACCGCCGGCGCGGACGCCCCGGAGCGGTGCGCCCAGGCATTCACCGTCGCCGCCACCGCGGCCGCCGCCGGGGTGCACGTGTCGCTCTGGCTGACCGGGGAGTCGACCTGGTTCGCGCTGCCGGGCAAGGCACAGGAGTTCGAGCTGCCGCACTCGGCCCCGCTGGCCGAGCTGCTGCACGTGATCCTCACCACGGGCACGGTGACCGCCTGCACGCAGTGCGCCGCCCGGCGGGACATCGGGCCGGACGACGTGCTGCCGGGTGTCCGCATCGCCGGCGCCGCGGTCTTCGTCGAGGAGGCGACGGCCGAAGGGGCCCAGGCCCTGGTCTACTGACCGCCGCCGGGCCGATACCGGCCCGGCAGGTCGGACAGATGCCTACGATTCGGGTATGACCGAGGCGACGGAGCGATTCTTCGAATCACTGCCGGCGCGCGCCCCCGAGGTACTGGTCAGCCCGGTCAGCGGGACGATGCAGATCGACCTCGCGCAGGGCGGTCAGACGGTGCACTGGCTGGTCCGCCTTCGTCCGGGCGAGATCGAGGTGAGCCGCGACCGGGGGCCCGCCGACGCGATCTGGTACACCAGCGCCGACCTGTTCGACCGGCTCGTCACCGGCCGGGCCCAGGCGATCTCGTCGGTGCTGCGCAACGAGAGCAGCTTCAGCGGCGACATCGTGCTCTTCCTGCTGTTCCACCGGTTCTTCCCCGACCCGCCCGGCACCCGGGACCCCCGCACGGTCGCCCGCAGACAGGCCGGGCGGCTGCCGTGAAGGAACTGGTCAGCATCCTCGACGGCAACACCTTCCTGGTCAGCGACAAGCGCGGCAACGTCGAGCCGTCCCTCGACTTCCCGAGCGGGCTCTTCTCGTTCGACACCCGGCACCTCTCCACCTGGGTGCTGACCCTCGACGGCGAACAGCTGCACGCCCTCTCCGTCGACACCGCGGAGTCCTTCCGCACCCGCTTCTTCCTCGTGCCCGGCGAACCGACGCACTACCTGGACGCGAAGGTCTCGATGATCCGCAGCCGGGCCATCGGCGGCAGCTTCGAGGAGGAGCTGACGCTGCTCAACCACTCCGGCGAGGAGATGGAGTTCGTCGTCCACCTCGCCATGGGCGCCGACTTCGCGGACCTGTTCGAGATCAAGCACGTCCGACGCAAGGAGGGCCACTCCACCGCCACCGTCGGCGAGAACGAGCTGCGCCTGACCTACCGCCGGGAGAGGTTCCACCGCGAGACGGTCATCCGCACCAGCATGCCCGCGCACATCGAGGTCTCCGGCATGACCTACCGGGTCCGGGTCGGCCCGCGCGGCGAGTGGACGACGCGGCTGCACGTGTCGACAGTCGTCTACGGCGCGCGCGGCGAGGACATCCGGGCCAACCTGCCGCAGTACGGGGGCAGCCGCGCCTCGGACGCCATCCGGGCCGAGCAGGAGGACCTGGTCGCCCGGGCGCCGAAGCTCGGCTGCGACTGCGAGCCGCTGGGCGGGGCGTACCAGCAGAGCCTCCGCGACCTGGCGGCGTTGCGCTATGAGTCGATCACCCTCGGCGTACGCCTGGTGGCCGCCGGCCTGCCGTGGTTCATGACGCTGTTCGGCCGGGACAGCCTCATCACCTCGCTCCAGGCGGTGCCCTTCCTGCCGGAGCTGATCCCGCCGACCCTCATGATGCTGGCCGGCCTCCAGGGGCACCGGATCGACGACTTCCGGGACGAGGAGCCGGGCAAGATCCTGCACGAGCTGCGCTACGGCGAGACGGCGGGCTTCGAGGAACAGCCCCACTCGCCGTACTACGGCTCGGCGGACTCGACGCCGCTGTTCGTCATCCTGCTCGACGAGTACGAGCGGTGGACCGGCGACGACCGGCTGGTACGGGGACTGGAGGCCCAGACCCGGGCCGCCCTCGCCTGGATCGACACGTACGGGGACCTGCTCGGCACGGGCTACCTCTGGTACCAGACCCGCAACCCGCAGACCGGGCTGGCGAACCAGTGCTGGAAGGACTCCTGGGACTCGATCTCGTACCGCGACGGCCGGCTCCCCGGCTTCCCGCGCGCCACCTGCGAACTCCAGGGCTACGCGTACGACGCGAAGATGCGCGGCGCCCGACTGGCCCGGGAGTTCTGGGGCGACCCCGCGTACGCCGACCGGCTGGAGCGGGAGGCGGCCGAGCTGAAGATCCGGTTCAACCGGGACTTCTGGATCCCGGAACGGGAGTACTACGCGCTCGCCCTGGACGCCGACGGCCGGCAGGTCGACGCGCTCACCTCCAACATCGGGCACCTGCTGTGGAGCGGCATCGTCGACGAGTCGCGGGCCGGCCGGATCGCCGAACACCTGATGGGGCCGCGGCTCTACTCCGGTTGGGGCGTCCGGACCCTCGCCGACGACCAGGGGCGGTACAACCCCGTCGGCTACCACGTCGGGACGGTGTGGCCGTTCGACAACTCGATCATCGCCTGGGGGCTGTGGCGGTACGGCTTCCGCCGGGAGGCCGGGCAGATCTGCGACGCGATGCTGGCCGCGTCCCCGTTCTTCGGCGGACGGCTGCCGGAGGCCTTCGCCGGCTATGAGCGCAGCCTCACCGACTACCCGGTGGAGTACCCCACGGCGTGCAGCCCGCAGGCCTGGTCGGCGGGCACGCCGCTGCTGCTGCTACGCGTGATGCTGGGGCTGGAGCCGCAGGGCGACCACCTGATCATCGACCCCGCCGTGCCCGACGGCATGGGGCGCGTCGAACTGCTCGACATCCCCGGCCGCTGGGGCCACGTCGACGCCCTGGGCCGCAGCCGCGCGCACGACCACCCGGGCAGCCGCTGACCCACTCCTCAGGCAGGGCAGCCGGTGCTGGCCGAGACGACGGCCCGGTCCCCCGAGAGGTCGGCGACGACTGTCACCGGGCCACGACGGTAGGCGTACGCCTGCGGGTCGTCCAGCACCGGAAGGCGGGTGACGGGGGCCAGGGCGGCGGCCGGGGACGCGGGGGCCGGGAAGCCGGCGGAGCGCGCGGAGCGGGCGGTGCCGCCGCCGGGGCAGGGCGCCGTGACCACCTGGACGGCCGGACCGGCCGGGGCCCCGAGGGCCCGCAGGGCCTCCTTCAGGGCGTCGGCCTCCGCGCCGGCGGCACCGGTCGCGGGTACGTCGTAGCCGTCGCCCACCGGCCGGCAGCCGGTGTCGACGGTCAGCCGGACCCGACCGTCCCCCGCGACCCCGCCGGAGACGGTGACGAACTCGCCCGCGTCGCCGCGCAACCGGGGACCGTTCGAGGTGACCCGGACCCCGGCCCGCCAGTCCGCCGGCAGCCGGCCGGCGACCCGCTCCAACAGCGTCGCCTCCCCGCCCGCCGCGACGAAGACGTCCACCCCGCGCGACAGGTCGGCGCCGGCGGCGAACGGGGTGACCCGGCAGCCCCGATCGACCACGGGCGGGGTCAGCACGGCGGTCTCGCCGGCCGCCGCGACCAGTGCGCCGACCGCGCGGTCGACGACGCCACCGGCCTCGGTCAGGGTGCGCTGCTCCCGGACGGTCGGGGGATCGTTGCGCACCGAGAGCCAGGTCAGCGCCGCCAGCAGCACCGCCCACGCCACCGTGCCGGCGAGCAGCCAGGGCAGCCACCGTCGGGGGGCCGCCGGCCGATCGGGACCGGTAGGCGGGGCCTGCCCCGCCGCTTCCACGCCGTTCACGGGGGCAATCGTGTCACGCCGGTCGACAGTGCCCGGAGACGGTCGCGGCCCGCCACCTGCGAAGGCGACGGGCCACGGGCCGATCAGAGCGGGGGAAGGGTCAGGAGGCGACCGTGACGGCGACCTCGTTGATGCCCCGGGCGGCGGTCACGGCGGTGTCGCCGTTGCCGTGCCGGGAGAGCGCCCGCAGGGTCCAGGCGCCCGGCGCGGCGAAGAACCGGAACTGGCCGGCCGGCGAGGTCACCACCTCGGCGGTGAACTCACCGGTCGAGTCGAGCAGCCGGACGTACGCGCCCGGGACGGCCTCGCCCGCGTCGGAGCGGACGACGCCGGTGATCACGGTTTCCTTCTCCAGGTCCAGACTCGCGGGCAGCGGGGCGGCCTGGTCGGGCGCGGCGCAGCCGGCAGCGGTGGGTGCGGTCATGGCTCAGGCCTCCCCGGGCTCGTCGCCGAGCGCGACCGGCACGCCGACCAGCGAGCCGTACTCGGTCCAGGATCCGTCGTAGTTCTTCACGTTGCGGTGGCCGAGCAGCTCCTGGAGCACGAACCAGGAGTGCGAGGAGCGCTCGCCGATCCGGCAGTACGCGATGGTCTCGCGGCCGTCGTCCAGCCCGGCGTCGGCGTAGATCTTGCGCAGCTCGTCGTCGGACTTGAAGGTGCCGTCCTCGTTGGCCGCCTTGGACCACGGCACGCTGATCGCCGTGGGGATGTGCCCGGCCCGCTGCGCCTGCTCCTGCGGCAGGTGGGCGGGGGCGAGCAGCCGGCCGGCGAACTCGTCGGGGCTGCGCACGTCGACCAGGTTCTTGGTGCCGATGGCGGCCACGACCTCGTCCCGGAAGGCCCGGATCGAGGTGTCCGGCTCCTGCGCCACGTACTGCGTCGCCGGGCGGGTCACCGCGTCCCGGACCAGCGGACGGGCGTCGAGCTCCCACTTCTTGCGACCGCCGTCGAGCAGCTTCACGTCGCGGTGGCCGTAGAGCTTGAAGTACCAGTACGCGTACGCGGCGAACCAGTTGTTGTTGCCGCCGTAGAGGATGACGGTGTCGTCGTTGCTGATGCCCCGCTCGGAGAGCAGCGCCTCGAACTGGCTCTTGTTGACGAAGTCCCGGCGCACCTGGTCCTGGAGGTCGGTCTTCCAGTCCAGCTTGATCGCGCCGGCGATGTGGCCGGTGTCGTAGGCCGAGGTGTCCTCGTCGACCTCGACGAAGACGACGCCCGGGGCGTCGAGGTTCTTCTCGGCCCATTCGGCCGAGACGAGTGCGGTGTCGCGACTCATCAGATCACTCCCTGGTGAGGATGGATGGTGAACCAGCACGGGGGCATCGAAAGTCGTGACGATCGCACCACGCGCGGGATCCACCGTATGGACGGATCACGGGTTCGTGCGACGGCGCCGCTGCCGGGCGTTGAAAGAGAGCACGGGAGAAGAAAAATCCCTGCCTGCCGGTGGCCGCTAGGCGGCCGAGGACAGCCCCGCCGTCAGATGACGGGGCGACACAGGCAGGTGGCCACGCGGCACAGGTCGACCGCGCGCCGTTTGGTGAGGAGCGTCCCCATGAGCAGGGAGCCTACCAGCCGGGCGCGGGCACACCAGGGGACCGACCAGCATCCGGGACGCGCGTACTGGTAGCCCGGGGTGCAGGGAAGGGCACCTTCCTATCGCAATCGGTGGAGGAAGGGGCCCTTCCTGACCGGCAGGCGCGGCCGGGGCGGACGCGGACGCAGGCGCGGGCGGGGCGGGGGCCGGAGGCGGTGGGTCGGTCGGGTCGGTCAGCCGGCGGCGGAGTTGATCGGCACGTTCCGGGCGTCCGCGGTGACGGCCAGCCCCTCGGGCAGCGGCCGGACCTCCCGGACGGCGAGCTGGAACGGCAGCTCGGGCAGGGGCACGTCGATGGAGATGCTGCGGGCGTAGTTGCCGAGCAGCGTCCGGGCCAGCGGCAGGTTCGGCAGGCCGTCGGCGGTCAGGTCGTTGAACTTCAGCGCCACCTGCCCCTCCTTGCCGACCGTGATGTCGGCGGTGCCGGTCACGGTGAGGCGCTGACCGAGGATGTCGACCGGGGCGGTGACGGCCAGCCGGCCGTTCTGCTCGCCGAGGGTCAGCCCCGGCCGGTCGAGCAGCTTGGCGAGGCTGTCGTAGCTGATGGTGCCCGTCCCGTCGACGGTCTCGGCGACCACGTCGCCCTGCCCCGAACGGATGGTGTCGAGCGAGGCGCGCACGTTGCGGGCGTCCACGTCGAGCTTCGGCAGCGCGACCGCGTCGCCGCGCACCGAGCCCTGCACGTCGCGCAGCGCGATGGAGATGCGCTCGTACCGGCCGTCGAGCACCTGGGTGAGGAACGGGACCCCGCCGACCTCCACCTCCGGCGGCGAGGACTGCGCCCCCTGCTTGGCGATCTCCTGCCGGACCTGGTCGGCGATGGCCCGCTCGGCCACCCCCACGGCGACCCGGTCGGCCACCACGATCAGTCCGCCCAGGACCAGCAGCAGCACGACGAGGGTGATGAGCACCTTGCGCCCGCGTCGCCGGGGCCGCTCCTCGTACGTCTCGTCGTGCGCCACGCCGCCTCCTGTCGTCAGTGCCGAGGGTGCCGCGGAGCGGCCCACCGGTGGTACCCGATCGGGGAAAAGCTCAACCGCCGCGTCAGAGAACGAGCTTGCACATGGCGTACGCGGCCGGCGCGGCCAGGGCGAAGCCACCGAGGGGCCCCTGCATGTGCCGGGCCACCCACATGGTCGGCGGCTCCCCCGCCATCAGCCGGCCCGCCTCGGCGTAGCCCACGGCAAGGTCGGCCAGCACGGCGGTGACCGCCGCGACCAGCCCGATGATCGCGGCCCGGGTGGGGGTGAAGGGCGTCACCAGGTAGCTGCCGAGGACGGCGCTGACCAGCGTGCCGACCATCGCGCCAGCGACCACGCCGGCCGCGCCCCGGGGCACCTGGGGGGCCAGCCGCGGCCACGGCGCGACCGCGTCGGTCAGCCGGGCGACGGTGAGCGCGACCGCGCTGGCGGTGAGGCACACCGTGATGGCCTGGGTGCCCGCCGGGATCCGGCTGAGCACGATCAGGGTGGCGAAGGCGACGACGCCGACCACGATCAGCAGGGTGCTGCCGAGCGAGTCGGTCACCCGCACCCGGTCGACCCGCCGGACGAGCTGGCCGAGCACCCCGAGGGCGAAGCCGCCCGCCGCGACGTAGCCCAGTGGTGCCAGGCCGGCGACGTCCGTCTGCACGGCCGCGGTGTCGGCCGCCACCGCGGCGGCGGCGCTGACGGCGGCCACCAGCAGCAGCGCGGGCGGTCGCATGGCCATCGTCCAGGCCAGCACGAAGAGCAACTGCACGCCGAAGACGACGAACGCGAAGGGCAGGCGGTGCCCCGGGCCGGCGGTCTGCGCCCCGAGCACCAGACCCACCCCGAGCAGCGCGGCGAACCCGGCGACGGTCAGCGCGAGCTGGCGGCGTACCTCGACCGGCTCCACCACCTCCTCGTCCGGCTCGTCGTCCGGCTCGTCGTCGGGTCGCCGGGCCGGCTCACCGGCCCGCCGGGCGCGGCGCGGGCCGCTGCGCTCCCGGCGCTCGCCGTCGTCGTCGGGGGCCGGCCCGGTGCGCGGCGCCGGCGGCTGGCCACTGGACGGGCCGGACGGTCCGGGGCGGGGCCCGTCGGGCCACTGGTCGCGGCCGGTCTCGGGCGAGCTGGAGGGAAACACGCCCCGATCGTGCCAGACCCGCCGGCCGACGCGGGGGCCACGGTTTCGGCAACGTTAAAACCTGGGGTCACGATCAGGGGCAAGCCGGGCAAACGGGAAAGGACGCGGAGGCGCGACCGGGGCCTTCGGTTACGCTCAAGCCGTTACCCGCCCGTCAGCGACGCCGGGACCCACGCAAGTTCATCAGCGTCACGCCCCGCCACGGAGTGCGCTGGTCGCGCGCGGCCGACGGCCGCCGGGACGGAGGTGATCGTGGAGATCCTGCTGCTGGTGACCGCGCGCGCAGGCGAACCATCCGCAGTGCTGCCGGCACTCGACCTGCTGCCGCACTCGGTCCGCACCGCGCCACGCGACGTCCGCACCCTGGTCGCCGGCCCCAGCCCGGACGCGGTGCTGGTCGACGCCCGCTCCGAGCTGAGCGAGGCGCGGGCGACCTGCCGGATGCTGCACGCCACCGGGCTCGGGGTGCCCCTGATCGCGGTGGTCACCGAGGCCGGCCTGATCGCGCTCAACGCCGACTGGGGCGTCGACGACGTCATCCTCGCCGCCGCCGGGCCGGCCGAGGTGGAGGCCCGGCTGCGGCTCGCCGTCGGGCGGCTGAGCAACGCCACCTCCGGGGCCGGCGGCTCGATCCGCGCCGGCGAACTGACGATCGACCCGGACACCTACGCCGCGAAGCTCAAGGGCCGGCCCCTCGACCTCACCTACAAGGAGTTCGAGCTGCTGAAGTTCCTGGCCCAGCACCCGGGCCGGGTGTTCACCCGGGACCAGCTCCTGCGCGAGGTGTGGGGCTACGACTACTTCGGTGGCACGCGCACCGTGGACGTGCACGTCCGGCGGCTGCGCGCCAAGCTCGGCTCCGAGTACGAGTCGATGATCGGCACGGTGCGGCAGGTGGGTTACAAGTTCGTCGTACCGCCCTCGCGGTCCCTGCCGGAGAGCGAGCACGCGCCCCTGCCGGTCTGACCTCCGCGTCCCTTCAGGGACGGTTTCGCATATGCCCTTTTTGTGTGGCTCGCCGGTTCTATTCTGACTGCCGGGTTTGCGACAAAAAGGGGGCGGCGGAGTGCGTATCGACCACGGGGGCGGCGGCGGTTCGACACGGTGGGGCCCGCTGATCCGGGATCCCTCGGCCGCGCGCACCATCGGGCTCGTCACGCTGGTGGTCGCCGCGCTGCTCGGTTCCGCGTACGCCCTCGGGCGCAGCCTGGTCCCCGACCCGTCGACGTCGCGGTCCAGCGTGACCACCAGCGCCACCGGCCCGCACTACGCCGACCAGCCGCCGACGAAGGACGCTCCGCGCCGTACCCCGGAGGGTGGGCCGAGCACCAGCCCGTCGGAGGCCGGACAGGACGGCGGCGCCAGCCCCGACGGCACGCCGTCGCCGGGACCGGCCGACGGGCCGTTCGGCGCGCAGACCACAAGCGGCACCTCGCTGGTCGCGCTGACCTTCGACGACGGGCCGGACCCGCGGTACACGCCGCAGGTGCTCGCCCTGCTCCGCGAGCACCAGGTGCGGGCCACCTTCTGCGTGGTCGGCGAGAACGCGCAGCGCCACCCGGACCTGATCCGGGCCATCGCGGCCGACGGGCACACCCTGTGCAACCACAGCTGGAGCCACGACGTCGACCTCGGCCGCCGGTCGCCCGCCGTCATCCGGGCGGACCTGCTGCGCACCAGCGAGGCGATCCGGGCGGCCGTGCCCGACGCGCCGATCGCGTACTACCGGCAGCCCGGCGGTGCCTGGACGGGCCCGGTGGTGTCGGTGTCCCACGAACTCGGCATGACGCCGCTGCACTGGACCGTGGACCCGGCGGACTGGGAGCTGCCCGGAGCCGGCCGGATCGCGGCGACGGTCGTGGCGGGCGTCGTACCCGGCTCGGTCGTGCTGTTGCACGACGCCGGCGGCGACCGGCAGGGCACGGTGGACGCGCTGCACCGCATCCTGCCCGACCTGACCAGCCGGTTCGAGGTGGAGGCGCTGCCCGACGGGCGAACGTGAGCCGACCAGACCACGGGCGGTCCGGCCCGGCGACCGCCGCACCGCCCCGGCGACCGGCCGAGCGCGACGGCGCCGGGGATCGACGGGACTACGGTGACGTCATGAGCAACCCCGAAGCGAGCAGCGGCCGGGTGACCCGGGCCGACCGCCTCAGCCCCACGGAGATCGCCGACGTGACGACCCTCGCCCGGGTCGCCGGCGACGCGGACGGGGCGGACCCGTTCGACGAGCACGTCCTGCTCCGGCTGCGTGACCCGGACGCGCCCGCCGTGCACCTGACCACCCGGGCGGACGACGGCACCCTGACCGGGTACGCGCACCTGGACACCACCGACCCGGGCGCGGGGGTCGGGGTGGAACTGGTGGTGCACCCGGCGTACCGGCGGCGCGGGACGGGCCGCGCGCTGGCCCGGGGCGTCCTGGCGGCGGCCGACGGCCCGCTGCGGGTCTGGGCGCACGGCGACCACCCCTCCGCCGCCGCGCTCGGCGTCGACCTGGGCCTGCGCCGGGCCCGGGTGCTCTGGCAGCTGCGCCGGCCGCTGACCGCCCCGGTCCCCGACCACCCGCTGCCGGACGGGGTGACGCTGCGCGCGTTCCGGCCCGGCGCCGACGACGAGGAGTGGCTGGCGCTCAACGCGCGGGCCTTCGCCGAGCACCCGGAACAGGGCCGCTGGTCCCCCGCCGACCTGCGGGTACGCCTCGACGAGCCGTGGTTCGACCCGGAGGGCTTCCTGCTCGCCGTCGACGGGTCCACCGGCCGGCTGCTCGGCTTCCACTGGACGAAGGTCCACGAACGACCCGGCTCGGCCCGGATCGGCGAGGTCTACGTCCTCGGCGTGGACCCGTCGGCCCACCGCGGCGGGCTCGGCCGGGCGCTGACCGCGGCCGGCCTGGCGTACCTGCGGGACCGGCGGGACCTGGACCGGGTCATGCTCTACGTCGACGAGTCGAACGCCGCCGCCGTCGCGCTCTACGAGCGGCTCGGCTTCGCCCGCTGGTCGGCGCACGTCAACTACCAGTCGGCCTGACGCCAGAACGGGCCCGGGTCGCGACGGCCCGGGCCCGTGCCGCGCGCGCCGCCGCCCCGGAAGATCCCCATCCTTCCGACAGCGGCAGCCGAGTTCACACAACGGACAACCCGCCCTCAGCGAGCGGTCATCTGCCCTGTCGCACCTGTTCACTCCCCGTTCACTTCCGACCGGCGAACCGGCTACCTGGCGCTCCTAACTTTTGGATCAGCCGGTGAGCGCCGGTACCCCGGCCCCCCAATCCGGGGGCGAAGTCAGACGTGAAGGGAAACCCCTCAGGTGAAGCTCCAGCGGCACGGCACCCTCGCCTGCCTCGCTCTTACCGCGACGCTCGCTCTCAGCGCATGCGGCTCGGACAACAACGAGCCCGCGAGCAGCGCCTCCGCCTCCGGGTCGGCCGCCGCCGACTGCGCCACCGGCACGCTGAACACCCAGGGCTCGTCGGCGCAGAAGAACGCCATGGACGAGTGGATCAAGGCCTACCAGCAGAAGTGCTCCGGCGCCAAGATCAACTACGAGCCGTCCGGCTCGGGCGCCGGCATCCAGGCCTTCATCGCCGGCACCGCCGACTTCGCCGGCTCGGACTCCGCCCTCAAGGAGGAGGAGCAGCCGCAGGCCGACGCCAAGTGCGTCGGCGGCGCCGCGATCAACCTGCCGATGGTCATCGGCCCGGTCGCCATCGCCTACAACGTCAACGGCGTGGACAACCTCCAGCTCAAGCCGGCCACCCTGGCGAAGATCTTCGCCGGCAAGGTGACCAAGTGGGACGACCCGGCGATCAAGGCCGACAACCCGGACGCCAAGCTGCCGTCGACCGCCATCAACGCGGTGCACCGCTCGGACTCCTCCGGCACCACCGACAACTTCACCGACTTCCTGACCAAGACCGCCGCGTCCGACTGGACGTTCGGCAAGGCCAAGGAGTGGAAGGCCCCCGGCGGCACCGGCGCGGCGAAGTCCGACGGCATGGCCAGCGCCATCAAGGGTCAGGACGGCACCATCGGCTACGTCGAGTGGTCGTACGCCGAGAACGGCGGTCTGAAGACCGCCAAGGTCGGCAACGGCGCGGGCGAGTTCGCCGAGCTGACCGCCGAGTCGGCCGGCAAGACCATCGCCGGCGCCGAGGTGGTCGGCCAGGGCGACGACCTCAAGATGAAGATCGACTACAACACCAAGGAGGCCGGGGCCTACCCGATCGTCCTGGTGACCTACGAGATCGTCTGCTCCAAGGGCCTCGCCGCCGACAAGCTCCCGCTGGTCAAGGGCTTCCTCGGCCACGCCGCGAGCACCGCGGGCCAGGCCGACCTGACCGAGCTGGGCTACGCCCCGCTGCCCGAGACGGTCCGCGCCAAGGTCGAGGCCGCGGTCAAGAACCTCGCCTGAGCCGCCCGCACCGACACCGTCACCACCACCTCAACCCGAAGCGAGCGAGCAGATGGGTGAAACCCCCCACCGCTCGGCCCACGCCGGCACCGGCGGGACGCGCGTGACCGAAGGTCACGACCGGCCCGCCGGTGCCTCGGCGCGTCCGGCCGAGGCACCAGTCAGCACCCGTACCCCGGGCGGAGCCGGGTTGGGCGGCGGCGGCGCGCTGCCCCGGGCCCGGGCGTTCGGCGCCGAACGGGCCTTCCGCGCCCTCACCCTGGGCGCCGGCGCCACAGTCCTGGTCGTCATCGCCGCGATCGCGGTCTTCCTCGTCGCCAAGGCGGTACCGGCGCTGGGAGCCAACACCGAGAGCTTCTGGACCTTCGAGGGCTGGTTCCCGAACGACGCGGAGCCGAGGTTCGGCATCGGGGCGC
The DNA here is from genome assembly GCF_043198195.1 of Micromonospora sp. NPDC048868. Taxonomy (NCBI): domain Bacteria; kingdom Bacillati; phylum Actinomycetota; class Actinomycetes; order Micromonosporales; family Micromonosporaceae; genus Micromonospora; species Micromonospora sp. NPDC048868. Next base: position 313,733 of record NZ_JBICUN010000004.1, read on the forward strand.
TCGCCTTCGGCACCGTGTTCAGCTCCGCGCTGGCCCTGCTGATCGCGGTGCCGGTGGCCCTGGGCATCGCGCTCTACCTGTCCCACTACGCGCCGCGCCGGCTCGGCACCACGCTGGGCTTCCTGATCGACCTGTTGGCCGCGGTGCCGAGCGTGGTCTTCGGCCTCTGGGGCCGCGACGTCTTCATCAACCCGGTACGCGACTTCTCCGCCTGGCTGAACACGTACTTCGGCTGGATCCCGATCTTCGGCGGCGACGGACCGTTCGGGAAGTCCATCATGCTGGGCGCGCTGGTCCTGGCGATCATGGTGCTGCCGATCATCACGTCGCTCTCCCGCGAGGTGTTCCTGCAGACCCCGACCGCCAACGAGGAGGCGGCCCTCGCCCTCGGCGCCACCCGCTGGGAGATGATCCGCACCGCCGTGCTGCCGTACGGCCGCCCTGGCATCGTCGCCGCGGTGATGCTCGGCCTGGGCCGGGCGCTCGGCGAGACCATCGCCCTGGCGATGACCCTCGGCATCACCTTCGGCATCTCGTTCAACCTCATCTCCAGCGGCGGCAACACCATCGCCGCCAACATCGCCAACACGTTCGGCGAGGCGAACGACACGGGGCGGGGCGCGCTGATCGCCTCCGGCCTGGTGCTCTTCGCCATCACGCTGATCGTCAACATCACGGCGCGGGCGATCATCCACCGCCGCCGGGAGTTCACGGAGTCGGCCGCATGACCACAGTCGTTACGTCGCACCGGACCCGCCCGCCCGCGCAGCCGCCCACCCTCAAGGCCCGGCGCCTGCCCAGGTACGCCGCGCCGGCCATCGCCGCAGCCGCCCTGCTGGTCGCCGCCGCCTTCGTGTACGGCACCGGCACCGGCGGCCCGGTGCTGGTCGTGGTGGTCGCCGCGCTGCTCTACCTGGCCGGCCTGTTCGCCGCCGCGAACCGGGTCGAGGGGCGGCGGTCGGCCCGCAACCGCACCTGGAGCGCGCTGATCCACTCCGCCTTCGTGCTGGCCGTCCTGCCGCTGGCCTCGGTGGTCTGGACGCTGGTCAGCAAGGGCGCCGAGCGCCTGGACGGCGACTTCTTCCTCACCTCGATGAACAACATCGGCGCGCGGGACCCGAACGGCGGCGCCTACCACGCGATCGTCGGCACGCTCCAGCAGGTCGGCATCGCCGCCCTGATCACCGTCCCGCTCGGCATCCTCTGCGCGATCTACATCGTCGAGTACGGCCGGGGCCGGTTCGCCGCCGCGATCCGGTTCTTCGTGGACGTGATGACGGGCATCCCGTCGATCGTCGCCGGCCTGTTCGTGCTGGCGTTCTGGGTGCTGATCGTCTCGCCGTGGTTCAACGACGGGCGGCCCAGCTTCTCCGGCTTCGCCGCCGCGCTCGCGCTGAGCGTGCTGATGCTGCCCACCGTGGTCCGTTCCACCGAGGAGATGCTGCGTCTCGTCCCGGCGCCGCTGCGCGAGGGGGCGTACGCCCTCGGCGTGCCGAAGTGGAAGACCATCCTGCGGGTCGTACTGCCGACCGCCCTGCCGGGCATCGTCACCGGCGTCATGCTCGCCATCGCGCGCGCGGCCGGCGAGACCGCCCCGGTGCTGCTCGTCGCCGGTGGCGGCGCGGCGATCAACTTCAACCCGTTCGAGAACAACCAGTCGTCGCTGGCCCTCTTCGTCTACCAGCAGGCCGGTGACGCGTCCCGGTACGCGCCGGCACGGGCGTGGACCGCGGCACTCACCCTGGTCGCCCTCGTGCTGATCCTGACCGTCGCGGCGAAGCTGCTGGCCCGTCGCAACCGGCTCGGCCGATGAACCCCGGAGGTACCACCACCATGGCCAAGCGCATCGAAGCCTCGGGCGTCACCGCCTACTACGGCGCCTTCAAGGCGATCGAGAACATCAACCTGACGGTCGAGCCGAAGACGGTGACCGCCCTGATCGGCCCGTCCGGCTGCGGCAAGTCCACCTTCCTGCGGTCGATCAACCGGATGCACGAGGTGCTGCCCGGCGCCCGGGTCGAGGGCAGCCTCACCATCGACGACCAGGACATCTACGACCGGGACGTGGACGTCACCGCCGTCCGGCGCATGATCGGCATGGTCTTCCAGCGGCCGAACCCGTTCCCCACCATGAGCATCTTCGAGAACGTGGTGGCCGGGCTGCGGCTCAACGGGGTCCGGAGGAAGTGGATCCTGGAGGAGGCGGCCGAGAAGGCGCTCCGCTCGGCCAACCTGTGGGACGAGGTGAAGGACCGGCTGGGCAAGCCCGGCGCCGGCCTCTCCGGCGGTCAGCAGCAGCGGCTCTGCATCGCCCGGACGATCGCCGTCGAGCCGCAGGTGGTGCTGATGGACGAGCCCTGCTCGGCGCTCGACCCGATCTCCACGCTGGCCATCGAGGACCTGATGTTCCAGCTCAAGGACAAGTTCACCATCATCATCGTCACGCACAACATGCAGCAGGCCGCCCGTGTCTCGGACCGGACCGCCTTCTTCTCCATCGAGAAGACCGGCGACCCGGGCCGCCTCATCGAGTACGACAACACGCAGAAGATCTTCAGCAACCCCGGCGTGAAGAAGACCGAGGACTACATCACCGGCCGCTTCGGCTGATCCGTGAGGCGGGGGCCCTCTCGCTTTCTCGAAAGGAAGGGCCCACGCTGGCGAATCCGGCAGCACCGGAGGATCCGGTCTAGGGTCGGGTCGGAAAACGCCCACCGGTCGCTGCGGAGGACGGGCATGTCTGGATATCCCCGGTTGCTGCACACCGTGCTCGACAGCACGAACCCACGGGAGCTCGCCGAGTTCTACCGGCAACTGCTCGGGCTGCGGTACCGGCCCGGTGACGAACCGCCGACGGACGGGACGGCCGACGACCGGGACTGGCTCGTGCTCAGAGACTCCGACGGGGCGGCCCAGCTCGCCTTCCAACTCGTCGACCGCCTGCCTCGGACCACCTGGCCCCGGCACGACGTGCCGATGCAGTTGCACCTCGACTTCACGGTCCCGGACGCGTCCGAGCTGGAGAGTCAGCGTGCGCGGGCGGAGGCCCTGGGCGCGGAACTCCTGATCGACCGGACCGACGACCCCGACGAGCCGCTGTACGTCTTCGCCGACCCGTCCGGTCACCCGTTCTGCATCTTCGTGGCCTAGCGCCGCCGCCCTCCCCGGCCCTGGTCCGGCGAGAGATCCTGGCAGGAACCGGCCCTTCCTCGGGGCCGCTTCCTGCCAGGATCCGTAACGGGTCAGGCCAGCACGAAGCGGGGCTCGCCGTCGTCGGGCACGTCGAGGCGCGGAGTGACCGGGGTCGACGCGTCCCGGGTCGCCGCCGCGCGGGCGACGCCGGCCAGGTCGCCGCCGGCCGCCACCTGGGCCAGGTTCACCAGGGTGGGCGGGAGCATGGTCAGCTCGCCGGCCTCCGCCCGGGCCAGGGCGTCCGCCGGGCGGGCCCACAGGGTGTGGTCGGCCTCCCCGGAGACGTCCCGGGTCCGCTGCCCCTCCGGCAGCAGGGCTACGAAGAAGTACGTGTCGAAGCGGCGCGGCTCGAACTCCGGCGTGATCCACCGGCTCCACGGCAGCAGCAGGTCCGACCGGAGAGTGAGCCCGCGCCGGGCGAGCAGGTCCGCGAAGCCGCCCCGGCGCTGCTCCAGCGCCACCCGGTCGGCCTCCCAGTCGTCGCCGCTCACGTCGCCGACCACGGTCTGCGTGTCGGGGCCCGCGAGCAGGACCCCGGCCTCCTCGAAGACCTCCCGGGCCGCGGCGCAGACGACCGCCTGCGCGGCCTCCGGCGTCAGTCCCAGCCGCTCGCCCCAGCCGGCCGGCGTCGGGCCGGCCCAGTCCAGGTGCGCCTGCGAGTCCGAGGGGTCGACCCCGCCGCCGGGGAAGGCGTACATGCCGCCGAAGGCCATCGCGGCGACCCGCCGGATCAGGTAGACCTCGAAGTCGTCGCCGGCGGGCCGGAGCAGCAGGACGGTCGCCGCGACCCGGGGCGGGGCCGGGGTGCCGCCCTCGGCGTGGAACCGGCGGGCGTGCGCCACGAGCGCCGGGGGTGCGGGGAAGCCGTCGGCGTCGATCGTCATGCGCCGAGCCTAGTTCCCGACGGGTGGATGACCACGCCGACGTCCGGTGATCTTCGCTAGCGTGGCCGCCATGACTCGTTGGGGCATCCTGTCCACCGGCCAGATCGCCGCCCGCTTCGCCGAGGACCTCCGGCTGGTGCCGGGCGCCGAACTGGTGGCGGTCGGCTCACGTACCGCCGAGAGCGCGCAACGGTTCGCGGCCCGGCACGGCGTGCCGCGCGCGTACGCCTCCTGGGCGGAACTCGCCGCGGACGACGAGCTGGACGTCGTCTACGTCGCCACCCCGCACGCCGCGCACCACCAGGCGGCCATGACCTGCCTCACGGCCGCGCGCGCGGTGCTGCTGGAGAAGCCGTTCACCCTCGACCTGGCGACCAGCGTCGAGCTGGTCGACACCGCCCGCGCGGCCGGGGTCTTCCTCATGGAGGCCATGTGGATGCGGACGAATCCACTGATCCGCCGGATCTGCGAGCTGGTCGCGGACGGGGCGATCGGCACGGTGACGAACGTGCGGGCCGACTTCGGGTTGGCGGGGCCGTTCCCGCCGGAGCACCGGCTGCGGGCCCGTACGCTGGGCGGCGGCGCCCTGCTCGACCTCGGCGTCTATCCGGTCAGCCTGGCCCACCTGCTGCTCGGCGTGCCCGATCACGTCCGGTCCTGGGCGAAGCTCAGCCCCGAGCGGGTCGACGAGAACACCGGGATCGTCCTCGGCTACGACTCGGGGGCGGTGGCCACGCTGACCTGCGGCCTGGTCGGGGCGACCCCGGTGACCGCCGCCGTCACCGGCACCGCCGGGCGGATCGACCTGCCCGAGCTGTTCTTCCGCCCCGGCTCGGTGACCCTGCACCGGGCCGGCGCCGAGCCGGAGACGATCACCGGTGAGCTGGTCGGCGGCGGCTACCAGTACGAGGCCGCCGAGGTCCAGCGCTGCCTCGCCGAGGGACTGCTGGAGAGCCCTCTGGTCCCCCACGCCGCCACGCTGGAGGTGATGGCGCTCCTCGACACCATCCGGGCCCAGATCGGCGTCTCCTACACCTGAGGTGTGAGGAAGGGCCCCTTGCCAACGCACAGCGTTGGCAAGGGGCCCTTCCTTCACCTGTCGGCCGCTCAGCCTCAGCTGAAGAGCGGGCGGACCAGGAAGTACATCAGGGCGCCGATCGAGCCGGCGGCCGGGAAGGTGAGGATCCACGCCCCGACGATGTTGCCGGCCACGCCCCACCGGACGGCGGAGAGCCGCTTGGTGGCGCCGACGCCCATGATCGCCGAGGTGATCGTGTGGGTCGTCGAGATCGGCGCGCCGAGGACCAGCGCGTTGAAGTAGAGCACCCCGCTGGCGACGGTCTCGGCGGCGAAGCCCTCCGGCGGCCGGAGGTCGATGATCTTACGACCCAGGGTCCGGATGATCCGCCAACCACCGGCGTACGTGCCGGCGGCCAGCACGGCGGCCGACGTCCAGAACGCCCACTCCGGGATGAAGCTGGGGTCGTCCTGGTAGCCGCCGACGTAGAGGGCGAGCACCACGATGCCGATGGTCTTGGCGGCGTCCTGCATGCCGTGGCCGACCGACATGGCGGCGGCGGACGCGGTCTGCGCCCAGCGGAAGCCGCGGTTGAGCCGGCCCGGGTGCCCCTTCCGGAAGATCCACTGCACGGCGATCATGACGATGTAGCCGAGCACGAAGCCGACCATCGGCGAGAGGACCATCGGGATGATCACGCTCTCCCCGATGCCGGTCCAGAGGACCGTGCCGGACGCGGCGACGGTCGAGCCGACCAGGCCGCCGATCAGCGCGTGCGACGAGGACGACGGCAGGCCGAAGTACCAGGTGACCAGGTTCCACACGATCGCGCCGATCACGCCGGCGAAGACGATGCCGAGGCTCGCCGTGCCGGTGGGTAGTTTCACCAGCCCGCTGCCGACGGTCTTGGCGACCTCGGCGCCGAAGTGGGCGCCGATGAAGTTGCCGACCGCCGCCATGGCCAGGGCCACCCGGGGTGTGAGCGCCCGGGTGGAGATGCTGGTCGCGATCGCGTTGGCGGCGTCGTGGAAGCCGTTGGTGTAGTCGAACGCCAACGCCACCGCGATCACCGCCAGCACGGCGATGAGTTCGGGACTCACAGGATCAGGACTCCTTGACCGCGATGGTCTCGACGGTGTTGGCCACGTGCTCGAAGGCGTCGCAGGCGGCCTCCAGCTCGTCGGCGACCTCCTTCATCTTCAGCACGGTCAGCGCGTCGTACTCGCCGGAGAAGAGGCGGACCAGCAGCATCCGGTACACCTGGTCGCCGTCGTTCTCCAGCCGGTTGCACTCGATCCAGTAGTCCTCGAGATCCTTCATCGACCTCAGGCGCGGCATCGCGTCGGCGGTCAGCTTCGCCTGCGCGTCCAGGACGTTGACCATCTCGTGCATCTCGCGCGGCAGCGAGGGGAGCTTGGTCAGGCCGTAGAGGTAGAGCAGGTTGCCGACCGCTTCGAGGTGGTCCATCACGTCGTCGAGCAGCGACCCGAGCCGGTAGATGTCCTCCCGGTCGAACGGCGTGATGAAGGTCGAGTTGATCTTCTTGTACAGCTCGTGGGTGATCTGGTCGCTGTCGTGCTCCACCTCGGTGAGCCGCTCGCTGACCGACTGCACCTCCACCCCGGGCAGGGCCAGCTCGTTGAGCAGCTCGGTGCCCTTCACCAGGTTCTGCGCGGCCCTGGTGAAGAGCTCGTAGAAGGCGCCCTCGTTCGGGCGGAAGGAAAACTTCACAGCACGGACCTCGTCGTGTCGGTGGAAGGGTGACGGCCGCCCGGAGGGTGCCCGCCTGGGAATGCTAGAAAACGACGGAACCGGGAATCGCGCGGCCTCCCCCAGGTCAGGCCACATTCACCGGTCGTTCACCTGCTGTTCACCTACGCCGTTCTCTCCGATCCCAGCAGCCGCTCCCGTTCGCGCCGGACGTCGAAACCGGCAGGCGGATACCCGAGATCGAGGGTGTCGAACGTCTCGCGGAGCAGGTGCGCGACGGCCCAGTCGCGGTACCACTTGCGGTCCGCCGGCACCACGTACCAGGGCGCGGCGTCCGTGCCGCACCGGCCCAGGGCTTCGGCGTACGCGGCCTGGTAGTCGTCCCAGCGGGCGCGGGCGTCGACGTCCGAGGGGTCGTACTTCCAGTGCTTGCGCGGCTCGTCCAGCCGCTCCAGCAGCCGCCGGCCCTGCTCGGCGTACGAGATGTGCAGGAACACCTTCACCAGGGCCACCCCGGCGTCGGCCTGCTCCCGCTCGAAGGCGTTGATCTCGTCGTACCGGGCCTGCCAGATCGACTCGGGCACCAGCGACTCGACGCGCGCCACGAGCACGTCCTCGTAGTGCGAGCGGTTGAAGACCCCGACGTACCCGGGCGGCGGCAGCGCCCGCCGGATCCGCCACAGGAAGTCGTGCCGCAACTCCTCGGGAGTGGGCGGGCCGAACGAGCGGACGTGCAGGCCCAGCGGGTTCATCGCGCCGGCCACGCGCTTGACGGTGCCGTCCTTGCCCCCGCTGTCCATCGCCTGGAGCACCAGCAGCACCCGGCGCCCGCCCGCCCCACCGGCCCGGTCGACGCCACCAGCCGCCGACTGCCGGGCCTTGGCCTCGGCGAAGAGCATCTCCTGCTGCCTGCCCAGTTCCGCGCCGATCAGCGTGAGCTGGCCACGGGCCCACTCCTTGCGCTGCGGGCCGGTCACCTCCCGCCCCGGCAGCCCGGGCGTCGACCGGGGATCGACCGCCCCGAGATCGACCGCCCCGCCGGGCGCCACCCGGAGCAGCTCCCGCATCGTCCCTCCGACCGGCCCCACGACGACGTCGGCCCGACCCACGGCATCGCGGCCCACGCCGCTTCCCTCGACCCCTCGCATCACCGGATCATCACCCACATCCGCCCCACCCGCCCGCCAACCCAGACCCCAGCCTCCGCCTCCGGCCCGCCCCATGAGCCGCCGATCATGCACCTGTTGTGGGCGGAATCGCCTGCTTGGTCCGTTACGCGGGGCGCCACGACTGCATGATCGACGGCGGTCTTGGGGGTGCCGGGGTCGGGGCGGGAGAATCGCGGGCGGGCGGGGCGGTACGCGCCCCGGCAGTGGAGCGGGGGCACCGTGCGGGAGATGGTGGCGGAGTTCGAGGCCGAGCGGGGGCGGCTGCTGGGGGTGGCGCACCGGATGCTGGGCAGCCGCAGCGAGGCCGAGGACGCCGTGCAGGAGACCTGGCTGCGGTACGCCGCCGCGCTCGCCGACCCGGCGGCCCGCGCCGAGATCCGGCACCTCGGCGCCTGGCTGACCACCACCTGCGCCCGGATCTGCCTCGATGTGCTCCGCTCGGCGCGGGTACGGCGGGAGGCGTACCCCGGCCAGTGGCTGCCGGAGCCGGTGGTGACACCGCTCGACCAGGGCCCGCGCCCCGACGGCTTCGCGCCCGACCCCGCGGAGCGGGCGGTCCGCGCCGATCAGGTCGGCACCGCCCTGCTGGTGGTGCTGGAACGCCTCGCGCCGGAGCAGCGGGTGGCCTTCGTGCTGCACGACGTCTTCGCCGTGCCGTTCGCCCAGATCGCCGAGGTGCTCGGTACGACCGACGCCGCCGCCCGCCAGCTCGCCTCCCGGGCCCGCCGGGCGGTGCACGCGCCCGACGCGCCCCGACACACCGCCGACGCGGTCGAGCAGCGTCACGTGCTCGCCGCCTTCGTGACCGCCGTCGAGTCGGGCGACCTTGCCGCGCTGGTGCGGGTGCTCGCCCCGGACGTGGTCGCCGTCGGCGACAGCGGCGGCCACTTCCCGGCGGCCCGGCGGCCGGTGCTCGGGGCCGACGCGGTGGCCCGCTTCCTCCTGGGCCTGTTCGGGCGTGCCGGGCGCTACGGCGGGACGCTGCGCTCCCGTCGGGTGCTCGTCGACGGCGTCGAGGGCCTGCACCTGGAGACCCGGCACTCGGACGGGCGGCCGCTGCGGGTGGTGGCCGCCCTCACGGTGGACGGGGGCCGGGTGACCGGGGTCTTCCACCAGCTGAATCCGGAGAAGCTGGGCGACCTGCCGCCGCTGGCGGAGGAGGACGGCTGGCCGCCGCGCTGGTGACGGCCCGGGGCCGGTGCCGGCGGGTCAGACCACCAGGGCCAGCCACTTGCGGTACGACGTGGCGAACGGCTCGGTGCCGTCGCCCAGTGCCCCGAGCAGCCACCGGGCCGCCGCCTCGGCCTGCGCCACGACGTCGTCCGGGTAGCCGAAGCGGGCCCGGTGCTCGGCGAACTCGTCCTCGTCGCGCAGCTCCACCAGGCCGGTGCTCCGGCGGCGCACCACGTCGAGGTCGAGGTCGATGAGGTGGACCGTGTCGTCGTTCTCCCAGCGGGCCGGGCTGGCGATGTCGCAGTAGACCTCGCTGGTCCGTGGCGGCGGGTTGAACATGCCGGTCCACCAGGCGTGGTGCGGCACCAGGAGGACGAACGGGATCTGCTCCACCGACGGCCGGCCGTGGTAGACGGACTTCGTGCCCTCGGTCACGCCGAGCCAGACGCCGAGCTCGTCCTCGGCCAGCCGGCGGGCCGGGTAGTCGCGGTGGGCGCTGCCGTCGTACTTGCGGTAGATCACGCGGACCACGTCGCTCGGCATGAGTCGCACCCTAACCGATACCGCCCATCCGTCGCCGCACGGAAGTAACCGGACGCGGTCGGTGGGAGACCGTACCGTGACGACGCCACGCCCGGATCGGCGCGGCCGGTGTCGGGGACGGCGGGTACCGTCGCACGGTGACTCCGCGCCTCGCCACCGGTTCCGCCGCCCCCTCGCCCCGCACCGGAGGCCGGCGGCGGGGCACCCGGCCGAGCGGGGTGGAGCTGCTCGCCGCCGCGGTCGGCGCGGTGCCGGGCGGGGCGGCGCGCCCCGGCCAGCAGCAGATGGCGACCGCCATCGAGGAGTGCGTGCAGGCGCGGGAGCACCTGCTGGTGCAGGCCGGCACGGGCACCGGCAAGTCGCTGGCCTACCTGACGCCCGCGCTGACCGTGGACGGCCCGGTGGTGGTCTCCACGGCCACCCTGGCGTTGCAGTCCCAGCTGGTCGACCACGACCTGCCCCGGCTCGCCGACGCCGTGGAGCCGGTGCTCGGCCGGCGGCCCACCTTCGCGGTGCTGAAGGGGCGGCACCACTACCTCTGCCTGGCCCGGCTGGACAACTCCACGGAGGACGAGCCGGAGGACACCCTCTTCGACGCCCCGGCGGCGCGCCCCAGCGGCGGCACGAAGTGGCTCGGCGAGGCGGGTCGGCTCGGCAAGCAGGTGCAGCGGCTGCGCGACTGGGCGGAGAAGACCGACACCGGCGACCGGGACGAGCTGGACCCGGGCGTCGACGACCAGGCCTGGCGGCTGGTCTCCATGCCGGCCCGGGAGTGCGTGGGCGCGTCCCGCTGCCCGTTCGGCGCGGAGTGCTTCGCCGAGGCGTCCCGGGCCCGCGCCCGGGAGGCCGACATCGTGGTCACCAACCACAGCCTGCTCGCGGTGGACATGCTGGCCGGCCGGCACATCGTGCCGCCGCACAAGCTGCTCATCGTCGACGAGGCGCACGAGCTGGCCGACCGGGTCTCCTCCGCCGCGCAGGCCGAGCTGGTGCCGGAGCTGATCGACCGCTCCGCGAAGCGGGCCCGCCCGCTGCTGCGGCCGGACGTCGCCGAGTCGCTGACCGCGGCCGGCGACGCCCTGGCCGTCGGGCTGGCCGAGGCGCCGGCCGGGCGGATCACCTCGGGGCTGCCGTCCCCGCTGCGCGAGGCGTGCACCCTGCTCGACGCGGCCACCCGGGCGGCGCTCGACGCGATCGGCGACGTCAAGTCCGACGACCCGGACCCGGTACGCAAGCAGCAGGCCAAGGCGGTGCTCGACGAGCTCTCGGCCACCGCGCAGCGGCTGCTGGAGGAGGCCGACCACGACGTCGCCTGGGTGGAGAAGAACGACAACACCGGTCGCCGGGCGCTGGTGGTCGCGCCGCTCTCGGTCGCCGGCACGCTCGCCACCCACCTGTACGAGGAGCGCACGGTCGTCGCCACCTCGGCGACGCTGACGCTGGGCGGCCGGTTCGACACGGTGGCCCGGGCGCTGGGCCTGGAGGCGCCCCCGGCCGACCCGCCGTCACCGGCCGCCGCCGCCATGGCCGCCCGGTCGGCCGGGCGCACCGGCGGCACCGGCCCGGCGGAGGGCAGCGGAGCGACCGGGGTCGGTACGGCGACCGGCACGGCGGGGGCGCCGGCCACCTCGGGGCCGGGCTGGCGCTCCCTCGACGTCGGCTCGCCGTTCGACTACCCCCGGCAGGGCATCCTGTACGTCGCCGCGCACCTGCCCCGGCCCAGCGTCTCCGGGCTGCCCGACGCGGCCGGCGAGGAGTTGCTCGAGCTGGTCACCGCGCTCGGCGGGCGTACCCTCGGCCTCTTCTCCTCCCGGCGGGCCGCGCAGCAGGCGGCGGAGCTGCTGCGCGCGCGGACCGACCTGCCGGTCCTGCTCCAGGGTGAGGAGGCGCTGCCGCTGCTGGTACGCCGGTTCCGGGAGGAGAAGTCCAGCTGCCTGTTCGGGGTGATGTCGCTCTGGCAGGGCGTCGACGTGCCGGGCGACTCCTGCCAGCTGGTGGTCATCGACCGGCTGCCCTTCCCCCGGCCGGACGAGCCGCTGGCGGCGGCGCGGGCCGCGGCGGTGGACGCCGGCGGGGGGTCGGGCTTCGCGGCGGTCAGCGTGCCGATCGCCGCGATCCGGCTGGCCCAGGGGGTGGGGCGGCTGATCCGGTCGACGGGCGACAAGGGCGTGGTGGCGGTCCTCGACTCGCGCCTGGAGACGGCCCGGGGCTACGGGCCGTTCCTGCGCCGGTCGCTGCCGCCGTTCTGGTACACCACCCGGCCGGAGGTCGCCCGGGGCGCCCTCGACCGCCTCGCCAAGGTCTGACCCGTCAGGGCGCCTGGGAGGCGACGACGACGGCGTCGGGCGGGGTGTCCGGAACGGTGCGGGCGGCGAGCCGGCGGACGGCCGTGTTGAGCACGGCGATCAGCGGCACCGAGACCAGCGCGCCGGTGATCCCGGCGAGGACCACGCCGGCCGCGATGCCGATGATGACCGCGAGCGGGTGGATGGCCACCGCCCGGCCCATGATCAGCGGCTGGAGGAGGTGCCCCTCCACCTGCTGCACCCCGATCACCGCGCCGAGGATGATCAGCGCGGTCACCGGGCCGCTGTCGACAAGCGCGACCAGGACCGCGACGACGCCCGACAGGGTCGCACCGACGATCGGGATGAACGCACCGAGGAAGACGAGCGCGGCGAGCGGGAAGGCGAACGGGATGTCGAAGATGACCAGGAAGACACCGATGCCGACCGCGTCGATGAAGGCGACAAGCACGGTCGCCCGGACGTAGGCGACAAGCGTCGCCCAGGACGCCCGCCCGGCGTCGTCGACCTTCCAGCGGGCGGCCACCGGCAGGAGCCGGACCAGGAAGCGCCAGATCTTGTTGCCGTCGCGCAGGAAGAAGAACGTGGCGAAGAGCACCAGCAGCGTGCCGGTCAGCACCTCAGCCAGCGTGGCGGCCGTGGAGAGGGCGCCACTGGTGAACTTCTCGGTGTTGTTGTTGATCCACTTCTGGCCCTCCTCGATGTAGTTGTCGAGTTGGCCGTCGGAGAGGTGCAGCGGGCCGGTCTTCAGCCAGTCCTGGATCTGCCGGACGCCCTCGGAGGACTTCTTGCTCAGCTCCGGCACGCCCTGGATGAACTCGTTCACCACCAGGGTCAGCGTCCCGATCACCGCGGCCAGGCCGCCCACCAGCACCACCGCCGTCGCCATGGACCGGGGAAGGCGGGCCCGCAGCAGCCAGCCGACCGCCGGCGCGAGCAGCGCCGAGAGCAGCAACGCGACGGCCAGCGGGATGACCACGATCCGGACGGTGCCGACGACCTTCAGCAGCGCCCAGGCCACGACGCCGATCACGATCAGCCGCCAGGACCACGCGGCGGCGATCCGCAGCGCGTGCGGCACGTCCGCGTCGTCCCGGCTGGAGGTGGAGTTGTGCATCGCCCCGGGCGGCGGGGCGCCGACGACGGTCGCGGAGGGCGCCGCCACCGGGCCGGGGGACGTCGGCGAGGCCACGCCGGCCGACTCGGGGCCGTCGACCGGATCCGTACGGCGTGCCCGCGCCGTCTCCCGGCCCGACTCGTACGCGCGACGGAGCCGTCCGCGGATCTGCTCGAAGCGGCTCAAGCGCACCTCCTGGCAAGAGACCGGCCCGCCCACGCCGGTGGGCGGACAGGATACGTCCGACGACGCCACCGTAGGGCAGGTCCGCCACACATTGCCCCCGGCCCCCGGCGCGTAACCGCCCACGGCCCGCCGACCGGGACACGGTAGCGTCTGCGGCGTGACCGCCGACGAGAATCTCGACTCCAAGCTGCCGATCCGCCTGCTGCACGACCGTGTGCTGGTGCGGATGGAGGGGAGCGAGGGTGAGCGACGCTCGACCGCCGGCATCGTGATTCCGGCGACCGCCGCCGTGGGCAAGCGGCTGGCCTGGGCCACGGCCGTGGGCGTGGGGCCGAACGTGCGCGCCATCGTCTCGGGCGACCGGGTCCTCTTCGACCCCGACGACCGCTCCGAGGTCGAACTGCACGGCCGCGGGTACGTGCTGCTGCGCGAACGCGACGTGCACGCCGTGGCCGCCGAGCGGGTCGAGAACGACTCCACCGGCCTCTACCTCTGAGCCCACCCCCGCCCCACCCGCCCGGATGAGGGCGCCGGTGCCGTTTGCGTCGCCTCCCGCCGGGAAGCCAGCCGCATCACCGGCCCTGGGGAGGGACGCGATGCCGGTACTAGTGAAGAAGATTCTGCTCTGGGGGAGCGTCGCGTTCCTGATCTACTTCATGGCCTTCCGGCCGGAGGGCGCGGCGGAGATGTTCAAGGCGATCGGGGCGGGACTGATGGCGATGGCGCAGGGCCTCGGTGACTTCCTCACCAGCCTGATGACCTGACGACCGGGCTCAGGGGCGGCCGGGGTGCCACGGCGCCGGCGGCTGCTGGCCGTACCAGCCGGGCGGGGGCGGCGGGGGCGGCGGTACGAGCACCACCGGGATCGGCACGACGGGATCGTCCGGCGCCTCGACCGACCGCTGCGTGCCGTCCGGGAACCGCAGGTGGTAGCGGTGCCCGTCCCAGATTCCCGCCGGCACCTGCGGGTCCCGGCCCACGAAGAACGACCGGTACGCGCCGATCGCCTCCAGCAGCTCCCGTTCCTCCCGCGCGGTCCGCTCCCGGTCCGCCGGACGCCGGTCCAGGCCGCGCAGTGCGCCGTCGCGCAGCAGCGCCAGCCGGGTCGCCGCGAACTGGTAGCCGCGCATCGCCCTCAGCCCGCCGTCGCCGGCCACCCGCTTGGCCCACACCCGGGCCGCGTGCCGCCGCCCCAGGCTGCTCAGCGCCGCCACCTCCGGCGGGGTCAGCCAGCCCGCCCGCACGTAGTCCGGCAGCGTCCGCTCGGTGAGCCGCCCCTCCCAGGCCCGGAGCCACAGGGCGAGCCCGACCATGGCGAAGAAGACCGGCACCATCACGCCGATGAAGCCGTACAGCATGATCAACGTCTGGCCGGTGGCCTGGGTGAGCGTCGGCAGCAGGTTCCACAGCCCGTGCAGCATCATCGCCAGCAGCAGCCCGGCGAGCGGGGCTAGCACCCGGACCCACCGGCTGGCGGTGCGCGCGGCGATGCCCAGCCCCACCCCCGTCATGGAGGTGAAGAGCGGGTGGGCGAAGCCGAAGAGCAGGATCCGGACGATGAAGATGGCGATCACCTGCTGGGTGCCGGTCGCCGGCCCGTACCGCTCCACTCCGCTGGCATAGCCGTGGCCGCCCAGGTAGAGGATGTTCTCCACCATGGCGAAACCGACGGCGGAGAGCCCGCAGTAGACCAGGGCGTCAGTGATGCCCGAGATCTCCCGCCGGCGGAAGATCAGCAGCAGGATCGGCCCGAGCGCCTTGGTCAACTCCTCGATGAACGGCGCGACCAGCACCGCGGTCAGCGCGGTCGGCAGCCCCCAGTCCTCGAAGAGCCCGGCGGAGAAGTTGTTGACCTTGTAGGAGGCGGCGGTGGAGACGAACGCGCCCCAGGCGAAGCAGAAGATCAGGTACTTCAGGGGCTCCGGTTCGTAGCGGTCCAGCCAGAGGAAACAGGCCACCAGGACCGGAACCGGGAGGAGCGCGGCGACCAGCCCGATCAGCAGCGCCTCGACGCCGAGATTGAAACCGAGTTCGAAGACCATGTACACCGCGCAGGCCGCGATGAACAGAACGGCCCCGACCAGTACCAGGATCCGACGCCAGTCGAGCCCGCGTAACGGCATCCGGGGCCCGGCCCCGCCCGGCGGCGGGACGGCGGGCGCGGTCGGCGACGGCGGCAGGGGTGCGCCGGGCGGGGTGTCGGCCATGCGGTCAGCGTAGCCATCCCCGGCCGCCTGGTCCGGCCGCATTCACCCGGCTATGCTGCCGGCAGGTCACGAGCGCCAGCGTCAAGCCCCGGCTTGCTGGCCGGCAACCCTCGTCGAGTTCGCGGTGGGGTGCCCCGGGTGATGACCGGGCCCGGCCCGATCGCGTGCCGGGCAAGCGCGGACCCCGCCCGTGTGCGCCCACCCGGGGTCCCTGGACCCGGAGGTCGGCCATGACCGTCACCCTCGTACCCCCGCCCGCGCCGCAGCCGCCCGCCGTCGCCGACCCGCTCGACGTGCTCGGCGTAGCCGGCCAGGTGAACCTCGACTACGCGGCCACCGCACCCTGCGCGCGGGCCGCGGCCGACGCGGTGGCCGAGCTGCTGCCCTGGTACGCCAGCGTGCACCGCGGCGCCGGGGCGCTGTCGCGGCGCTGCACCCTCGCCTACGAGCGCGCCCGGCAGACGGTCGGCGACTTCCTCGGCGCCCGCGCCGACGACCACGTGGTCTTCACCCGCAACACCACCGACGCGCTGAACCTGCTGGCCCGGGCGCTGCCCGCCGGCACGACGGTGGTCACCTTCGGCGGGGAGCACCACGCCAACCTGCTGCCCTGGCCGCGTGGCTCGGTGCGGCTGCCGGTGCCCCCGGATCCCGCCGGGGCGGTCCGCGCGCTCGACGCGGCGCTCGGCGAGCTGCGCAGGCAGGCCCCGTCGGGCCCCCGCGGCGCGCAGCAGGGCCCGCCCGTGCTGGTGGCGGTGACCGCAGCGAGCAACGTGACCGGTGAGCGCTGGCCGGTGGCCGAGCTGGCCCGGGTGGCCCGGCGGCACGGCGCCCGGATCGCGGTGGACGCCGCGCAGCTCGCCCCGCACGCGCCGGTGGACGTCGCCGCCCTCGACGTCGACTACCTCACGCTCTCCGGCCACAAGCTGTACGCCCCCTTCGGCGCGGGCGTGCTCGTCGGGCGCGCGGACTGGCTGGACGCCGCGCCGCCGTACCTGGCCGGCGGGGGCGCCACCAGCCACGTCGGGGCGGCCACCCACGACGTACGGTGGGCGACCGGCCCGGCCCGGCACGAGGCGGGCACCCCGAACCTGCTCGGCGCGGTCGCCCTGGCGGCGGTCTGCACCGCGCTGGCCGACGCGGACCGGGCCGCCCTGCACGACGCCGAGCAGGCTCTGCTGACCCGGCTGCGCGAAGGCCTCGCGGCCCTGCCGCACGTGCTGGAGCTGCGCATGTTCGGGCCGGCGGCGCCCCGGGTGGGGATCGTGTCGTTCGTGGTGGCCGGCCGGGACTCGACGGAGGTGGCGGCGGAACTCGCGACGACGTACGACATCGGGGTGCGCGACGGCCTGTTCTGCGCCCACCCGCTGGCCCGGCGGCTGCTCGACGAGGCGGCCGCCCGCGCCGGCCAGCGGGACCTGCCGCCGACCGCCCTGCGCGCCAGCATCGGCCTGGGCAGCACGACCGGGCACGTGGACCGGCTGCTCGCCGCCCTCGCCGCGCTGGCCTGACCGACCCGGGAGCGCCCGCCGGCCCGCTCCCCCGGGCCGGCGGGACGGCACGGGCCCCGCACCGCCCCGGGACTGGCCGCGTCTCCCGTCAGGCCTTGCCCACCGCGGGTGCCGGCGCGCGGTCGCGGGTGCGCTGGATCAGCACCACACACGCCAGCACGGCCACCGCCGCCGCGATCGAGGCACCGGTGACGGCCTCGCCGAGCAGCAGCGCCGACCAGGCCAGGGTGAGCACCGGCTGGGCGAGCTGGATCTGCCCGACCTGCGCGATGCCGCCCCGGGCCAGGCCCGCGTACCAGGCGAAGAAGCCCAGGAACATCGAGACCACGGTGAGGTAGCCGAACGCCGACCAGGCGACGGGGTCGGCGCGCGGCGGGGCGGCCACGGCGGCGACGACCATGACGGGCACGGTGACGGGCAGCGAGAGCAGCAACGCCCAGCAGATCGTCCGGGCGCCGCCCAGCTCGCGGGCGAGCGCGCCGCCCTCGGCGTACCCCAGGCCGCAGAGCACGACCGCCGCGAGCAGGAACAGGTCGGGTGGGGCGAGGGCCCCGCGTACCGCGCCGCTGGCGCCGAGGAAGGTGAGCACCGCCAGCAGCCCGCCGGCGCTGGCGGCCCAGAACAGCGGCGGCGGTCGCTCGCCGGCCCGCAGCACCGCGAACACGGCGGTCATGGCGGGCAGCACGGTGATGACGACCGCGCCGTGCGCGGAGGTCTGGGTGCTGAGCGCCAGCGAGGTGAACAGCGGGAAACCGACGACGACGCCGAGGGCGACGACCGTCAGCCGCCGCCACTGACCACGCGTGGGCCGCGGGGCGCGGGTGGATCGCAGGTACGCCCAGGCCAGCAGCGCCGCGCCGACGGCCCGGCCGAAGGCGACGAACCACGGGTCGAGCTGTTGCACGGCGACGCGGGTCGCGGGCAGCGACATGCTGAAGGCGAGCACGCCCAGCGCGCCGAGGGCGAGACCGACCGTCCGGTCCGCCGTTACCGTGGTCCTGACAGTAGCGCTACTGTTCCCGTTCATGAATGACGGTAACGCAGCCGACCGCGTCGTCCAAGACCTGCGCGGGCTCGCGGCTGCCGCGGATCCCGGCACGCGGCTGCCCTCGGTGCGCGAGCTGACGGCCCGGCACCAGGCCTCCCCGGTCACCGTCGCCGAGGCCATCCGCCAGCTCGTGGCCCAGGGACTGGTCGAGACGCGAGCCGGCAGGGGCACCTTCGTGGCCGCCCCGCCTCGCGAGTGGCGCGCCCCCGACCTGTCGTGGCAGACCGTGGCGCTCGGCCCCCGCCGGCCGGGCGAGGACGAGATGCAGGCGCTACTGGCGTTACCGCCCGCCGGAGCGATCCCGCTGTCCGGGGGCTACCTGGACGGGGAGCTGCAACCCGCCGCCGCGCTCGGGGCCGCGCTCAGCCGCGCCGCCCGGCAGCCCGCGTCCTGGCAGCGCGGGCCGGCCGAGGGGCGTGAAGACCTGCGCGCCTGGTTCGCCCGCGAGGCCGGGGCCGGGCTGCGCGCCGAGGACATGGTGGTCTGCCCGGGCGGACAGGCCGCCCTGTCGTCCGCGCTGCGGGCGCTCGCCGCGCCCGGCGACACCCTGCTCGTCGAGTCGCCGACCTACCTGGGCGCGCTGGCCGCCGCCCGGGCGGCCGGCCTCCGGGTGGTGCCCGTGCCCGCCGACGCCGACGGGGTACGCCCCGACCAGCTCGCCGCCGCGTTCGCCCGCACCGGCGCCCGGCTGTTCTACTGCCAGCCGCTGTACGCCAACCCGCACGGCGCGACGCTCGCGGAGGACCGCCGGGCCCGGGTCGCCGAGGCCGTACGCGACGCCGGGGCGTTCCTCATCGAGGACGACTACGCCCGCGACCTCACCATCGACGGCCAGGCCCCGCCACCGCTGGCCGCCGACGACCCCGACGGGCACGTCGTCTACCTGCGGTCGCTGACCAAGTCGACCGCTCCCGGGTTGCGCGTCGCCGCGATCGGCGCCCGCGGTCCCGCCGGCGCCCGGCTGCGGGCGGCCCGGCTGCTCGACGACTTCTTCGTCGCCGGGCCACTGCAACAGGCCACGATCGAGTTCGTCACCACCCCGGCCTGGGCGCGTCACCGCCGCGCCCTGCGCACCGCGCTGCGGACCCGCCGCGAGGCGCTGCTGACCGCGCTCCGCCGGCACCTGCCGGAACTGGCCCGGCAGCCGGTCCCGCGCGGCGGCATGCACCTCTGGGTACGCCTGCCGGAGGGCACCGACGACGTCGCGCTGGCCGCCGCCGCGGCCGCCGAAGGCGTCGTCGTCCTCCCCGGCCGCCCCTGGTACGCCGCCGAGCCCCCGGCCCCCCACCTCCGCCTCACCTACGCCGCCGCCCCGTCCGACCTCATGGACGAGGCCGTCCGCCGCCTGGCCCGCGCCCTGCGGGCCTGACCGGGTCGACGGGGTGGGGCATCCGCCCACGCCCCGCGGCCTGGGCGGGTCGACGGGGGTGCGGGTCAGCCGAGCGGCGGGGCGGCGGGCGGCTTCGGGGCTTCGTCCCGCTCCCCCTCGCCGCCCGGCCGGTCCGGGTCGCCGAAGGACTGCCGGACCCCGCGGTTCGCCTCCTCCTGGCTGATGCCGGAGGCCACCATCAGGTCGCTGGCGGTGGTCCGCACCTGCGCGATCACCACGCTGCCGGAGAAGCCGACCCCTTCGGCGTACGCCCGGCCGGCCTCGCTGACCGCGCGCAGCGCCCGCTCCCGGGCCTGCTCGGGCTCCTCGCCCACGGCGAACTCGTGCTTGAGCAGGCGTACCGACTCGGCGAGATGGGCCACCGCGTCCGGCATCGTCTCCGGGATGGGCTCCTCGTCCTCGATCAGGGTCACCGCGCGCCGGGTCAGCGTGCCGGCGTTGCGCATCGCCCGGTCGATCGGGTCGGCGGCCTCGGCGTAGTGGGTGAGCTCGTCCCGCCGGTGCCACCGGGCGGGCGAGAGCGTGGTGGTCTCCTTCGCCCCCTCGATGGCCTCGGTGAAGGTGGCCATCTCCTCCTGGTTGTTGCGGAGCCGGTCCAGGGCCCGCTGGGCCTTGCCCCGGTCCCGGTCCCGCAGGGCCTCCGCGGTCACGTCGAGCTGGGCGGCGAGCAGGTCCAGGGCTGGCCGGGCGGCCCGGTTGATGACCCGCAGCGGATTGAGCGGCAGCAGGATCGCGGTGACCAGCAGCGCGATGCCGCCACCGATGAACGCGTCGATGAACCGGGGGATCTCCAGGTTCTCGGTCGACGGGCTGAGCGTGACGATCAGCACCGCCGTGGCCGCCGCCTGGATGACGATGGCCACGCTGGCGCCCGCGAAGATGGTCAGCATGATGGCCAGGGTGACCACCAGCCCGAGCTGCCACGGGCCGGTGCCGAGCAGGTAGATGAGGAAGTCGCCGACGGCGACCCCGATCGCCACTCCGACGATCAACTCCACCGTGCGGCGGAACCGCTGGCCGACCGAGGCGGCGAGGGTGCCGACCGCGGAGATCGGCGCGAAGACCGGCTGCGGGTTGCCGAGCAGCTCGTGCGCCGCCAGCCAGGACAGTCCGGCGGCGAGGCCGGCCTGCACGGCGAGGCCCATCGCCATCCGCAGCCGGTGCAGGCGGTCGTGCAGGGTGGCCTTGCCGCGGTGCCGCAGGCGCTCCGCCACCTCGGCGATCCGGGCGCCGTCGACGTCCGTCGCCCGGTCGCGCAGTATGGCGCGTCGCACCAGTGAGGGTCGACGGTCCCGGGCCACGGCCATGGCGGGGACTACCCGTGCCGCGCCGGGTGAATCCTCGCCGGCGACGGCGGTAGGGCAGACTCGGCCGGGTGGTCGACCTTCTCGACCGGTGGCGGGCCGCGGCCCGGGGCGCCGGAATGACCGACGCGGCGGAGCTGAGCCGGGTCGGCGAGGACCTGCTGGCCCGCTGGCACGAGCCGCACCGGCACTACCACGACGCCGACCACCTGACGGCCGTCCTCGACGTGGTCGACGCCCACGCGCCGGTCGCCGGGCGGCCGGACCTGGTGCGCCTCGCGGCCTGGTGCCACGACGCCGTCTACGACCCGCGCGCGGGGGGCGACGCCAACGAGCGCGACAGCGCGGCGCTCGCCGGGACGCTGCTCACCCGGGCGGGCCTGCCGGCCGACGCCGTGGCCGAGGTGCGCCGGCTGGTGCTGCTCACCGCCGGCCACGCCGTGGAGCCGGGCGACGCCGACGGTGCGTTGCTCTGCGACGCCGACCTCGCCGTCCTGGCGACGCCGCCCGAGGCGTACGACCGCTACGCCGCCGCGATCCGCCGGGAGTACGCGCACGTGCCCGAGGCCGACTTCCGGGTCGGCCGCGCCCGGGTGCTCGCCGGGCTGCTCGCCCTGCCGGCGCTGTTCCGGCTGCCGCCGCTGGCACGGCGCTGGGAGCCCCGGGCCCGTGCCAACCTGACCCGCGAGCTGTCCACGCTCCGCTAGCCCTCCGCCCCCACCCGCACCCCACGCGGGCGGGCCAGGTGCTTGGGGCGGCGCAGCCCGGCCTGCCGGAGCAGGCGCACCAGCTCCCGGCTCGGCACCACCCGGGCGCCCAGCCAGACCGCCATCGCGAACCGGTCGGCCGGGATGTCGTAGTGGTCCCGGTCGAACCCCCGGCGGGGCGCGCCCAGCATCTCGGCGAAGGCGTGCAGCTCAGCGGGGGAGACGTCGCTGATCAGGTGGGACCAGAGCCGCCCCCGCCACGGCCAGGCGGGCCGGTCCAGGTAGAGCATGTCGGCCAAGGTACCCCGCAGCGGGGACCGGTTGGTGATCGCGCGGGACCGACCGTAGCCTCGGCGACATGGCCGGATCCCCCCTCCTCGACGATCTGCGGGCGGCGCTCGGCGACGACGCCGTCCTGACCGACCCGGACCTGTTGCGGATGCACGAGCGGGACGAGGCCGACCTCTGCGCCGCCGCTACGCCCCTGGTCGTGGTCCGTCCCCGCACCACCGCGCAGGTGGCCGCCGCGCTGCGGGCGGCCGCGCGGCACGGCGTACCGGTGGTGCCGCAGGGGGCGCGCACGGGGCTGGCCGGCGCGGCCAACGCCGTCGACGGCGCGATGGTGGTCAGCATGGTCGCGATGGACGCCGTGCTGGAGATCGACCCGGTGAACCGGATCGCGGTGGTGCAGCCCGGCGTGGTCAACGCGACGCTCGCCGCCGCCGTGACGGAGCAGGGGCTCTGGTACCCGCCCGACCCGGGCTCGTGGGAGTCGTCCACGATCGGCGGGAACGTCGCCACCAACGCCGGCGGCATGTGCTGCGTCAAGTACGGCGTCACCACCGAGTACGTGCTGGGCCTGGAGGTGGTGCTCGCCTCCGGCGAGGTGCTGCGCACCGGCCGGCGTACCGCCAAGGGGGTGGCCGGGTACGACCTCACCCGGCTCTTCGTGGGTTCCGAGGGCACCCTCGGCGTGATCACGGAGGTGACGGTGGCGCTGCGGCCCGCCCCGGCGGAGTCGCTGACCATGGTGGCGGTCTTCCCGACCACCGCCGCCGCCGGCGCGGCCGTGGCCGGGATCGCTGCCCGGGGGCTCTCCCCCAGCCTGCTGGAGCTGCTCGACCGGACGCACCTGCGGGCGATCGAGGCGTACCGGCCGATGGGGCTGCGGACGGACGCCCAGGCGCTGCTGCTGGCCGCCGCCGACACCGGCTCCCGCGCGGCCGACGACCTGGCCGGCCTGGCCGCGGTCTGCGAGGCGGCCGGCGCCGACGAGGTCTACGCGGCCACCGACGCCGTGGAGGCGGCGGCCCTGTTGCAGGCGCGCCGGCTCGCGCACCCGGCGATGGAGAAGTTCGCGGCGGAGACCTACCCGGGCGGCAACGGCGGCCTGGTCATCGACGACGTGGCGGTCCCCCGGGGCGCGCTGGCGGCGCTGCTCGACGGGGTGGCCCGGATCGCGGCGGAGTGCGACGTGCCGATCGGCGTGGTCGGCCACGCCGGCGACGGCAACATGCACCCGAACATCGTGGTGGACCGGGCCGACCCGGCGAGCCTCGAACGCGGCCGGCGCGCGTTCGACGAGATCATGCGCCTCGGCCTCGAACTGGGCGGCACCTGCACCGGCGAGCACGGCGTGGGCCTGCTCAAGCGCGACTGGCTCGCCCGCGAGATCGGCCCGGTGAGCCTGCGGGTGCACCAGGCGATCAAGGCCGCCCTCGACCCGGCCGGCCTGCTCAACCCCGGCAAGGTCCTCTGACGGGCCCGGCGCGACGGCCTTCCGCCGGCCGCGGTCCGGACGCCGGTGGCGCCGGTCCCGGGCGGGCCTCCGCCGGGGGCGCGGCCGTCAGGCGGTCATCTCGGCCGGGGTGGCCTGGGTGAGCAGCAGCAGGATCTCGTTGGCGATGGGCGGGTGCTCCTCGCCCGGGCAGTCCTGCGACGTGACCAGGCCGGTCGAGGTGAGCAGGCTGGAGGTCAGCGCGTCGATGCAGGTGACCTGGTAGCGCCGGACCTGGTCGGTCTCCTTCGCCAGCCCCGGGTCGGCGAGCAGCTCCTGGAGCCGGGCGACGTGTTCCGGGCCGAGCACCCCGGTCGACGTCACGCCGTCGCCGGCGCAGTCGACACACTCCCACCTGCCGTCCGGTTCCACGTTGAGCGTGCGCAGCGGCCCGTCCGTGCCGACCCGCTGGAGGAGGCTGACCTCGCCCCTTCCGGCGGTCGCCGCGCCGCCGGGCCCCGGCTGCGACAGCCCGGTGCCGGCCGGACCCGGCGCGGGGCCGTCGTCGGCGTTTCCGGGCAGCGAGCAGCCGGCGAGGGCGGCGGCCATCAGGGCCGCGACGGACACGCGGACCGGACGCGACCAGGAAGCGGAGGGCACGGGCCGGAACCTATCCCACAGTGGGTGAGGGCCGTAACCGCTCTCCGGGGTGGGGCGGGCGAATGTAGGGGTGACCGGGGCCGGGCCGTCAGCGGGACGAGGACGGCAGTTCGGCCTGGTCGTCGTCCGCGCCGCGGTCCGCCGCGAAGCCCCGTACGTCGGGCGCGCCGAGCCGGGCGGCGTCGGCGGTGGCGTCGTCGGGCATCAGCTGGGACTCGCGTTCCGCCTCCACCCGGGCGCGGTAGTGCTCCACCTCGCGGGCCCGGGTGGCCTCGTCCCAGCCGAGCACCGCGCCCATCAGCTCGGCCGCGTGGCCCGCCGACTCCAGGCCCCGGTGCGCCGTCTCGAAGGAGATCCGGGTCCGCCGGGTGAGCACGTCCTCCAGGTGCAGCGCCCCCTCGGCCCGGGCCGCGTACGTCACCTCGGCGGCCAGGTACTCCGGTGCGCCGGCCAGCGGGGACGCCAGCAGCGGGTCCGCGTCGATCAGCGCGAGCAGGTCGCGGGTGAGGGTGCCGTAGCGCTCCAGCAGGTGCTCGACCACCCCGACCGGCATCCCGTGCCGGCGGGCGAGGTCCGCCCGGTCCCGCCACGTCGCCGGGTAGCCGTCAGCGCCGAGCAGCGGCAGGTCGGCGGTGCGGGAGGGGCGTACGGCGCCGAGCCGGTGAGCGGCCCGGTCGACCACGTCGGAGGCCATCACCCGGTACGTCGTGTACTTGCCGCCGGCGACCAGCAGCAGCCCGAGCATCGGCTCGAAGACGGCGTGCTCCCGGGACAGCTTGGAGGTGGAGTCGGCCTCGCCGGCCAGCAGCGGCCGCAGCCCGGCGTAGACGCCCTCGATGTCGGCCGTCGTGAGCGGCCGGTCGAGCACCGTGTTGACCTGCTCCAGCAGGTATTCGATGTCCCGGGCGGAGGCCGCCGGGTGGGACCGGTCCAGCCGCCAGTCGGTGTCGGTGGTGCCGATGATCCAGTGCCCGCCCCACGGGATCACGAAGAGCACGCTGGTGGCCGTACGCAGGATCAGCCCGGCCTCGCCGGTGATCGCTGAGCGGGGCACCACCAGGTGCACGCCCTTGGAGGCCCGGACGCGGATGCCGGGGCGCAGCCCGACGTCGTTCAGCATCCGCGACATGTCGTCGCTCCACACCCCGGTGGCGGCGATGACGGTGCGGGCGCGTACCTCGAACTCGGCGTCCGGGGAGCCGGCGGGTGCCTCCAGGTCGCGGACCCGGACGCCGGTGACCTCGCGGGCCTGCCGGATGAGCCCGACCGCCCGGGTGCTGTTCACCACGGTCGCGCCGAGGCTGGCCGCCGTGCGGGCCAGGGTAACCACCAGCCGCGCGTCGTCGACCTGCCCGTCGTAGTAGCGGATCGCGCCGGCCACCGCGTCGGCGCGCAGGCTGGGGAAGACGCGGCGGGCGCCCTCGCGGGTCAGGTGCCGGTGCAGCGGCATGCCGCGCCCGCCGCCGAAGACCCCGGCGAAGGCGTCGTACGCCGCGACGCCGGCGCCGTAGTAGGAGCGGCGGAACACCCGGGCCGGCAGGCCGCGTACTCCCCGCCCGTCGGGCAGCGGGACCAGGATGGGCACCGGCCGGACCAGGTGCGGGGCCAGCCGGGTGGCGAGCAGCCCGCGCTCGGTGAGCGCCTCGTGCACCAGGTGGAACTCCAACTGCTCCAGGTAGCGCAGGCCCCCGTGGATGAGCTTGCTGGAGCGGCTGGAGGTGCCGGCGGCGTAGTCGCGCGCCTCCACCAGGGCCACCTTCAGCCCTCGCGAGGCGGCGTCCAGGGCGGCACCCGCCCCGGTCGCGCCACCGCCGATGACCAGCACGTCGAAGCGTTCGGCGCGCAGGCGGCGCAGGTCGGCGGCCCGGCGCTCGGGGGAGAGCTGGCCGGCCGTCGTTCGGGACACGTTGGGGTCACGCACCCGTCCACGGTAACCGTCGCCGCCACCCGGCGGGACAGCCCGTCCGCGCCGTACTGTCGCAGGATGGAGGTCGGCCCCCCGTTCCCCGCTGGTCAACCCGTTCCAAGGCCCTTGGCCACGCCGGGCCCGCCGAGCCCCTGGGCGGTGGTGGCGGCGGCGGTGACGGGCTGCTGGACGGTCGGGCTCGTCGTCGTCGGCCAGCTCGGCGGCTGGCTGGCCGACCAGGTCCTGCTGGCCTCCGGGCTGGACCGCGTGGTCTGGCTCTGGCCGGCGACGGTGCTGTTCACCGTGCTGCTGGTCGGGGCGCCCGCGCTGACGCTGGCCCTGCTGCCCCGCTCGGCGGCGGTCCGCACCACCGGCCGGACCTGGCTGGCGGCGGCGCTCGCGCTCGGCGCGCTGGGGCTGCTCCGGGCGCTCCCGCCGGTGCACCACGAGGCGTACCTCGCCGCGCTCGCCGCCACGGCCGCCCTGGCCGCCCTCGTCCTGCGGGTGCTGGCCCGGCGCGCGGCGGTCGCGACCCCCCGGGTGCCCGCCTCGGCCGCCCCGCGCCGGGCGCCCGCGTCGGCCGCCACGCTGCTCGGGGTGACCGGCGGGCTGGCGCTGCTGCTGCCCTGGGTCTGGCTGGGCGCCCTCGGTGGGCTGCTGGAGACGGTGCTCGCCGGGGTCGCCGCCGCCGCGCTGGGCGTGCTGGCCGGGGCGCTGCTGGACGACGCCTTCTGGTCTCGCTTCACCGTCGGCGAACCGCCCCGACCGGCCCGGTTGGTGCTGGTCGGCGGCCTGGTCGCCGGGGTCACGCTGCTGCTGCTCGCCGCCGGGGTCGGCCAGTCCGGGGCCCAGCTTCCCCTGCTGCTGACCCTGCCGCCGGCCGGCTTCGCGCTGGCGGCCCTGCACGCGGCGGCCCGCCGCCCGGACCCGGCCGGCCCGCCGGACGCCGCCCCCGTCGGCTCCCCGGGTGCCGCTCCGGCCGGCCCCTCCGGTCCGCTCCCCGCCGGTCCCGCCGGCGCTGACGGCCGGGAGCCGGCCGGGCGACCGGGGACAGGTGCCCTGCGGCCCGCGGTCCGTTGGCTGGTGGGGCTCGGCGTGCTCGGCCCGCTGGCCTTCACCGACCCCGAGGAGATCACCCTCCTCCTGGCCAGCACCCGCGACGTGCCGTTCTGGGTGGCCGCCGCCGCCGGCGCCGGGCTCGCCGTCGCGGCCGTCCTCGCCGTGACGTACGGCGTGCTGCTGGGCCGGGGCCGGCGGCCGAGCCGGCGGATGGCCGGGGTGACCGCCGCCGCCCTGCTGCTGGCGGTCGGCGTGGTGGCCGTCGGCGTGGGGCAGCCCGGCCTGCACGGCGAGCGGCTGTTCGTGGTGCTCCGCGAGCAGGCCGACCTCGCCGGCGTCCCGGGGACGACCGGTCGGGCCGGCCGGGACGCCCGGGTCGCCGAGGTCCACCGGCGGCTGGTCGCGACGGCCGAGCGGACCCAGGCCGACCTGCGCCGGGACCTGCGGCGGCTGCGGCTCGACCACACCCCCTACTACCTCGTCAACGCCGTCGAGGTGGACGGCGGGCCGGCGGTGCGGGCCTGGCTGTCGCGCCGGCCGGAGGTCGCCCGGGTGCTGGTCAGCCAGCGGGTACGACCGCTGCCCGCGCCGGCCGGCCGCAGTCGCGGCACCGCGCCCGCGCCCGCCGGCCCCGAGTGGAACGTCCGGATGCTCGGTGCGGACCGGGTCTGGTCCCAGCTCGGGGTGGACGGCTCCGGGATCGTGGTGGGCAGCTCGGACTCGGGCGTGGACGGTGGGCACCCCGCGCTGGCGGGCGGCTTCCGGGGCGGCGACGACTCCTGGCACGACCCGTGGAACGGCACCCGGGCGCCGACCGACCAGGGCGGGCACGGCACCCACACGGCGGGCAGCGCGGTGGGCCGGGGCGGCATCGGGGTCGCCCCGGGCGCCCGGTGGGCCGGCTGCGTCAACCTGGACCGCAACCTCGGCAACCCCGCGTACTACCTGGACTGCCTCCAGTTCATGCTGGCGCCCTTCCCGGCGGGCGGGGACCCGTTCACCGACGGGCGCCCGGCGCGCGCGCCGGACATCCTCACCAACTCGTGGGGCTGCCCGGCGCTCGAAGGCTGCGACCCGGGCGTGCTCGGGCCGGCCACCGCCGCCCTGGACGCTGCCGGCGTCATGGTGGTGGCAGCGGCCGGCAACACCGGGCCGTACTGCCGCTCGATCGACGACCCGCCCGCCCCGTACGCGGACGTGCTGACCGTCGGCGCGGTGGACCGGCAGCGTAAGGTCACCCTGTTCTCGTCGCGGGGACCGGTGCCGGGGGCGGCCAAGCCGGACCTGGTCGCGCCGGGCGACGAGGTGCTGTCGGCGATGCCGGGCGGCGGGTACGCCGTCCTGAGCGGCACCTCGATGGCGACGCCGCAGGTGGCCGGCGTGGTGGCGCTGATGTGGTCGGCCAACCCGGCGCTGGTCGGCGACCTGCCCCGCACCCGGCAGATCCTCCGGGACACCGCGACCCCGGCCGTGGCCACGTACGCCACCCGGACGCAGACCTGCGGGGGCGACCGGAACATCACCGGCGCCGGCCTGGTCGACGCGTACGCCGCCGTTCAGGCGGCGCGGGGGTGAGGGTCGGCACGGAGCGCCGGTTCACCCCAGCCGGTCGAGGAACTCCCGCGAGCGCCGCAGCACCAGTGCCGTGGCCTCCGCGTCGTACGACGGCAGCGTGCTGTCGGTGAACAGGTGCTGGTCGCCCGGGTAGACGAACAGCTCGCCGAGGTCGGGGCCGACGATGCCGACCAGCTCGCGGGCGGCTTCGATGTCGCCCTCCAGGGCGAAGAACGGGTCGGCGTCCATGCCGTGGATCTGCACCGGAACCCCGGCGGGCCAGGGGCCGACGGCCCACTCGCCGGTGACGGGCAGGCAGGATTCGTAGAGCAGCGCGCCACGGGCGCCGGGCCGGGTCTGGGCGAGCCGCTGGGCGGTGGCGGCGCCCCAGGAGAAGCCCGCGTACACCAGCCCGTCGGGCAGCTCGGCCACGGCCCGGTCGGCGCGCTCGCCCAGCACCTCGCGCCCGATGCTCTTCGTGAGCGCGAAGCCCTCGTCGAGGGTCGCCGGGAGTTCACCGTCGAACAGGTCGGGGGCGTGCACGGTGTGCCCGCCCGCCCGCAGCTGTTCGGCGAACCCGCGCAGCCCGTCGGTGAGCCCGCGCAGATGGTGGAACAGGACCACGTCGGCCATCTCTACACTCCTGTCAACAGACGACAACGATCGAATGATCCATGATTCTAGAACGGTCGAGAAATGTCGAGCAATGAGCGGATCCCGGACTACGACCTCGACGACCTGCTCGTGGTCACCGCGCCCGCGCAGCTTCGCGCGCTGGCCGATCCCCTGCGCGCCACCCTCCTGGAGCTGCTCCTGGAGCGGGCCGCCACGGTGACCGAGCTGGCCCGGGCGGTCGACCGGCCGAAGAGCAGCGTCGCCTACCACGTGACCGCGCTCGTCGACGCCGGCCTGCTCAGGGTGGTGCGGACCCGGCGGGTGCGGGCGATCGACGAGCGGTACTACGGCCGGGTCGCCCGCACGCTCTACATCGGCGCGCTCACCCGTCCCGAGGACAGACAGGTCGCGACCGCCGTCAACGGGCTCGCGGAGGCCGTCGCCGAATCCGCCGCCGCCCACGCCGCCGACGACCTGCGCTGCACCCTCGTGCACGCCCGCATCCCGATCGAGGAGGTACGCGCGTTCTGGGCCGAGGTGCAGGCGCTGGCCCGCCGCTTCGCCCAGATCCCCCGGTCCGGCGACCAGGTGTACGGGTTCGTCGCCGGCCTCTACCCCACCGACGCGCCGACCCTCCCCGACCCCGACCCAGGCGCCGACACGGGCTCTGCTTAACAGAAACGCCCCGGTGACCTAGGGTCGGCGTCCATGGACCTGAAGATCGTCGAGCTGGGGCCCGACCGGCGGCCCGCCGTGGTGGAGCTCTGCGGGCGGGCACTGGACCTGCCGGAGGACGCGGCCGAGGCGCCCGCCGTCGTGGACACCCTCTGGGCGCGGGCCGCCCCCCACCGCCCGGTGTTCGTGTGGGGCGCGTACCGGCAGGGGCGCCTCGTCGGTGCGCTCATCGGCTCCCTCGCCGCCGGCGACGGCGACGCCCGTGGCCACGTCGACCTGGTCGCGGTGGCACCGGAGGAGCGGCGACGCGGTGTCGGGAGGGCCCTGCTGGCGACCGCCGAGGCGCGGCTCGCCGAGCGCGGCGCGGTGGAGGTGCTGCTCGCCGGCAATCCGCCGTACTACGCCTGGCCCGGCATCGACGTGCGCTACACCCCGGCGGTCTGCGCCGCGCTGGCGCTCGGCTACCGGCAGGACCGGACGGCGTGGAACATGACCGCCGACCTGTCGTACGACGGCTCGCCCGCGCTGCGCCCGACGGAGCCGGCGGAGGCGCGGCTGGCCGGGCAGGGGGTGGTGGTCCGCCGCGCCGAGGCGGGTGACCTGCCGGCGCTGGCGGAGTTCGCCCGCGCCACCTTCGGCGGGGCCTGGGACGCCGAACTGACCGGTTCGGTGGGCCGGGAGGGGGCGGGCTGTCACCTGGCCGAGCGCGACGGCGAGGTGCTCGGCTTCGCCGCGTACGGGTCGTCGCGGCCGAGCTGGTTCGGCCCGATGGGCACCGCCCCGGCGGCCGAGGGCTCGGGGATCGGCGGGGTGCTGCTGCGCCGCTGCCTGCGCGAGCAGCGGGCGGCGGGCGTGACGGCGGCGCAGATCGGCTGGGTCGGGCCGGTGCCGTTCTACTCGGGCAGCGCGGGTGCCCGGATCGAGCGCGTCTTCTTCCTGTACCGCAGGACGCTCGGGGACTGACAACGGGGCGAACGGGATATAGACCCTCATAACGCCATTCGCCCGCATTGGTGATCGTCGCGCCCTACCGTTTCCGGTAGAGGAGGCAGCCATGACCACGGACGACGAACGCCCCGGCCCGTTGCCGTTCGACCGGCTCGACTACGGCGACGCCGAGCAGCAGGCGGAGATGGCCGGCGTCGACGAGCCGGCCGACGAGCCGGTGACGCTGGTCGACGAGCCGGTGCAGATCCCGCAGCCGTACGACCGGGCGCAGAAGAGACGCAACCAACGGCCACTGCCGACGTGACAGCGCAAGGGGCGGACCGCTGACGCGGCCCGCCCCTCACTGCGTTGTTGGAGCTGGACTCAGAAGTCCATGTCCCCGCCACCCGGACCAGCCGGGGCGGCCGGGGTCTTCTCCGGCTTG
Source organism: Micromonospora sp. NPDC048868 (assembly GCF_043198195.1). Taxonomy (NCBI): domain Bacteria; kingdom Bacillati; phylum Actinomycetota; class Actinomycetes; order Micromonosporales; family Micromonosporaceae; genus Micromonospora; species Micromonospora sp. NPDC048868. The sequence continues at coordinate 344,756 of NZ_JBICUN010000004.1, forward strand.
TCCGCCACGACGGCCTCGGTGGTGAGGAAGAGCGCCGCGATCGACGAGGCGTTCTGCAGCGCCGAGCGCGTCACCTTGGCCGGGTCGATGATGCCCGCGGCCAGCAGGTCGACGTACTCGCCGTTGGCGGCGTTGAGGCCGTGACCCGGGTTCAGGTTACGGACCTTCTCCACCACGACGCCGCCCTCGAGGCCGGCGTTGACGGCGATCTGCCGCAGCGGGGCGTCCAGCGCGACCTTGACGATGTTCGCACCGGTCGCCTCGTCGCCGACCAGGTCCAGCTTGTCGAAGGCGGTCTTGCCGGCCTGCACCAGCGCGACGCCACCACCCGGGACGATGCCCTCCTCGACGGCGGCCTTCGCGTTGCGCACGGCGTCCTCGATGCGGTGCTTGCGCTCCTTGAGCTCGACCTCGGTGGCCGCGCCGACCTTGATCACCGCGACGCCGCCGGCCAGCTTGGCCAGCCGCTCCTGCAGCTTCTCGCGGTCGTAGTCGGAGTCGCTCTTGTCGATCTCGGCCCGGATCTGGTTGACCCGGCCCTGGATCTGCTCGGCGTCGCCGGCACCGTCGACGATGGTGGTCTCGTCCTTGGTCACCACGACCTTGCGGGCGCGGCCCAGCATGTCGAGGCCGACGGCGTCCAGCTTGAGGCCGACCTCCTCGCTGATGACCTGGCCACCGGTGAGGATGGCGATGTCGGCCAGCATGGCCTTGCGGCGGTCACCGAAGCCCGGCGCCTTGACGGCGACGGACTTGAAGGTGCCCCGGACCTTGTTGACGACCAGGGTGGCCAGGGCCTCGCCCTCGATGTCCTCGGAGATGATCAGCAGCGGCTTGCCCGACTGCATGACCTTCTCGAGGATCGGGAGCAGGTCCTTGACCGACGAGATCTTGCTGTTGACGATCAGGAGGTAGGGGTCGTCGAAGACGGCCTCCATGCGCTCCGGGTCGGTCATGAAGTAGGCCGAGATGTAGCCCTTGTCGAAGCGCATACCCTCGGTGAGCTCCAGCTCCAGCCCGAAGGTGTTGCTCTCCTCGACGGTGATGACGCCTTCCTTGCCCACCTTGTCCATCGCCTCGGCGATGATCTCGCCGACGCTGGTGTCACCGGCGGAGATGGAGGCGGTGGAGGCGATCTGCTCCTTGGTCTCGACGTCCTTGGCGAGCTTGAGCAGCTCCTCCGAGACGCTGGCCACGGCGGCCTCGATGCCCCGCTTCAGGGCCATCGGGTTGGCACCGGCGGCCACGTTGCGCAGGCCCTCGCGGACCAGGGCCTGGGCCAGGACAGTCGCCGTCGTCGTGCCGTCACCGGCGACGTCGTCGGTCTTCTTCGCGACCTCCTTGACCAGCTCGGCGCCGATCTTCTCGTAGGGGTCCTCGAGCTCGATCTCCTTGGCGATGCTCACACCATCGTTGGTGATGGTGGGGGCACCCCACTTCTTCTCGAGGACGACGTTGCGGCCCTTGGGGCCGAGGGTCACCTTCACGGCGTCGGCGAGCTGGTTCATGCCCCGCTCGAGGCCGCGGCGCGCCTCTTCGTCGAACGCGATCATCTTGGCCATACGGCGTTGTCCTCCTGGACACTCACGGGCCACCCGGAGTGTGTGTCCCGGATGGGCCGCCTGGTGTACGCACCTTGGGACGTCGCCACCTGGCGACGACGACGTCTCCTCGGCCGGGCCGGATAGCCCGCGACGACCGGCCATGTGCCGCAGCCGCGTCTGGACGCCGCTACGACCGTGGCCCTACCGCCCCGACCATTGGCACTCGCGGTATGCGAGTGCCAATGACTTGTTTAGCACTCTCCCCTGCCGAGTGCAAGCACGATCGCCCCGGTCAGCCGAGTTCACCGGCCAGCCGGGCGCTGTCCACCGGCCCCTCGTGGGCACGCTGCTCGGCGTACGTGACGACCAGGCCGACCAGCTGGGCGAGGTGGGTCGGCAGGGCCAGCACCGCGCCCACCAGCGTCACCACGAGCACACCGACCGCCGTGCCGGGCGACTCCAGCGGGGTGGTGCCGAACGGCAGCGTGCCGATGCCCTCCACCATGCTGGCGGCCCCGCTGCCGACGATCACCGCCGCCGCCACCAGCGCCACCCGGCCGAGCAGCAGACCGAGCCGGTCGTGGAACATGCGGAAGGAACGGCCGATCGGGTGCTGCCGCTCGAACAGGTAGACCGGGCCGGCCATGCTCAGCGCGAAGGCGAAGTAGATGCCGGGGATCACGCAGAGACAGACCCCGAGCCCGATGATGACGCTCATCAGCAGGGTCCAGCCCCAGAGGCCCAGCGCCCGGCGCACCCCGTAGGAGAGGGCGGCACCCACGCTCGCCGGCTGACCTGCCGCCTGCCGGGTGACCACCCAGGTGCCGGCCGCCCAGCCCAGGCTCTGCACGAAGCCGAAGACGAGGGCGCTGCCGAGCACCACGGACAGCAGGACGACCGTGTCGGTCAGGAAGGTGTCGGGCAGCGCGGCGGGGTCGCCGGCCATCGACTCCTCCCACTTGGCGCTCGGGTCGACGACCAGCGAGAGCATCGACACCACCATGGCCGGCAGCACCTGGGTGAGCAGCAGGATCGGCAGCAGCAGCCGCCAGCCCCGACGCACCGCGCCGACGCACCGGCCGAACCAGCCGTTGACGCCCGCGCCGGGCGGGGTGACGAGCAGGTCGGCCGGATCGAGGCCGTGCCCCGGCGGGTACCACCCGTGGACCGGCTGCCCGGGATAGGCGACCGGGGCGCCCGGGTACCACGGCTGCCCGCCGTACGGGCCGGAGCCGGCCGGGTACCCACCGGTGGGCGGGAAGACCCAGCCCTGCGGCTGTTGCGGGCCCGTCGGCGCAGCACCGCCCGGGCCGACGGGTGGCGTCGCGGAGGGGTCGGGATCTCCCGGGGGCGGCGCGGCCTGGGGCGGCTGGTCGGACATGAACCCTCCTCAGCGATGGCTGGAACGGCTCACGATCCTCCCCTGCCGACGCAACCGCGCCGAAGCCCGCCCCCGTGGAGCGGACCGGCAGACTGCCCGCCCCCGTGGAGCGGACCGGCCGGCGACCGCCCGGGGCACCGGGCCGCCCCCGGCCGGCGCCCCACGACCGGTGGTCGGGAGGTCGGTCGGCGCGGGGGCCGCGGGAGGGACGCCCGTCAGGCGATGACGCGCACGCGCTCGGCCTGGGGGCCCTTCTGGCCCTGGGCGATCTCGAACTCGACCCGCTGGCCGTCGTCCAACGCCTTGTAGCCGTCCATCTCGATCGCCGAGAAGTGGACGAAGACGTCCTGCCCACCGTCGACGGCGATGAAGCCGTAGCCCTTTTCGGAGTTGAACCACTTCACGGTGCCCTCTGCCACGGTGCACTTCCTCACTCTGCGCGGCGTTCCACGACCCCGGAGGCCGGGCGGGCCGGCACCGGAGGACCACCGGCTCGGCGATCGACGAGGGCCGCTGAAACGGTGACCGAAATCGCACGCTACACGAAGCGTGACGACGGCGCACGACCACAAATCGGACATACGCCGATCGACAGCCATCGGTCGTCATCGCTGTGATAGGCATTCGGCATGACGAGCACGCCCGACGGTCCGGGGCCGACGCGGCGGGCCGAGATCCGGCGGGTCCGACCCCCGGACGCTGCTCGGATGCGGGCGCTGCGGCTGGAGATGCTCGCCGACGCCCCGCTGGCCTTCCTGGAGACCCTCGCCGACGCGGCGGCCCGGTCGCACGCCGACTACGCGGCCAGGATCGCGTCCGTCTCCGCCGGGGCGGGCACCGCCCAGTTCGTCGCGGACCCGGGTGGCCGGCTCGTCGGGCACGCCGGCGGCACGGTGGCCCCGGGGGAGCCGGGGCTGACCGTGGTGTACGCCGTCTACGTCACCCCGCCCTGGCGGGGCACGGGCCTCCTCGGCGACCTCGTCGACGCGGTCGCGGCCTGGTCCCGCGCCTGCGGGCGCCCCGAACTGATGCTGGAGGTCGTGGTCGGCAACGACCGGGCCTACCGCGCGTACCGGCGGCTGGGCTTCGTCGACACCGGCGTACGCGTCCCGCACCCCACGGTCCCGGCGCTCACCGAGCTCCAGATGCGCCGCCCGGCCTGACCCGCGCCGGCGACCCGTTCCCCCAGGCCCGGAACGGCCGCCCGGGGCGGCCCGTGCGGGGCCGACCCGGGCAGCCGGAACTCTCAGGCGTGCCGGCGGGACTGCACGATGCGGAACCGGTTGGCCACGTAGGCGCCGTCGGTGAGCGCCGAGTTGGCCGCCGCGTTGGCGCCGCTGCCGTGGAAGTCGGAGAAGGCCGCCGACTGGTTCACGAAGACCCCGCCGGTCAGGTTGCAGGACAGGTGCACCCCGACCTCGATCGCCGCGGCCTCGGCCGCGTCGAGGACCGCCTCGTCGGTGGAGTAGACCGCCGCGGTGAGCGCGCCCTTCTCGCCGACCGTGGCGCGCAGGATCTCCAGGCTGTGCGCGGTGGAGTCCGTGGCGATGGCGAACGAGATCGGCCCGAACCACTCCTTCGAGTAGGTCGCGGTGTCGTCGGCCGCCAGCCTGACCACCGTCGGGGTGCGGACCACCGCGCCGGGGAAGGCCGGGTGCTCGACCGTACGCGACTCCAGCACCGCCTCGCCGACCTTGGTGACCTCGTCGAGGCGCTCCAGCACCCCGTCGTTGACGATCGCGCCGGTCATCTCCACCCCGCGCGCCGGGTCGGCGGTGACCTTGGCGACCGCCGCGGCGATCCCGCCCGCCACCTCGTCGAAGCTCTTGTGCCCCTGGTCGGTCTCGATGCCGTTGCCGGGGATCAGGATGTTCTGCGACGTGGTGCACATCTGGCCGCTGTAGAGGCTCAGGGTGAAGCCGAGGTTGCGGCACATCCCGGCGAAGTCGTCGGTGGAGTCGATCACCACCGTGTTCAGCCCGGCCTTCTCGGTGTAGACCGCCGCCTGCCGCGCGTTGGCCTCCAGCCAGTCGCCGTACTCGGTGGAACCGGTGAAGTCGATGATCTTCACGGCCGGGTGCAGGGCCAGCGTGGAGGCGAGCTTCTCCCCGGGAGCCTCGGGGGCGAGCAGCACCAGGTTCGGGTCGAAGCCGGCCTCGGCGAGCACCTCCCGGGCGTACTTCACCGTGATCGCCAGCGGCAGCACCGCGCGCGGGTGCGGCTTGACGACCACCGGATTGCCGGTGACCAGCGAGGCGAACAGCCCCGGGTACGAGTTCCAGGTCGGGAAGGTGTTGCAGCCGATCACCAGCGCCACGCCACGGGGCACCACGTGGAAGGTCTTGCTCATCCGCAGCGGGTCGCCCTTGCCGGCCGCCTTCTCCCAGCCCGCCGTCCCCGGGTGCCGGGTCATCTCCGCGTACGCGTAGGCGACCGCCTCCAGCGCGCGGTCCAGCGCGTGCGCGCCGCCGGCCTGGAAGGCCATCACGAAGGCCTGGCCGCTGGTGAACTGCACCGCGTTGGCCAGCTCGAAGATGTGCTTGTGCAGCCGGTCGAGGATCTCCAGGCAGACCCCCGCCCGGGCCTGCGGGCCGGCGTCGCGCCAGGCGGGCAGGGCGGCGGAGGCGGCGGCGACCAGCTCGTCGGCGCCGGCGTGCGGGTAGCGGACGTTCAGCTCGACGCCGAACGGGCTGCTCTCGGTGGCGACCCGGTCGGCCGCGCCCGGCTGGTCGAGGGGGAAGTCACCGCCGAGGTACGCCTCGAAGGCGGCCTTGCCGTCGGCGGCGGCGGTCTCGCCGTAGACCCGGGGGCTGGGCGACTCGGGATAGGCGGACCAGTACCCGCGCTCCGTGATCGCGGTCAGCGCCCGGTTGAGGGTGTCGGCGTGCCTGTCGTACAGGGGGTGCGGGGTCTCCGTCATGCCCGCCATCATGCAACAGGAACCCCTCAGATCAGTAGGGGCGTGTCACAACTCAGATGGTGAGCTGCCAGTCGGTCCAACCGTCGACGGGACGGAACCCGAGCTGCTCGTTGATCCGCACCATGTGGGCGTTCTCCGCCGCGTTGAACGTGTCGATCGCGCGTACCGCCGGTTCGTGGGCCAGCAGGTGGCGCAGGTTCTCGACCTTGGTGAGCAGGCCGAGGCGGCGGCCACGGTGCTCCGGGTCGACGATGGTGATCTGCTGGAACGCGTGCCAGTCGGCCGACGCTCCGACGTCGAGCAGGGTCCAGGCAACCTCCGGCCGGACGCCTCGTGGCGCACCGCCGTGTGGTAGCGCCGCCGCCCCCGCGCCCGCAGTGCCCGCTCGATGCCGCGGACGCGTTCGACGTCGATCCGCTCCGGCTCCCACTCCACGTCGCCCAGGGGCGCGTCGGCCATCAGCCGGCCGTCGAGGTAGGCGATGTCGGCGACGTACTCCTGCGGGGTGTCTCCCTGCCAGCGCACGACGTCGTAGCCGGCGGCCCGGCTCCGGGCGTCGGCCAGCGCGGCGGCCAGGCCGTCGTGGTCGAGCCGGGTGGTGTCGAGCCGACGGCGGACCTCGGCGAGCGCCGGCCGGGCGCCGGTCGACGCGGCGAAGGCGGCGGCGGCCCCGGAGCGGGCCGGGCCGCCGGGAAGCGCGGAGACCGCCATCGCCAGCACCCGCTTGCGACCCCGCTCCCGCAGGAGGCGTACGCCGTGCTCGTGCAGCGCGCGCCCGACGCCGCGGCGCCGGCGCTCCGGGTGCACGACCAGGTCGGCCTCGGCGTTCTCGGTGTTGTCGAGCTGCGGCAGGTCCAACGCGAGGTAGCCGGCGGGCACGCCGTCGAGCCGGGCCAGCGCCCAGAGCGGCTCGTTGCCCGGCATCGGGTGCCGGATCGCCGCCTCGAAGCGCCGCCGGCAGAAGGGCGGGAAGTCCGGCAGGTCGACAGCGTTGGCCGCCGCGCCGATCCGGTAAGCCTCGTCAACGGCGGCCTGGTCGGCGGCGTCGAGCGGCGCGATCGCGATGCTCATCGGCTGAGGGTGCGCCACCGGACGACGATCGGGCCAGCGAATTAACGCTGGCCCGATCGGAAGTTGGTCGGGAGGGACGCTCGCACAACGCCTCCGGCGTTGGGTCGCAAGAACTGAAAGTCTCCGGCGAAACGCCCTCCCGCACGGAGCATCTTGCGCCGTCCGGTTCCTGCCGTCAAGTCCTTGTCGGCGCGTTTTCCGCACTCACAGCGAAATCCCAGTTACGCCGCGAATCCCCCGCCCTCCTGCCCGCGACCCCCTCGACACGCCGGCTTCCGGCCCGCCGAGGACCCCGCCATGCTCACAGTCAGCCGAGGAGGCCGGCGTCGCGGGCGGCGCGGAGCGAGGGCTTGATGCGGTGGGTGGGGCCGACCTCGCCGGCCACCGCGTCGAGGGTCTTGAGGCCCTCGCCGGTGTTGAAGACGACGGTCTCGGCGGTCGGGTCGAGGCGGCCGGACTCGACCAGCTTGCGCAGCACGGCCACGGTCACCCCGCCGGCCGTCTCGGCGAAGACACCGGTGGTCCGGGCCAGCAGCCGGATGCCGGCGCGGATCTCGTCGTCGTCGACGTACTCCATCCAGCCCCCGGTGCGGCGCACCGCCTCCAGCGCGTAGATGCCGGCGGCCGGGTCGCCGATGTTGAGGGACTTGGCGATGCCGGTCGGCTTGACGGGCGTGATGGTGTCGGTGTCGGCGTGCAGGGCGGTGGCGATGGGATTGCAGCCCGCAGACTGCGCGCCGAACACCTTCCAGCCGCCCGCCGGCGCCTCGACCAGGCCGATCTCGACCAGCTCGGCGAACGCCTTGTCGATCTTGGTGAGCAGCTCGCCGGAGGCCATCGGGATCACCACCTGCGCGGGGATCCGCCAGCCGAGCTGCTCGGCGACCTCGTAGCCGAGCGTCTTCGAGCCCTCGGCGTAGTAGGGGCGCACGTTGACGTTGACGAACGCGGTGTCCTCGAACTCGTCCGTCTCCACCAACTCGCCGCAGAGCCGGTTCACGTCGTCGTACGAGCCGTCGATGGCGACCAGCTCGCCGCCGTAGACGGCGGTGGTGATGACCTTGCCCTGCTCCAGGTCGCCGGGGATGAAGACCACCGACGGCGCGCCGGCCCGGGCCGCGTGCGCGGCGACCGAGTTGGCCAGGTTTCCGGTGGAGGCGCAGGCGTAGCGGCTGAAGCCGAGGGCGTGGGCGGCCGTCAACGCCACCGAGACGACCCGGTCCTTGAACGAGTGGGTCGGATTGGCGCTGTCGTCCTTGACCCAGAGCGGGGCGGTGATGCCCAGCTCGGCGGCGAGGTGCGGGGCGGCCACCAGCGGGGTGAAACCGGGGTCGAGGGTGACCCGGGTGGCCGGGTCCTGGCCGGCGGGCAGCAGCGCCGCGTACCGCCAGATGTTCTGCGGGCCCGCCTCGATCTGCTCCCGGGTGACCGTCGCGAGCGCGGCGGCGTCGTAGTCGACCTCCAGCGGGCCGAAACACTCGTAGCAGGCGTGCTGGGCGGCGAGCGGGTAGCGCGCCGAACAGGCGCGGCAGACCAGGGCGCGGGCGGGGCTGGCGGTGGTGTCGATGCCGGAGGGGGCGAACGTCGACGTCATGTCGCGGGTCCTCTCATCTTTCCCCGCATCGCACCCTGCGGCGGGGACGGAATTGGCACCTGCCCCGCCGGTCGCTCTGCGATGAGCGCGCGGGGTGGTTGCCGGGGCGTCGTCGGGCCGTATCCCTCAGCCCCTCTGGATGAGGTATGCAGTTGTGCCGTCGAGTCTAAGCACCGAGGCCGCCCGGACCGACGCGAGATCCCACGCTGTGAGCGATCCCGCAGTCGCCGTGGGCGGCCGGCGGACCTTCCTCGACGGTACGGATTCAGGCGGTCACCGAGCGGGAGTCGGCGGGGCGTCGGGCCCGCAGCGCGGTGTCGAGCGCCCACGCGCCGGGGCCGAACACGGCGATCAGCAGGAACGACCAGCAGAACAGAACGGCCAGCTCACCGCCGTTGCGCAGCGGGAGCAGCGCGTCGGGCTGGTGCACCACGAAGTACGCGTAGGCCATCGAGCCGGACGCCAGCAGGGCCGCCGCCCGGGTCAACAGCCCGACGAGCACCAGCCCGCCGCAGACAGCCTGGATCAGCGCGGCCCACCACCCCGGCCACTCGCCGAGCGGGACCGCCTCGCCGGTGCCCCGGCTGCCGCCGAGGACCCCGAGCAGTGAGGCCAGGCCGTGGCAGAGGAAGAGCAGGCCGACGACGGCACGGAACAGGGACAGGGCCGGGCCGCCGATCCGGTCAGCGAGCATCAGGGCACCTCCGGTCAGGAATAGGGGACGACACCAGGATGCCGCCGGACATTTGACGTTGTCGATTGATTCCCTCTCTATGGGAACGCTCCCATCAACGTAGGCACGCCGTCCACGAGGGCGTTGGCGCGGGCCCGTTACGGTGCGGGCACATCGACGGAAAGGAACGCGCGATGCGTCGCAAGCTCGTCCCGGTCGTGGCGCTCTCCATGGCCTGCCTGTTGGCGTTCACCACCGCCTGCTCCACCGGCAACCGCAAGAAGCGGAACCGGTCCGCCGACCGGACCGCCGGCACCGCCGCGAAGCGTGACGACGTCGACGCCACCCCGGCGACCACCCGGGCGACCCCCACCCCGCGCCGCACCGGCGACCAGCTCACCTGCCTGGAACTGCGCGACACCCGGGTCGGCAGCCGGAAGGTCCGCTACCGCGGGTACGCCGCCCCGCTCCGCCTCTCCGACGGCCGGTGGTCCGACCGGGACGGCACGACGGTGGAGTTGCAGCGACCGTGCGCCGTCGGCGACCTCGACGGCGACGGCGCGGGCGACGCGATCGGCGTGGTCGCGCTCGACGGCGGCGGCACCGGCCGTTTCTTCACCCTCGCCGCCTGGCGCAACGTCAGGGGCGAGCCGGACTACCAGGCCCAGGTCGACCTCGGCGACCGTACGCCGGTGGAGAGCGTCAGCGTGCGTGACGGCAGGGCGACGGTGGTCTACCTGACCCGGCCGGCGGGCGGCCCGATGGCGGAGCTGAGCATCCGGCGCACCGCCGTCTACCAGCTCAGAGGCGCGACACTGGCCGAGCTGAGCCACACCGACGCCCGGGTGACCGACGCGCCCGACGACGGGGACACCGCCGACTCGGGCACCGCGCCGGACTCCCCCGACTCCCCCACCCGCAAGCGCAGGCCCCGTTCCCGCTGACGTCCCCGCGACCGGGCCGCCTCAGTCGGGGACCGGTCGGTGGGTCGGCGGCCTCGGTAGCCGTATGGATCCGGTGGCCGTGCAGCCCTGCTGACCCACCTCGCCGAGGCAGCCCCACCCCGAGGTCGGAACCCGCTCGAAGTACTGCACGGGCTGCGCCGGAACGGCCTCGGTGGTGAACGTGCCGGCACCGCTCGGGATGCGTTGCTCGTGGGAACCGGTCGTGTCGGTGTACGAGGCGACGATGTGCCACTGGCAGGTGTGGCTGCTCACCTCCGGCTGGACCCGGAACGCCATGTTCGACTGGCCGTTGCCCAGCTCGACGACATTGCGGCGGAAGTACAGCTGACCTTCCTTCGGCTCGCCCTCGTCCAGGACGTACGGGCCGTGCGGTTTGTCCGTCGGCCCGCCGGTCAGGTCCCACAGCAGGCCCTGCCGGGACTCGGCACCCCCCGGGGGGATGGTGACGACGGTCTGCGCCGTGGGTGCGTGGCACGAGTCCTTGACGGCGACCATGTTGTTGATCGTGAGTCCGGCGACGCGATCGCTGTTCAGGTTCAGGTCGAACGTCTGGGCATTGCCGCGATTCTCGTTGCCGTCCTCGAAGGGCGCCACGTAGGACGCACTCTCGACGACCCGGCCGCCGAGCGGCTTCATGAACTCCCACACCCGCGACGCATCACCGTTCAGGGCGGTGAGGGTGGCCTGCTCGCCCTCGGTCAGCGGCCGATCGAGCAGCACGCGGAAGGCCTCGGGGAGGTCCCGGTCGTAGTCCAGGGGCGTGACGGTGGACACGAAGGCGGGTTGCTCACGGTCGACCGCTTCCTGAGCCTGCTTGTCCGAGCGGGCCCGATCGGTGGCCGTCGACCGGTCCAGGAGGAAGTTGGCCTGGTAGGCGAACAGCGCGCCGACCACGAGGATGACGACGGCGGCGGTCGCGTACACCGCACGCTGCCTGGGCGGGAGCCCGCGAAATCCGGGCAGGCGTTCATCGGCCAGCACGGCCCAGGCCTTCGTCCTTGACGGGGGCCCGGACGGCTGCTCCGGTGGCGGCACGGGCGGGGAAGCGGACGACGGCTCAGCCGGTGGCCCAGGCGGAGACGTGGACGACGGCTCAGCCGGTGGCCCAGGCGGAGACGTGGACGAGCGCTCGGTCGGCGGCTCGGGTGGCGGCCCGGCGGGCGGAGTGGCCATACCCGATTCTCACTCACAGGCGCCATGCCGTCACAGAAGCCGCCCGGCGGTGTCCAGTCAGGAGCATCGCCCCGGTCGCCGCGGCCAGGTCGGGGGTACGCGCCTCCCCGCTGAAGTGGGCAGTGGCGCAGCCGACCGGGGGGACGTTCCAGAGTCGACGGGCCAGGGGCTCCATCATCAACCGGGCGCCCATGGTGCGGCTCGAACCGGTGGCCGGCTGCAGCCGGGCTGCGACCGACGCTCCGATCACCTCACCCCGGGTGGCGCGGGCCGAGTGATGTCGTAGGCGATTCAGCTCGACAGGCACCGCCCGGGGTGGCCCGGCCCGCTGGCCCCGCAGGTGGGGCAGCTCGACAGCGCCACCGGATCCCCACCGGGCGGGTGTCAGAGAATCGGCGGCGCACCGGCCGGTGCGATGATCGGGCGATGGCCCACCCCGCACCCCGACCCGCGAGCCGACCCGCACCCCGACCCGCGGGCGGACCCGCACCGCGTCCTCGCGACGGCATCGCAGGTCCGGCACGGGCGGTCGGACTCGCGATCGCCGGCCTCGTCCTGCTCGGCGCCTGTGCGCCGGCGATCGACCCGCCGTCGGCCGACCTGCCGCCAGCCGGATCAGCGCCGGCCACGATGCCGACCGCGACCGCATCGGCGACGGCGTTCTGGGCCACTCCCACGACCGAGTGCCCGGCAGCCGGCGTCCGGATCAGTTCGCCGGGCAGCAACGCCGCGATGGGTCTGCGTGCGCTCGGCCTGGAGCTGGTCAACTGCGGCACGAAGCCCTACCGGCTCCACGGCTACCCCGTGCTGCGCCTGTTCGACGGCGACGGCGACCCCATCCCGGTCCGGGTGGTCCACGGGGCCAAGGAAATCACCTCGGGCTTCGACGACCCGCCCCGGCCACTGACCCTGCAGCCCGGCGAGCGGGCCGGCGCCGCCGTGCTCTGGCGCAACCTGGTCACCGATCCGACGGTCGTCGCCACCGATGGCGAGCGCCTGGAGGTCGCGCCCGCAGTGGGCGGGGCCGCGCAGGTCGTCGGCCTGGACGGGCCCGTCGACCTCGGCAACACGGGCCGGATCGGCGTCAGCGCCTGGAAGAAGGCGACCGACCCGGCACCGACGCCGGCCCGGCCGGGCAGACCGGTGCCGAGCAGGTCGGCGCCGAGCAGGTCGGCGCCGAGCAGCCCTCGGCCGCTGCCGTGAGGCGCCCGGCGTCTCAGCTGGTGACGTCCTTGCGGGTGAAGCGCCAGAACGCCAGGCCCCAGAACAGCGTCGCGTAGCTGATCGCCGAGATCGCCCCGCGTACCACGTCGTCGGTCTGCACCGGCGTCGACAGCAGCCCCAGCCAGGCGGTGCTGTAGTGCGTCGGCAGGAACGCGCGCAGCGCGCCCAGGGCGGTGATCTGGTCGAGGATGCTGGAGAGGATCCAGAGCAGCACCGCGCCGCCGACCGCGCCCAGCGCGGCGTCCGTCACCACGGACAGCAGGAACGCCAGGCCGGCCACCACCAGGAGTACGACCGCCAGGTAGCCGAGCACGCCCAGCAGCCGCAGCAGCCCCTCGCCCGGTTCGAGCTGGGCCGCCACCGTGCTGCGCAGCGGCTCCCAGCCGTAGCGGAGGGTGCCGATCAGCAGGGCGGTGCCGGCGAGCAGCAGCAGTGCCAGGGCCGAGTAGACGAGCGCGACGAGCAGCTTCACCGTCAGCAGGCGGGCCCGGGGCACCGGCACCGCCAGCAGGTAGCGCAGGCTGCCCCAGCTCGCCTCGCTGGCCACCGTGTCCCCGCAGAACAGCGCCACCACCACGACCATCAGGAACGACGCCGAGACGAAGATGGTGAAGAGCGTGAAGTTCAGCCCGCCCGACGTGGCGAACTCCACCAGGCTGCCGAACTCCCCGCGCCCGTTGTCGTCGTCGCCGCTTGTGTCGAACTGGAACGCGATCAGGATGATCAACGGCAGCAGCACCATGAACCCGAGCGCGAGCTGCGTACGCCGCCGGGAGGCCTGCCGCCGGAACTCGGCGCCGAACGGCAGGGTCGCCGAGGGCCGGTAGCCGGCCGCCGCTCCCGCCGTGGGTGACGTGCCCGCCATCATCGGTCCCCGCTTCCCCGAGAGTTCTCGCCCACCAGGGCGAGGAACGCGTCCTCCAGGCGGCGCCGCGGCACCACCCGGTCCACCCCGATGCCGGCCCGGACCAGCTCGGCGACCACCTCGCTGCGGGCGGTGCCGTTCGTGTCCACCACGAGCTGCCCCTCACCGTCGGGAAGCACCCGCACCCCGTCCAGACCGTCCAGCACCGCCCGGGCGGCCTCCGGGTCGGTCACGTCGAAGAGCACGCTGGGCGACTCGCCCACGATCTCCTCGACCGGTCCCGAGGCGACGATGCGGCCCTTGTTCACCACCACCGCGTGGGTGCAGGTCTGCTCCACCTCGGCGAGCAGGTGGCTGGAGACCAGCACCGCCCGGCCGTCGGTGGCGTAGCGCTGGAGCACCCGGCGCATCTCCGCGATCTGCGGCGGGTCGAGCCCGTCGGTCGGCTCGTCGAGCACCAGCAGCTCGGGCAGGCCCAGCATCGCCTGCGCGATGGCGAGGCGCTGCCGCATGCCGTGGCTGTAGTTGTTGGTCCTGCGGTGCACGGAGTCGCCCAGGCCGGCGATCTCCAGGGCCTCCTCGAAGTGCGCGTCCTCGGCGGGCCGTCCGGTGGCCCGCCAGTACGCCTTCAGGTTGTCCAGTCCCGACAGGTGCGGCAGGAAGCCCGGCCCCTCGACGAGCGCGCCGATCCGGGACAGCACCGGCGATCCGGGCACCAGCCGGTGCCCGAAGACGTAGATCTCGCCGGCGGTGGGCTGGGTCAGCCCCATCAGCACCCGCAGCGTGGTGGTCTTGCCCGCGCCGTTCGGGCCGAGCAGGCCGACGACCTGACCGGGGTGCACCTCGAAGTCCACGTTGGAGACGGCGACGAAGCCGTCCGCGTACTCCTTGCGGAGCTGCCGCACGGCCAGCGGGACGCCCGCGTACGCCGGGTGGATGGAGCTGTCCTGGCGGCGGTGCCGGCGGCGGACCACGGCGACGACCACGACGAGCCCGACGACGATCGCGGCGACCAGGCCGGCCAGCACCCAGCGCCACACGGTGGCGGAGGTGGGAATCGGGTCGCCGGCGACGGTCGGCAGGCTGACCGCGCCGGTGGCCGCGACGGTGTGCACGGCCGGCTCGACCGGGGTGGCGTACGCCTGGTCGGAGGTCGCCACCACCACGCGCAGCCGGTGCCCGGCCTCGATCCTGCGCACGATCGCCGGCAGGGTGACGGTGACCGGGCGTGCCGCGTCGATCGTCGGCGGCAGGCCGGTGAGGCGGACCGGGGCGACCAGGCCGTTGGGCAGGGTGGCCGCGCCGTTGGGGTCGACGTCGTAGAGCTTGACGAAGAGCACCGCCTCCCCCGTCGGCGACGCCGCCCGCACGTCGACCGTCGGGGCGCCGACGACGTCCACCGCCTCGGCCAGCGGCTGCGACTCGAACCGGGCGTGCTGGCCGGGAATGTCGCCGGCCACGCCGCCGAGCAGCGACGACAACTCACCGGCGAAGGGCACCGAGGAGATGGCGGCCGGGTTGCGTGACGGCGGGTTGGCGACGGGCTGGGCGGGGCCGGCCACCGGTACGCTCCGGCGGGCCGTGCCGGCGACGCCGGGATAGTCGGCGTAGCGGTAGCCAGTCGCCACCAGCCCCCGGTCGAGGGCGTCGAAGCCGGCGATCCGCGACCAGGTGAAGTCGTCGCCCGGGGCCTCGCCCTCGCCCTTGACGTAGTGGTCGAGCCACTGCACGGTCAGGAACTTCACCCGGTCCGAGTCGGTCTTCGGGCCCTCGCCGCCGTCGTGGCCGCCGGTGAACCAGGCCACCCGGACGGGCGTGCCGGCGGCGGCGATGCCGTTCGCGTTCGCGTTCGCCTCGCCGAGCGGGAAGAGGGTGTCGGCCTCGCCCTGCACGAGCAGGGTCGGCGCCTTGATCCGGTCGAGCACCCCGGCCGGGCTGGAGCGGCGCAGCAGGTCCACGGCGGCCTGGTCGGCCCGACCCGTGGTGGCGATGCGCAGGTACGCGGCGCAGATGTCGGCGGCGAATCGGCCGCATGCCGGGTCTCCCGCCCCGGCGGGGGCGCGCCCGGGACCCGTCCCCGGGCCGGCGCCCGGCCCCGGGCTGGGCGGGCCGGCGGAGGCGGGCGCCCCCTCGGGCTGCGCGGCGCTGGTCCCGGAGAGCCCGGCCGGCCCGGAGCCGACGTTGCCGCCGCCGCCGAAGAACAGCCCGGCCCAGCCGGACTTGAACACGCCCTCGGTGGGCTCCTTGCCGCTGCTCTCCGGCAGGAAGGAGCGGGACAGGTCGTTCCAGGTGATCATCGGCACGATCGCGTCGACGCGCTGGTCCTGCGCGGCGAGCAGGAGCGCCAGGGCGCCGCCGTACGAGCCGCCGACGACGCCGACCTTCGGGTCCCCGGCGGCGTCGGTACGGATCTCGGGCCGGGCGGCGAGCCAGTCCAGCAGCCGTTCGGCGTCCCGGACCTCGTAGTCCGGGTGGTCCAGGTGGATCTGCCCGCCGCTGCGGCCGAAGCCCCGCGCGGTCCAGGTGAGCACCGCGTAGCCGCGCCCGGCGAACTCCTCGGCGTCGGCGCGGACGGAGTCCTTCGTGCCACCGAAGCCGTGCGCCAGCAGCACGGCCGGCACCTTGTTCGCCGCCGACGCGTCCTCGGGCAGGTAGAAGGTGGTGTCCAGGTCGACGGGCTCGTCCCCGCCCGGCCCGGAGCGGACGTTCACGAACGCCGCCTCGGTGCGGACGGCCGGCCCCTGCGGCAGGACTGCCCAGGTCACGGCGGCGGCGAGTAGCACGACGACCACCGTCGCGGCGACGGCGCGCCGGCGGGTGGGCAGGGCACGCCGGATCCACGCGGCCGACAACGGCGATCTCATTGGGCACACGGTACGGCCCGGATCCTGAGCGTTGGCTGAGATCCTCCGTACGTCCGTCCGGTTGATCCGATCGGCGTCGCACCGGCGCGGTCCAGACCGTCTCACGGAGATGAATTCGGATCATGTGAATTCCGATGTTCGTCGGAAATCCACTCCGATCCATCCTTGTCACTCTCTGGCCCGGCACGGACGGTGCCCGGCGAGTGACCCTGCGGTTACTTCGGGCTTCGTGACGCAAAGCTGACCGTCCGGCGGCCGGAACGGCCCCCGCTGGTCGGTTAGTTTTCCGGTCCGGTGCACGGGACTTCGCCGCCGACCCCCGACACCCCCACCGATCCCGTGCTCCCGCCGGAGGAGACAGACATGACCGTCCCCGCACCGCCGGCCCGCCGGCGGCCCACCGCGGTGGGCCGCGTACTGCCGCTGCTGCTCCTCGTCGCCCTGCTCGCGCCGATGACCCTGCTGTTCGTCCAGACCTGGCGACTCACGGCCGACGACCGGGACCTGGCCGGCCGGGAACGGCTGGGCGTGGAGTACCTGCGCGCCCTCGCCCCGGTCACCCACGCCCTGGTCGAGGCCCAGTCCGCCGCCGTCGCCGCCCGGCCCGTCACCAGCGAGGCGCTGACCCGCGCGGTCGAGGCCGCCGCCTCCGTGGACGCGCGGATCGGCGACGAGTTGCGCACCAAGGAACGCTGGGCGGGCCTGCGGGCCAGGATCGAGGCGCTGGGCGCCCGCGGCCCCGCCGACCCGGAGGCGGCCTTCACCGCGTACGGCGAGGCCACCGACCTGCTGCTGGCGCTGCACGGCAAGGTCCGGGAGACGTCCGGGCTCGTCCGCGACCCCCGGCCCGACTCCTTCTTCCTCCAGCACGCGAGCCGGGACCTGCCCGAGGCGGTCGTGGCGGCCGGCCGGCTGGCCGACCTGGCCGTGCTCGCCGACCGCCGGCCCGCCGCCGAGCGCAACCGCACCGCCGTCGAGATCGCCACCCTCCGGGTGGGCGTGCTCACCCCGGCCGGTGACCTGGTCGCCGACCTCCGGGCCGCCGTGGACAGCTCGGAGAGCGCCGACCTCGGCCCGAGCGTGCTGAACCCGCTCGACACCTACCAGCGGGCCGTCGAGACGTTGGCGGCCCACTCGGCACCGGCCGGTCGCGACGCGGAGACCGACCAGGCGCGGATCGCCGGCGCCCGGCTGAACGCGCAGGCCGCCGCCGAGCAGCTCCAGCCCGTCATCCTGGACGAACTCGACGCGCTCCTCGCCGGACGCTCCCGCGACCTGGACCGGGACCGCTGGCTGACCGTGGGGGCCGGGGCGCTGGCCGTCCTGCTGTGGGCGGCACTGGGCGCGGTGTGGCTCACCGCCGCCCGGCGGGCCCCGGGGCGCGCGGCACAGGCCCGACGCGAGCGGTACGGCGCCGACGCCCCGCCGGAGGACACGCCGTGGCAGCCGGCCGCCGGCCGGGGTGCCGAACCGCGTCAGCTCCAGCCGGCGGGATCGGCCCGCGAACGCGGCGGCGCGCAGTGGGGGCCCTCCGATGCTGCTCGCTAGGCTCCGCATCCGGGGCAAGCTCGCGCTGCTCGTGGTCATCCCGCTGCTCAGCATGGTGGCGCTCGCCGTGCCGGCGGTGCTCGACCGCGTGGCCGCCGCGCAACGGGCCGGCGACATCGCCGACCGGGTCCGCATCGCCAGCCGGATCGGCAGCCTCGTGCAGGACCTGCAACAGGAGCGCGTCCTCTCGGTCGGGCTGCTGCTCGGCCGGGTCACCCGGAGCGAGCTGATGCAGCGGACCGCTGGCGTGGACGACCGGGTCGCCGACCTGCGGGCCACCCCGGCAGGCCTGCTGCCGCCGGAGGTGACCGAGGCCCTGCACGGCGTACGCGGGCTGACGGACGTGCGTGCCGCGGTGCTCGCCGGCACCGCCACCCCGGACCAGATCATGGCTGCGTACGGGCCGGTCAGCACGGGACTGATCGACGCGCTGCGGCTGCCGTTCGGGGTGGACACCGACACGGCGGCCGGGCGGCAGGTGCTGGCCCTGGACGGGTTGCTCCGCGTCGACGAGGCGATGGGCGCCTGCGCCACCCTCATCGTGCTCGTCAAGGCCACCGGCTCGCCCCGGGTGAGCGCCTCGTACGTCGCCTGCATGGCGGGGCTACGGGCGGACAACCAGGGGTTCCGCAGCCTGATCACGCCGGAGCAGTTGAAGCTGGTGACCCTGAACGACGCGGCCGTGGCCGCCCGGACCAGCGCGGACTTCCTCACCAGGAGCGCGCTGGACCCGGCCGGCGCGACCAGGGACATCCCGCTGGACGCGCTCTTCCCGTCGGTCCGCTCGATGATCACCTTCGGGCAGTTCATCGAGAAGAAGCTCGTCGCCGACGTCATCGCCGAGGTGAGCGGGCAGCAACGCCGGGCGCTGACCGAGGCGTACCTGGTGGCGGGGATCGTCACCCTGATCCTCGCCGTGGTGGTGCTGCTCAGTGCGGCCGTCGCCCGGACGGTGGCCCGGCCGCTGACCCGGCTCACCCGCTCCGCCGACCGGGTGGCCCGGGTCGCCGAGGCGGAGCTGACCCGGGTCGCCGACGACGAGACCGAGGGTGCCGCGCCGGTACGCCTCGACCCGGTCGACGTACGGGCCCGCGACGAGATCGGCGACCTGGCCCGCGCGTTCGACCGGGTGCAGAGCACCGCCGCCCGGCTCGTGGAACGGCAGGTCGCCGGCCGACGCAACGTGGCCCAGATGTTCGGCCACGTCGGCCGCCGTACGCAGAACCTCGTGGGCCGGCAGATCGCGCTGATCGACCGGCTGGAGCGGCAGGAGACCGACCCCGGCCGGCTGGAGCACCTGTACCGGCTCGACCACATCTCCAGCCGCCTGCGCCGCAACGCCGGCAGCCTGGTGGTGCTCTCCGGATCGGCCGGCGCCGACCCCCACGTGGCGCCGGTGCCGCTCGCGGACGTGGTCCGGCTGGCGCTCGGCGAGATCGAGGACTACACCCGGGTCGACGTGCAGGTCCCGCCCGGCGTGTCGGTGGCACCCGGCACCGTCGGCGACCTCGTCCTGGCGCTGGCCGAGCTGATGGAGAACGCGACGGTCTTCTCCCCGCCGCACACCCGGGTCACCGTGGGCGGCGAGCCGACCGGCTCCGGCGCCCGGCTGACCGTGGTGGACCGGGGCATCGGCATGGCCCCGGAGCGGCTGGCGGAGGAGAACGCCCGGCTCACCCGGCGGGAGCGGCTGGACCTCGCGCCGACCGAGGTGCTGGGGCTCTTCGTGGTGGGCCGCCTGGCCCGCCGGCACGGCTGGCAGGTGCGGCTGACGCCGACCGCCGGTGGCGGGGTGACCGCGCACCTGGACGTCCCGGAGACGTCGCTGGTCGTGCACCGCGCCGAGCGGGCCGGCGTGACCGTGGCCCGGGCCGCCGTACCCGTCCGCGACCGGCGCTCGCCCGACGAGCCGGAGGCCGCCCGGCCTCCCGCAGCGGTCGGCACGGCGCGCTCCGAACCCCGCGCGACGGTCGGCGCGGCGCCGTCGGAGGTCGGCGCGGCGGCGGAGGCGGTGCCGTCGGAGGTCGGCGCGGCGGCGGAGGCGGTGCCGTCCGGCTTCGACGCGGCGCTGCTGAGCCGCGCCACCCGCAGCTTGGAGTCCGGCGCCTCCTGGGACGCGTTCAGGTTCAGTGGGGAGCCGACCGGCGTCGAACTGCGGGCGCCGGCCGGCACCGGGCCACGGGCACCGGCAGCCGCCCCGCCGGGCATCCGGCAGCGGGTACCCGGCGCCACCCTGCGCCCGGCCGGGCCGCCGGCCCCGTCGGCCGCCCCGCCGGCGAGCGGGCCGGTGCCGGTCACCGACGCGGACCCGGCCGCCGCCCGCGCCCTCGTCGAGGCCGTCGAGTCGGGCGTACGCCGGGCCGAGCTGGGCCGGGGCACCCCGGACGGCACCGCGCCGGCCGGGCTGACCCGGCGGGTGCCCGGGGCCAACCTGACCGCCACCCCGGCCCGTCAGCCCGACAGCCCGCCGGAGAACCCGGACGAGGTCCGCGACCTCCTCACCGAGTTCGAGGCGGGCGTCGCCCGCGCCCTGCGCGAAGTCAGCCAAGACCACCGCTACGAAGAGGGAACATCACGGTGACCAGCCCCTTCCTGCACGACAACGTCGACCACCAGAACCCGGGCGCCGGGGACCTGAGCCCGGAGGCGCGCACCTTCAACTGGCTGCTGGACTCCTTCACCTCCAGTACGGCCGGCGTGCTGGAGGCGATCGCCGTCTCGTCGGACGGGCTGCTGATGGCCATGTCGGCGATCAAGGACCGCTCCAACGCGGAACGGCTCGCCGCCGTGGTCTCCGGCATGACGAGCCTCGCCGGCGGCGCCGCGAGCTGGTACGCCCTCGGCGGGCTCAACCGGGTGGTCGTGGACATGGCCGAGGGCTACCTGCTGATCAGTGCCATCAGCAGCGGCTCCGTGCTCGGGGTGGTCGCCGACCGCTCGGCGAACCTCGGCACCGTCGCCTACGAGATGACGCTCTTCGCCGGGCGGGCCGGTGGCGCCCTCACCCCGAGACTGATCGCCGAACTGAAGAACGCCGCCCAGCAATGACCCCCGAGGTCGCCGGCGAGGGACCGGACCCGGAACCCACGGTCCGGATCCGGCCCTACCTGCGCGCGTCGTCCCCGCACGACGCCCGGCCCGGCCTGCCGGCGACCACGGCCGCGCCGGCGACCGAGGACGGGCCCGCCGGTCCGCGCCCGTTCGTGCTCACCGCCGGGCGGGTGGCCGGCGCCGACCCGGCGATCGGGCTGGAGACGCAGGTGACCGCCCGGCCGGCGACCGACCGGCCGGCGTCGCTGACCTGGCTGGCACCCGAGTTGCAGGCGATCGTCTCGCTCTGCGACGAGCCGATCTCGGTCGCCGAGATATCCGCCCGGACCCGGTTGCACTTCGGCGTGACCCGGGTGCTGGTCGGCGACCTCCGCGCCGCGGGCCACCTCGACGTGCACGACGGCGCCGACGCCCTCGACCCCGACATCATCCTGCGAGTGATTGATGGACTCCGTGCGATCTCCTGAATGGCCGGTCGCCCCGCTGGGCGGGATCGCCGCCAACAGCGCCGCCACCCGGTACGGCTCCCCGACGGGGCCGCAACCCGCCGCGTCCGCTCCGCCGCCGCACCGGACGCCGGCGACCGGGGTGGCCGCGGTGCCCCGGCCCGCGCCGGCCGCCGCACCGCCGATCCCGGTCAAGATCCTCATCGCCGGCGGCTTCGGGGTGGGCAAGACCACCACGGTCGGCGCGATCTCCGAGATCGCCCCGCTGACCACCGAGGCGGAGATGACCACCGCCGGGATCGGCGTCGACGACCCCGGCGTACGCTCCGCGAAGACCACCACCACGGTGGCGATGGACTTCGGCTGCGTCACCATCGACCGCAGCCTGAAGCTGTACCTGTTCGGCACGCCGGGGCAGGCCCGGTTCGGTTTCATGTGGGACGACCTGGCCCGGGGGGCGCTCGGCGCGCTCGTCGTGGTGGACAGCGCCCGGCTCGACGACTGCTACCCGGCGATCGACTTCTTCGAGCGGGCCGGCCTGCCCTTCGTGGTCGGCGTGAACGCCTTCGACGGGCGGCTGGCGCACGACCTCGACGCGATCCGGTGGGCGCTGGCCGTCGGCGACCACGTGCCCCTGGTGCAGTTCGACGCCCGGGACCGGCTCTCGGTGCGGGACGCCCTGCTGGTCGTCCTCGACCGCGCACTGGAGCGGGCCACCCGGGAGGGAAGGTCCTGAGCCGCTGCGGCGGTTCGACCCGTTTCACGAGAAGGGGTGGTTCGTGATGAGAGGTGGACTGGACGAGACACTGGCCCGGATGGCGCGCCGCGAGGAGGCGTTGCGGCGGCGGGCCGCCGAGACGGAGCCGGCGGGCGGGGAGGCCGTCGGGGCGCCGGAGGCGCGGGGCGGATCCGAGCCGGGGCGCGCCGACGTCCGGGGCGAGGGGCGCAACGCCGGGCCCGGCTGGACCGACGCGCGGCGGGGCGCGGAGCACCGCGACCCCGTGGTGGAGGTCGCCGAGGCGGTCCGTCGCGTGGTGGCCGGCCACCCCGGCACGGCGGTCAGCATCCGGGTCGAGCACGACGGGCAGGCGTACCCGCTGCGGGTCGCCTGGACCGACGCGGGCGTGACGGTCGACGTGGAGGCCCCCGCGCCGCCGCCGGCGTGGCCGATGTCGGTCAAGACGGTGCCGGCCTGGACGCCGGCCCAGGAGGGGCTGACCCCCGACCCGGCGGCGCGGCTGGCCGAGCTGATCCGCCGCGACCCCTCCCTGCTCGGGGACGGTGACGCTCCTCGCGGAGCACGGAACGCCCCGGGAGCGGGCAGGGCGTGACCACGGCGGCTAGGGTCGGGCGGTGGCGGAACCCGACCTGACCCTGACCGCGAGCCTGCGGCCGGCGGCCCTCGACGCCCGACGGGGCGTCGTCCGGCTGCACCCGGAGGTGCTCACCGCGCTGGCGCTGCGCCCCGGCGACCCGGTGCGGCTGGCGGGCCGGCGGGTGACCGCCGGCATCGTCGCGCCGGCCGAGCCGACCGCCAGCACCGCGCTGCTCTACGCCGACGACCTCATGCTGGGCAACCTCGGCATCCGCGACGGCGCCCAGGTGACGGTGAGCCGCCTGCCGGTCACGCCGGCCCGTCGGGTGCTTCTCGCCGGTCCGGCGCAGATCGCCGCCGTGGTCTCGCCCGAGATGCTCCGGCTGGCCCTGCTCGGCAAGGTGGTGACGACCGGGGACGACGTGTCGCTGCTGCCGCAGGACGTGCTGCCCGACGCCTCGGTGCGCAGCCTCGTGGAGGCCGCCCGCCGCAGCCTCTCCAACAGCGTCGGGTACGCCTGGACCAGCACCCTGCTCGCCGTGGCCGCCGCCGAGCCCGACACCGGCTCGCTGGTCACCATGGACACCGTCGTCGGCTGGGAGCACGGCCAGGCGACCCACGGCTCCGCCGGCACCGGACCCGCCCCGCAGGGGCGACGCCTCGACGCGGGCCCGACCCCGAACGGGACCGCAGCGGGCCGGGCGGCTGCCACGGGTGGCGTACGCCTCCCGGGCGCCGTGGACGCCACGGGACGCACCGCCGGGAGCGTCGACGAAGCGCCGCCCGCGGTGGACGAGCTGCCCGGGCTGCGGTCGCAGGCCGAGGAGCTGACCGAGCTGCTCGACCTCGGCTTCCACCACCGGGAGGTGCTGGGCCGGCTGGGCACGACCGTCTCGCTGGGCGTGCTGATCGCCGGGCCGGCCGGCTCCGGCAAGGCGGCGCTCGTACGGGCCGTGGCCGCCCGGGTCGGGGCCCGGGTCAGCCCGCTCTGGGCTCCCGAGGTGGCCGCGCTGACCAACCAGGCTGCCGCCGACCGGCTGCGCGCCGCCGCCGCCGAGGCGCGCGCGGACGGCCCCGGGGTGCTGCTGGTCACCGACGTGGAGGCGCTCGCCCCGGCGGACGGGCCGGGGCCGGTGGCGACCGTGTTCCGGCAGGTGGTCGCCGAGACCGTACGGGCGGGGGCGGCGGTCGTCTGCACCACCGGCCGGCCCGAGGCCGTCGACCCCGCGCTGCGTGCCCCGGACCTGCTCTCGCTGCGGATCAGCGTGCCGCTGCCGGACGCGGCCCTGCGCCGGGAGCAGTTGACGGTGCTGACCCGGCAGGTCCCGCTCGCCGACGACGTGCGGCTCGACGAGGTCGCCGGGCGCACCCCCGGCTTCGTCGCCGCCGACCTGGCCGCGCTGCTGCGCGAGGCCGGGGTGCGCGCGGCGCTGCGCCAGAAGTCGGCCGAGACGCCGACGGTGGCGATGGCCGACTTCACCGCCGCGCTGGAGGTGGTCCGCCCCACCACCATGGCCGCCTCCACCCTGGAGCTGGCCTCGGTGACGCTTGACGACGTGGGCGACCTGACGGAGGTCAAGGAGACGCTGACCGAGTCGGTGCTCTGGCCGCTGACCTACCCGGACACCTTCGCCCGGCTCGGCGTGCAGCCGCCGCGCGGGGTGCTCCTCTACGGCCCACCGGGCTGCGGCAAGACCTACCTGGTCACGGCGCTGGCCGGCTCGGGGCGGGCGAACGTGCTCTCGGTGAAGGGCGCGGAACTGCTGTCGAAGTGGGTCGGTGAGAGCGAGCGCGCGGTCCGCGAGCTGTTCCGCCGGGCCCGGGAGGCCGCGCCAACCCTGATCTTCCTGGATGAGGTGGACGCGCTCGCCCCCGTACGCGGCCAGGCCAGCGACGGCGGCACCACCGACCGGGTGGTGGCCGCGCTGCTGACCGAGCTGGACGGCGTGGAGACGCTGCGCAACGTGGTGGTGGTCGGCGCGACGAACCGCCCCGACCTGGTGGACCCGGCGCTGCTGCGCCCGGGACGGCTGGAACGGCTGGTCTACGTGCCGCCGCCGGACGGGCCGGCGCGGGCGGAGATCCTGCGCGCCTCGGCCCGGAACGTGCCGCTGGCACCCGAGGTGGACCTCGTGGAGCTGGGCGGGGAGCTGGACGGCTTCTCGGCGGCGGACTGTGCCGCGCTGGTGCGCGAGGCGGCCCTGGCCGCCATGCGGGAGTCGCTGACGGCGTCCACGGTCACGGCCGCGCACGTGGCGGCGGCCCGCGCCCGGGTCCGCCCGTCCCTGGACCCGGCCCAGGTCGCCTGGCTCGCCGCGTACGCCGAGAAGCGGGCCGGCTGAGCGCCCGTGCCCCCGGCGCGGCCGGGGGTGACGGGCGCTGTCGGGTCGACGTCGTGGGCGGCTCGTCAGTCGGTGGGCAGGAGGGGGCCGAGGGGCCCGAGGTCGAGATTGAGGTCCTCGGGCGTGAGGCCGAAGTACTCGCGCAGCCCCGCCATCTGCTCCTCCAGGGCCATCAGCGTGGTGCCGATCCGTTCGACCTGCTCCTCGGTGAGGTCGCCGAGGTCGACCCGGCGCAGCGCCTGTCGCTCCATGAGCTGCCGCAGCAGCTCGATCACGGTGAGCACGAGGCTGGCCAGCCCCCGCTCGACGCCGTCCCGGTCGACGGCGAGCCGACGGTCCAGCGGCGTCACCCGGGGCGGCTGCCACCGGGTGTCGCCGAGCGCGGCGGCGAGCTCGGCCGCCTCGTCCCGCCGGCCGCCACCGCCGCCCGCCTCGTCCCGGCGGGTGCCGCCGCCGCCCGATCTGCCCACGCCCACTCCCCCGCCCCCGCTACCCCTGCCGGTCGCGCCGTCCGGGCGGCCGTCCGGGGCGGTCACGGCCACGTCCCCGGCGTCCCGGCGGCGGCGCTCGGGGCGGCATCCCGCAGTTCCGGCGGGGCGAGCGCGCCGACGGAGGCCACCAGCGCACGCAGGGAGATCCGGACCAGGTCGATGTCGGCGATGGCGATCGTGATGTCGCCGCTGATCACCACCCCGGTGGCGAGGACCCGGTCGAGCAGGTCGACCAGGGCCACCGGCCGGTAGGCCAGCGGGTCGTCGGCGCTGCTGGGGGCGAGCGACGTGGTCACCACGCCCGCCCCCGGGCCGTCAGCACGCCGGCTCCCGTACGGTGAGCGCCGGCTCGGCGGGCCGCTCCTCGGCGAAGGAGTACGGCGGCCACGGGCCGGTCAGCTCCAGCCGGATCTCCGGGTGCCGCCCGGCGAGCGCGCCGACCAGCTGGCGGAATCCGGCGACCGACCCCTGGCCGACCAGGTACGCCCCGTTCAGCACCATGGCGGTGGGCGCGCCGGAGAGCCGGCGGTCCTGCGGGGGGTGCCGCCGGACGGCCACCGCGTGTCCGGCCAGTGCCTCGTGCACGGCGGAGGCGGCGTCGGCGGCGATCCGCTGCCCCTCCTCGCGGGCGGTGAGCTGGGCCCGGCGCCGCCGCAGGTACGCCGCCCCGGCGCCGCCCGACCCGGCGGGCTCCGCCGCGCGGGGCGTCGCGCCCGGCACGACGTACCCCTTCACGCCCCACTCGTCGTGGCCGGCGAGCCGGTCCAGGACGGTGGTCAGCTCGACCCGCCGGGCGGTGAGCTGCGCCGCCACCCGGGCGTCGTCGTGGTGGACGGTGGCCAGCCGGGCGGGCACCACGGCACCGTGGCGGGACAGGGCCGCGACCACCGCGTGGTGCGTCCGGGCCGCCCGCTCCAGCCAGGCCAGGTCCTCCAGGTTCCGGCGCAGCGCCTCCTCGCCGTACTCGGACAGCGGCGCGGCGCTGACGACGGCGACCAGGCCCGCGGCCCGCACCGCGCGCACCGGAGCCCCGTCCATCCCGGCAGTCGCGGCGAGCAGTGCGGGATCGACCTCCCGCGCCACGCCGTGCAGCCACACCCCGAGGCCGGAGCTCGCCGGCCCGGTGGCGGGCGCGAGGTCAGCCGTCGAACTCATCCCACTCCTCCCTGCGGGCGGCCGTCCGGGCGACCCGGGGGCGGCGTTCCGCCTCCACCTGCTCCGGGTCCCGTGGGCCGGGCTCCACCGGCGGCCTCGCCCGGGAGCTGAGCCACGGGTCGTGCTCCCACCAGTCGATGCCGATCTGCCGGGCCGTGTCGACAGAGGCGATGACCAGTCGCAGCTTGAGCGTCAGCAGCTCGATGTCGAGCAGGCTGACCCGGATGTCGCCGGCGATCACGATGCCCCGGTCGAGCACGCGTTCCAGGATGTCGCCGAGATTGGCCGGCTCGTGCCCTGCGGGCAGGACCTGGCCGGAGTTCTGCACCACCGGGGGCGGCTGCACGCTCACCTCAACCCACCTCGCCCTTCCCGCGCTGGTAGCGCCGCACCCGCCGGTAGCCGAGCAGGCCACCCTCCAGGTCCAGCTCCACCTCGTAGAGGCCGAGCAGGTCGGTGGAGCTGGGGATACGCCGGTCCTCGATCACCTCCACCCCGATCAGCCAGCCGTCCCGCGACGACTTCAGCGAGGTGGTCCCCACCGGATCCCGGCCGGTCAACTCGACGATCTGCCGCATCCCCTCGCGCGCCGCCTCGGCGGCCGTGATGGGTTCGAGGTACTCCTCCTCGTCGTCGTACCGGTCGTCGTCGACGGGCTCGCTCCTACGCGCCCGACCGCCGTCGCCGCGGATCAGACCCCCCATCGCGCTCACCTCCCTCGCCGCCGCCGCGCGACACCCGCCGCGAGCGTTCGGTGCCGACCTGCCGCGCCCGGTCCGCGCCGGACTGGTGCCGGGTCCCGCCGTTCTGCCGACGGGACCCGGGGCCGTTCCGGGCCGGAGCCCGGCCCTGGGCGGGCGCCGGCCGCTGGACGCCGCCGGTCAGCCGCTCCAGCACCTGCTGCTGCCCCCGGTCCCGTTCCCCGGCGCTGATCTCGCCCGCCGCCGCCGCCGCGTCCAGCGCCTCCAGCTCGCGCCGGACGTCGACGGGGTTGCGCTGCCGCGACTCCGCCTCCCGGGCGATCACCTTCACCACCGCGGTCAGCCCCCGCACCGGCGCGTACGGCAGGGTCAGCAGCGTCCACAGGATGTCCACCGGTCACCCCATCAACTGGTGGGCGCTGACGAAGTCGTACGGCGCGAGCGGGCCGAGCAGCCGCATCCGGATCAGCTCCCGGCGCTGCTCGGCGTACTCCTCGACCGCCGAGACGAACTCGTCCTCCCGGTCCTGTTCGACCAGGAAGGCGGCGTTCGACGCGTCCAGCTCGTTGCTCGGCGGCCGGGGCGCGCTCGCCACGACGAGGGGACCGAGCGTGTCGACCAGTTGCCGGTTCTCCGCCTCCCGGCGCAGCTCCACCGCCTGGCTGATGATCTCGCCGAGCCGGATCCGCTGCGTCCGGGTGGCCGCCTCCGGCTGCCCACGCACCTGGTCCGCCAGGTCGGCGGCGCCCGGGTTGTCCGCCAGCACCGCCGCGATGAGGTTCGCCTCGTCGTAGCGCCCGTGCACCGTGTACTGGATCCGGCCCTCGAACTCGTCGAGGGCGGCGGCGAACCGGTCGTGGTGCGCGTCCAGCAGGTCGGCGACCGCGTCGGGCCCGGTGACGACCGTGCCGAAACGCACCGGCAGCACCGGCGCCACCGCCGCCGTGCCGTCCACCAGTTCCTGGTACGCGGTCAGGTCCGCCGGCCGGCCGAGCGGCTCGGTCAGGCTCACATCGCTGACCAGCGCGGCCAGGTCCTCGTGCCGCACCGCCGTCACCTCTCCGGGCGGGTCGCCGACCCCGGCGGCGTCCGGGGTCGGCTCCACGTCGGAGGGCACGATGCCGTAGATGAACAGTCCGGTCTCCTCGGCCATGCTCACCGCTCCTCGTCCCGTCGCCGCCGGGGCCGGTCGCGATCCCGGTCCCGATCCCGGTCCTGGTCGTCCGGACCCAGCTCGCCGACGGCGTCCTTGATCGCGCCGACCGTCTTGCCGATGCCCGAGACCGCCTTGCCGGCGCCGACCGCCCCCGAGGCCCCCTCGACCAGGTCGGGCAGCCCCTTCTGGCCCTTCGGGGTGATGTCGAACCGGTCGACCGCCTCGGCGAAGCGCAGGTAGGTCTCCACGCTGGCGATGACGATCCGGGCGTTGATCTCGACCAGCTGGATGCCGACCACCGCGATCGAGACCTGGGCGTCGATCACCACGCCCTTGTCCAGCACGGTCTCCACGACATCGGCCAGGCCGGAGCCCCCTCCGCCGCGTTGCAGGGCGCCGCCGCCCTGAGCCTCACTCGTCGCGATTGTCACTCCCGCTCCTCCCGTCGACGGCGGACCACCGGGCGCCGGGGTGCTTCCGGGGAGCGGCGGGCCCGGGGCTCCTCACGGGAACGCGGCTCCTCACGGGAACGCGGCTCCTCGCGGGGCTGCGGGCGGCGGGCCCGCTCAGGGGCACGGCGGCGCGGCGGGGGCTGTTCCTCCTCCGGCTCCTCCTCCTCGTACTCGTCGTAGTCGCCCTCGTCGTACTCGTCCTCGTACTCCTCGTCCTCGGCCGGGCGACGGCGCTGGGGCGGTCGGCGGCGGCCACGCTCGGCGGTCCTGCGCTTCTCGCGCGGCTCCTCCTCGGCCTCCTCCTCCTCGGGCTCGGGCTCGGGCTCGCGCCGGCCGCGCTGCTCGCGCTGCTGTCGCTCCTCGCCCTCCTCCTGCCCCTGGCGCTCCTGCTCCTCGCGCTCCTGTTGCTCGCGCTCCTCCTGCTCCTCGCGCAGCGCGGTCTCGTGGTCGCGGACCACCTGCGAGTCCTCGATCTCGCCGCGCCAGCCCTGCACCGAGTCCGGGTCGAGGACCGTGTGGGTCATCACGTGCCGGACGAAGTGCTTCAGTTCCAGTCGGGCGCGGCGGCCCTGGGCCCGCCACAGGTTGCCGGTGTGCTCGAAGAGGCCCTGCGGGTGGTACTCCAGCACCACCAGGATCCGGGTCAGGTCGGGCGACAGCTCGTGGAAACTGACGGTGCCGTCGACGGAGCCCTTCTCGCCCTTCGAGCGCCAGTGGATCAGCTTGTCCGGGATCTGCCGGACGATTGTGGACTCCCAGGTGCGGTGCGACCAGAAGACCTGCGCCTTCCAGGTCAGCTTCTCGTCCGACTCGGTGTCGACGTTCTCGACCTTCTTCATGAAGCTCGGGAAGTCGCCGAACTGGGTCCACTGGTCGTACGCGACCCGGACCGGCACGCCGACCTCGATCGCCTCGACGATGTTGGTGACCTTGACCTTCTTGCCGCCGCCCTTGCCACCCTTGCCGCCCTTGCCGAGCGCCGACATGACCTTCTCCTTACCGCCGGCCAGTCCGGCATGGACCATCGCCTTCACCGGTGAACCGCCCTCCGCGAGCTTCTGCGCGCCGGTGGCAGCGGCGATCAGGCCGGGACCGCCGCCCTGCTTCGCGTAGTCGCTGAGCCGGCCGGTCGCGCCCGTGATCCGCTCCGTCACCACCCGCATCGCGCGTTCGCCGATGGCGCTGGCCAGGTTGCGCGCCTCGCCGGCGAGTTGGCCCCGGACCTTGTCCCCGAGTCCGCCGGGGTTCTTCGTGTCCGGCATGGTCACCGCCCCCGCCGCTGGTCGCCGGCGTCGCGGTTCCGCTGCTCGCCGTCGTCGTCGCGGTCCTGCCCGCCGTCGTCGTCGCGGTCCCGCTGCCCGCCGTCGTCGTCGCGCCCCTGCTGCTCGGCGTCGTCGCGCCCCTGCTGCTCGGCGTCGGTGTCCCGGTCCGGCCGGTCGCCGTCGCCGCTGGCGCCGGCCCCGCCCTTGCGGCGCAGCGCGTCGGCCGAGCCGCGCAGCTTGCCGCTGATGGCATCGATGCCGCTGCCGGCAGCGGCGGTCGCAGCCGCCTTGGAGGCGGCGGCGAGCGGGCCGCCCAGGCGGCCGAGGTTGCTCAGGTGGGGAGACGACTGAAGCAGGTTTCCGCCCGCCTTCAGCAGTCCGCCGGGCTCCCGACTGGCCCGGCCGGCCGCGACCGCGGCGGCCAGGGTGAGGGCGGTACGCAGCTTGCGCCGCCGGCCCAGCAGGTAGCCGAAGCCGACCGCGAGCCCGATTCGTGCTCCGCTCTTCATCAGTTCTCCTTCGCTCCCCGGAGCGCCGGACACCTGACGGCAATGGTCGAAAGAATGGCCGCCGGGGATCAGCACGCGCCGGACCGCACATCAGGTGTCCCGTTTAATCGGACCAGACGGGCAGTACCCGTTGGCCTATCGGCGAAACACTCCCGCGCTTTGTCGGAACCATTCACCCGGGCCGGCGGGCGCGCCCCACAAACCGCGCAAAGCCGACATGGAGGCAGCGCCGAGCAGGAAGAACGTCAGAAAGGAAATAAATGCAGAACGGCCGTCACATGGCCGGCAGCGTCGAATCGAGGCATATCTCGGCGTGCACCGCACCGCCACTTTCGCGCAATTTGGCGCCACACTTCTTCAGCACGGAAACGGCACCGTGGTTGTCGACGGTGGTCTCCGCGACCACCAGGCGCATTCCGGCCGCCGCCGCCTCGTTCAACAGTTCGCGCAGGGCGGCCGCGCCGATTCCCTGGCCCCGGGCGGAGCGGCCCAGCCACATCCCGGTCTCGACCGTGCCCGGCTCGTCGCGGCGGGCCATCCGGATCATGCCGACCACCTCGCCGCCGGCCAGGATCGCGTACATGCAGGTGCCGGTCGGGCCGTCCAGACCGCCGAAGCTCGCCCGGTGGAACTCCCGGAACGCCTCCCGCCGGGCGCACGACCAGCCCGCAGGGGCCTCCACCGGCGGCATCACGTCGCCGGGCTCCGCTTCCGCAGCCGCTACGGAGAGCAATGGTTCCAGGTTCTGCTCGTCCACCGGCTCCAGCCGCACCGTTCCCGCCACGTGCCGCAGTCTGCCGGCCCCACCGGCCCAAGTCCACCCCATCGGGCCTCGACTGGCGGTCCGGCGGAAGGTACCGGCCGGTCGGCCCGCATCGTGTTCCGCCTCACGCTCCGCTGTCGACCGCCCGTCCGGCCCAGGTGACGGGCGGCGGAACCGCCCCGCCCCCGGGGCCGGTCAGGGTGCCTCGGCGTCGAACTCGCAGAGCACCACGGAGGCGTCGTCGGCCGGCTTGTGCCGGCGCAACCGGTCCGGATGGTCGCGCTCGGCGACGCGTACCCGGTCGATCAGCGCGGCGGGGTCCTCGGCGGTCGCCACGTCCAGCAGCCCCGCCCAGTCGAGGACGCCGAACTGCTCCACCAGGGCCGACGCGCCGTCGCTGAGCAGTGCCGCCCGGCGTACCGCACCCGGCCCCCGCAGCGGCAGGGTCCCGGTCACCGCGTGGAACGCCGCGTCCGGGTCGGCGGCCGCCACCCAGTAACCGTGGGTGCGGTTCATCCGCGCCCGCTGCATGTCGACCGCCTGCCGCATCCGGGTCACCCGGTCGGCGCCGCCGGCCGGCAGGGCCGCGACCATGGCGCGCAGCTCCGCCGTGGCGGTGTCCAGTCGGTCGTCGGTGACCACGCCGACCTGACCGCCGGCGTCGAGCACCAGCGGGCTGTCGCAGAGCACGAGGTAGTCGAGGTGGTCGCCCCCGTCGCGCAGCAGGCAGACCGTGCTCGACGGGGTGCCCGGATGGTCGAGGTCGCACCCGTCGCCGTGGTCGGCCCGGACCGCGAGGATCGCCGCCGCCAGGTTGCTCATCAGGGTCGCCGTCGGGCGGACCGCCTCCGCCAGCCCGAGCCGGGCCGCGAGGTGCCGGACGTACCAGGCGGTGCCGTGCGCGCAGCCCGTGTCGAAGCCCTCCGGCACGCTGGCGCCGTCCAGTACGCCGACCAGCGGCCCGAACCGGAAGACCAGGTCCTCGTTGACCGCCCGGCCGGGGGGCGGCGCGGACGCGGAGCGTACCCGCATCGTCCGCGCCGCCCCGACCACCCGGGTCGCCTCAGCGGCGACGGAGGTCGTCGGCGGTCTCATGCGCCTGCCCCTGCATCTGGTGGGCGGCCGACCGGCCCTGATCCCGGACGGCGGACGCGCCACTGGCGGCCGTCGAACCGACCGCCCGGGCCGCCTCCTGCGCCGGTCCGCGCATGTTGTGGCTGACCTCGTGGCCCATCTCGCGGCCCACCTCGCCGGCCTGCTCCCGCAGGTGTCTGGCCTGCGCCCGGAGCTGGTCGGAATGCTCGCCGACCATGTCCTTGGCCTGCCCGGCCCAGTGCCGTTCGGGGCGGCTGGGCGGGATCAGCGACGAGACCAGCAGACCGGCGCCGAAGGCGATCAGGCCGGCCGCCAGGGGGTTGCCCTGCGCCTGCTGGCGGGACTGCTGCCCGAGCGAGCGGGCCTCCTCCCGCACCGACCCGGCCATGTGCGACATCTGCTCCCGGGACTGCTCCCCGAACGCCCGCGCCGAATCGGCCGCGTGCGACACCCGTTCCCGGGACTGCCCGCCGAACTCCCGCGCCGAATCGGCCGCGTGCGACATCCGCTGACCTGTCGCCTGCGACATCCGCTGTGCGGTGCCCTGCCCGTCAGACTGCACGCCCATCACCTTCTCCCTGGCCCGGGTGAACGCGCCACGGGCCTGCCCGACGCGCTCACCGGCGATCCGCCGCGGGTTGACCTTGTCGGCCAGCGCGTCGACGTCGCTGCTCAGTTCGTTCCGGGTGTTCTCGATCTCCCACCGGATCCGGTCCGGATCGTTGGACATGATCTGCTCCCTCCCGGCTGGTTCACCGGCCGCGCGCCGCCTTCGGAATCTCCTGTGCGGTCTGCCTCGTCCGGGGCAGCACCGAGCGGAGCTGCTCCTTCTCCTTGCGCGCCCTGGAGAGCAGGACACCCGTGACGACACCCCAGATGACGGCCACGATCAGCGCCGCCCAGCTCTGGTCCATCACGTTGGACAGCCCCCACCACAGCGCGTACGACACGAACAGCACCGTCAGGAAACCGGCCAGCGAGGCCCCGCCGAACATGCCGGCGAGCCTGCCGACCTGACCCGCCTCCTCGCGCAGCTCCGCCTTGGCCAGTTCGACCTCCTTGCGGACCAGCACGGAGAAGTCCCGGGTCACGTCGCCCAGCAGGTCGCCGACCGACTGCGTCCGCTCCTTCTCGGGGGCACTCACGGCGCCACCCCGCCCGGGATGTCCGGCCCCTGCCGACCCGACGGCGAGGCGTTGCGCACCCGGGCCGTCCCGGTGTACGCCCCCTCGGGCATGTACGGCGCCTCGGCCGTCCGCTCGTACGGCTGCGGCCCGGCCGCGGTACCCGGCCCGGTCGGCGGCATCGACGGCTGGCCCTCGGCCCGCGCCCCGTCGCCCGACGCGGTCAGGTTCCGGGTGAGCCGCCCGACCAGCATGCCGGCCAGGGCCGCGCCGGCCAGGAAGGTGCCCGGGTGCCGGCGCGCGTACGACCGCACGTCGTGGAGCATCGCCCCGGGTTCGCGCTCGTCGAGCCAGCCCGCCGCCTGCTGGGCGGCGTCGGCGGCCCGGCGGACCGCCTGGGCGGCCATCCCGGAGTCCTCGCTCCGCTCCGCCATCGAGCTGAGTTCGCGCCCGATGCCGCGCAGCCCGTCGGCGGCCCGGTGCTGCTGCGCCCGGGCCTGGTCACGCAACTGCGTGCCGGCCTCGCCGGTCAGGTGGCGCGCCTGCCGCCCGGCCTCCGACGCCACGTGTCCGCCCTGTTCGGCGGCGGCGTGCGCGACGTGTCCGCCCTTCTCGGCGGCGGTGTGCGCAGCGTGTGCGCCCTTTTCCGCGGCGGTGTGCGCGAGGTGTCCGCCGGCCTGGGCCGCCTGGTGCCCGACCCGGGACGCCTCCTGCCGGGTCTGCTGTGCGGTGCCGGTCGCACCGTCCGGTGGCCGGCTCGGGTTGATCTGCGTCATCGCCCGCTCCCTCCGTCGGCCCCGGGCCGCAGGTCACGGCCCGGAACGTGAACCGGCCGCGAGATGCGGCCCGGAACGACACCCGCGTACCCGCGCGGATCGCCGACATTCCGCACGGGCGTCGGGGGTAGGAGCGGCGGTCCGCCTGGGCGCGCCGCCACGAGGCTCGTTCGTGGTGGCCACCGCCGGGCACGTCGACCACGGCAAGCCGGGCGGCACCGACCGGTCGGTCGGAACGGGGTCGGCGGGGCCGGGACCGGTCGCGGGGTACGACAGCGGTCAGCGGCGGCGGTTGCGGGCCCGGGAGGACCGCAGCCGGCGCAGCCGCCCGATCAGCACCGGCTCGGCGGCGAGGGCGGCCGGGTTGTCGAGCAGCCCGTTGAGCAACTGGTAGTAGCGGGTGGCCGAGAGGCCGAAGGTGTCCCGGATGGCCTGTTCCTTGGCGCCGGCGTGCCGCCACCACTGCTGTTCGAAGGCGAGGATGCCGCGCTCACGCTCGGTGAGGCCACTCTCGGGCCCGGCGTCCGCCGGGGCGTCGGCGTCGGTGCCAGCCCCGTTCGGCGGGGCGGTGGCCTCGGGGGGCGCCGCCCCGGCGGCGTCCGGCTCCGGCGCCGAGCGTGGCTGCGGGACCGTCGGCGTCGCGGCGCCCGGACCGGTACGCGGCTGGGGAACGACGCTGGCGGTGTCCCGCGCCTCCCCGGTGGCCTCCGCCCCGACGGTCGCGCCGGCCTCGCCGGGCCGGCCCGGCACGGGCGGCTCGGTGGCGGCCGGGGCGGCGTCGGCGGGCTGCATGGCGCTCCTCGTGGGGCTGGCGGGCGGCACACCACGACGCCGACCGGTGGGGGACTCCCAGCCTAACCAGGGCAGACCCGGTTCGCATCGGACGACAGTGCCGGAACGTGACCGCTCCGGTTCACGTCGTGTCCGACCCGCGAACCCCACCGCGCTCCGCCCGGAGTGCGCCGGTTCGTCATCCCCCGTCGAGGCACGGCGGTGCGACCGGGGCCGGGGAGAGCCGCCGGCCGCACCGCCGACGGTCAGGAGATGTCGCGCCGGCGCATCGCCCAGAGGGCCGCGCCGAGGATCACCACGAACCCGACCGCCATCATCACCGAGGACTGCTGCCAGGTGATGTCGAGCGTGTCCGGTTTGCACTCGCCGAAGTAGGTGGCCTGGCAGGTGTTCCAGTCCTCCAGGGTCACCTTCTTCTGCATCCACGCCACGGCGTAGGTCGGCAGCAGCCAGGCCTCGGCGAAGCGCACGCCGGCCATCGCCAGCAGGATGCCGAGGCCGAACTGCCCGACGACCATCAGGGCGATCACCCCGCCCAGGGCCATCGCGGTGTGCCGCCCCAGCGAGGCGAGCGCGAAGCCGATGGTCGCGGTGACCAGCGCGAGCACCAGCCCGCGCAGCCCGGTCAGGGCGAAGGACTGCCATGCCCCGGAGGTCATCTTCGCCGTGCTGCCACGGAACGTGGCGACCAGCCAGAAACTGCCGAACCAGAGCGCCGTCGTGGGCACCGCCAGGGCGACCAGCCCGGTGAGCAGCGCCGCCAGCTTCGTCAGCAGTACGGTCAGCCGCTTCGGCCGCCACAGCAGCAGGTTCATCATGCCGCCGGTGTTCCACTCCGCCCCGACGAACGAGGCCCCCACGACGAACCCGACCAGCGCGAGGATCGCCGCGAGCGGCAGCAGCGTGTCGCCGAAGTTCTCCCGGAAGTCGAACGTGGACGGCAGGAACCAGTCCGCCTGGATCGCGTCCCGGGGCGGGGGCTGGATCATCGCGCAGTCGTCGGGGAACTCCCCGGACTGGGCCGTGCCGGCCGCCTTCGCCTTCTCGCACGCCGCGCGGTACTCCGTGTTGTGGCGGACGTCCCGCTGCCACTGCTGGTCGGCGGCGCGCTCGGCCTTCGCCAGCGCGCTGGCGTCGATCTTCTCGTTGGTGAAGAAGACCCCGACCACCACGGCCGCGAGCACCAGCAGGCCCAGCAGGCCCATCCAGCGGGTGAAGCGCCGCTTGGCGAGCCGGCGCAACTCCGTACGGTAGAGGCTCACGCGCCCCACCCTCCCCCGGTGGGACCGGGCTGCCCCGCGCCACCGACCTTCGTGGACTGGTCGACCTGCCGGTGCTGGCCGGGTACCGGCGCGGTGGCGGTCAGTTCGAGGAAGACGCTCTCCAGGTCGACGGCGACCGGGGCGAGCTCGCTGACGTAGAGGCCCTGCTCGGCGAGGAGCCGGGTCACCGTGGCCGGCTTGTCGACCCCGGCGAGCATCAGGTGGTCGGCCTGACCCGCCACCCGGATCCCGGCCCTGGTCAGCGCGTCGGCGGCGACCGGCAGGTCGGTGACCGCCTCCAGCCGCACCCGGACCGCGCCCGAGGAGTGCTGGGCGAGCACCTGCTCGACCGGGCCGAAGGCCACCCGCCGGCCCAGCGAGATGATGGTGACCGAGTCGCAGATCAGTTGGATCTCGCCGAGGATGTGGCTGGAGAGCACCACTGTCATCCCCGACTCCGCGAGGTTGCGCGTCAGGGTGCGCATCTCCCGGATGCCGCCCGGGTCGAGGCCGTTGGCCGGCTCGTCCAGGATCAGCAGCTTCGGGTTCTTCAGCAGGGCCGAGGCGACGGCGAGCCGCTGCTTCATGCCGAGCGAGTAGGTCTTGACCCGCTCGCCGGCGCGGTCGCGCAGCCCGACCAGCTCCAGCACCTCGTCGACGCGGTGCTGCGGCACGTCGCCCGCGCCCGCGAGCAGGGACAGGGTGTCCCGCGCGGTGAAGTGCGGAAAGAACTGCGGGCTCTCCACGATCGCGCCGACCTGACCGGCGACGGCGGGCAGCGCCGCCGGCACCTCGTGGCCGAGGATCGTCATCCGGCCGCCGTTGGGCCGGATCAGGCCGAGCAGCGTACGCAGCGTGGTGGTCTTGCCCGACCCGTTGGGGCCGAGGAAGCCGTGCACCTGCCCCTGTTCGACCCGCATGTCGAAACCGTCGAGCGCGTTGCGGGTGCCGCGCCGACGGCTCTTGTACGTCTTGCGGAGACCTTCGATCTCCAGGACAGCTGGCAAGCTGCACCTCCCCCGATGGGTGTATGACACGCGACACCATACGCGGTATGCAGGCACCCGCAATACCCGGTATGCATGCGACGCGCCGATCAGGTGAAAGGAAGGGCCCCTTCCTGTGCACCAGGCGTCAGGAAGGTGCCCTTCCTTTCAACGTCAGGCGCAGATGACCGTGACGCCGGCGGCGCGGAACGCCTCCACCACCTCGGGGTTGGCTCCGGAGTCGGTGACCAGCGTCTCCACCCGGTCCACCGGGCAGATCCGGGCGAAGGCGTGACCGCCCAACTTGGACGAGTCGGCGATGATGACGACCCGCTTGGCCCGGGCCACCATCAGGTTGTTCATCGCCGCCTCGCCCTCGTGGTGGGCGGCGGCGCCGAGCTGCGGGTCGATCGCGTCCACGCCGAGCAGGGCCACGTCGAGGGTGACCTCGCGTAGCAGCGCCCCGCCCAGCGGGCCGACCAGCTCGAACGACTTCGGGCGGACCACGCCGCCGGCCACCACGACCTTCATCCGGGAACGGACCAGCAGCTCGTTGGCGATGTTCAGCGCGTTGGTGACCACGGTGAGCTGGGCGCCCTCGGCGCTGGTGTTCAGGTCGGGCCGGACGGCGAGGGCCCGGGCCACCTCCGTGCTGGTGGTGCCGCCGTTGAGGCCCACCACGGTGCCCGGCGAGACCAGCGCGGCGGCGGCGGCGCCGATCCGCTGCTTCTCCGCCGAGTGCTTGGCCGTCTTGTAGCGCAGCGGCAGGTCGTACGAGACGCCGTTGGCGACCGCGCCACCCCGGGTCCGGGTGATCATCTGCTGCTGGGCGAGCTGGTCGAAGTCGCGCCGGATGGTGGCCTGGGAGACGTCCAGCCGCTCGGCCGCCTCCTCGACGCTGACCCGGCCGTTGTCGGTCAGCATCTCGAGCAGGGCGTTCCATCTGGCGTACCGGTCCACCCGGGCCCTCCAGTTACTGCGCGGTCGGTGATTGATTGCGTGCACAGTAGTGCGCGAAACTACGAGGGCGCAAAACCCCGTCTTGCGCGATGCCGGGGCTGGTTGCCACAGCCAGCCGCTTTCGCGCAGAATAACGCGCGAAAGGCGGCTCTAACGAGCCGTATTGCGCACCGCTCCCCTGCGTAGGAGTTCTCATGTCGTACGTCGACGCCGAGATCGCGAGCCAGCCCGACTGCTGGCGGGAGGCGGCGCTACTCGCCGCCACCGCGACGGACCACCTCCCCCGCCCCGGGGAGCGGGTCGCCGTCGTGGGTTGCGGCACGTCGTGGTTCATGGCGATGGCGTACGCGGCCCGCCGCGAGCACCTCGGCCAGGGCGAGACCGACGCCTTCCAGGCCTCCGAGTTCCCGATTAGCCGGCGCTACGACCGGCTCGTCGCGATCACCCGCTCCGGCACCACCACCGAGGTCACCGAGCTGATCGCCGCCCTGCGCGGGCGGGTGCCGAGCACCGTCCTGGTCGGCGACCCCGACTCCCCCGCCGTCGCGCTGGCCGACGCGGCGGTGACCATGCCCTTCGCCGACGAGCGCTCGGTGGTGCAGACCCGCTTCGCGACCACCGCCCTGGCCCTGCTCCGCGCCCACCTCGGCGACAACATCGACGCGCTCGCCGCCGACGCGGAGGTGGCCGTACGCGCCCCGCTGCCGATCGACCCGACCCGCATCGAGCAGGCCACCTTCCTCGGCCGGGGCTGGACGGTCGGGCTCGCCCAGGAGGCCGCGCTGAAGTGCCGCGAGGCGGCCACCTTCTGGGCCGAGGCGTACCCGGCGATGGACTACCGGCACGGGCCCATCTCGATCGCCGCGCCGGGCCGGCTGGTCTGGGCGTTCGGCGAGCTGCCCGACGGGCTGCCGGAGGACGTGGCGGCGACGGGAGCGGCGTTCGTGCACAGCCGCACCCACGGCTGCCGCACGGTGCTCGGCAGCTGGGCGGCCGGGCGTACGCCCGTCGACCCGATGGCCGACCTGATCCTGGCGCAGCGCTTCGCCGTCGCGCTCGCCACCAGCCGGGGCCTCGACCCGGACGCGCCCCGGCACCTGACCCGTTCCGTGGTCCTCGCGTGAGGCCAGCCGACGTCGTCGTCGCGCTGGACGTCGGCGGCACCGGGATGAAGTGCGCCCTGGTCCGGGCCGACGGTGCCGTGCTGCACACCGAGCGGCACCCCACCGACGCGGAGCGCGGCCCGGACGCCGTCGTCGACACGGTCCTGGGGGTCGCCGAGGGGCTGGCCGGCAAGGCCCGCGCCGACGGGCTCGGCCCGGTCGCGATCGGCATCGCCGTACCCGGGGTGATCGACGAGGCGCGCGGGGTCGCCGTCTGGTCGGCGAACGTCGGCTTCCGGGACGTACCGCTGCGGGACCTGGCGCAGGCGCGGCTCGGACTGCCGACGGCGGTCGGCCACGACGTGCGCGCCGGCGGCCTGGCCGAGGCCCGGCTCGGCGCGGGCAGCGACGCCGCGCACGTCCTCTTCGTCGCGATCGGCACCGGCATCGCCGCCGCGCACCTGGTCGGTGGTGCGGCGGCCACCGGCGCGCACGGCGCCGCCGGCGAGATCGGCCACATTCTGGTACGCCCCGGCGGGCCTCGCTGCGGCTGCGGCCGTCCCGGGTGCCTGGAGGCGGTCTCCTCCGCCTCCGCGATCGGCCGGCTCTACTCGGCGCGGGCCGGCGTCCCGGCGACCGCCGCCGAGGTGGC
The DNA here is from genome assembly GCF_043198195.1 of Micromonospora sp. NPDC048868. Classification (NCBI taxonomy): domain Bacteria; kingdom Bacillati; phylum Actinomycetota; class Actinomycetes; order Micromonosporales; family Micromonosporaceae; genus Micromonospora; species Micromonospora sp. NPDC048868. Next base: position 384,971 of record NZ_JBICUN010000004.1, read on the forward strand.
CGACCGGGCGGCAGCCGGCGAGCCGCTGGCGGCGGACGTCTGGCGGGAGGCAGTGGAGGCGCTCGCCGACGGCCTCGCCACCGGCCAGGCCCTCTTCGACGTGGAGACCGTCGTGATCGGCGGCGGGCTGGCGCGGGCCGGCGCGCTGCTGTTCGACCCGCTGCGGGCCGCGCTGCACGAGCGGATGACGTTCCACCGGGAGCCGCGCCTGGTCGCGGCGGCCCTCGGCGACGAGGCCGGCTGCCTCGGCGCCGCCCTGCTCGCCCTCGACAGTCTGGAGAAGTGATGGCTCTTCGGGTGAACGGCAAGGTGGTGACCCCGACCGGCGTGATCCGGCAGGGCTGCGTGGAGGTGCACGAGGGCCGGATCCGGGCGGTGGCCGAGTACCCGTCGGTCCGCGACGGGCACTGGATCGTGCCGGGCTTCGTCGACATGCACACGCACGGCGGCGGCGGGCACACCTTCACCACCGGCGACGCCGAGCAGGCCCGACAGGCCGCCGACTTCCACCTGCGGCACGGCACCACCACCCTGCTGGCCAGCCTCGTCAGCTCGCCGTTCGTCCTCATGCGCTCGGCCACCGAGGCGTTCGCCCCGCTGGTCGCCGAGGGGGTGCTGGCCGGCATCCACTTCGAGGGCCCGTACCTCTCCTCCGCCCGCTGCGGCGCGCAGAACCCCGAGCACCTCCGCGACCCGTCCACCGACGAGCTGGCCGAGCTGATCGAGCTGGGCGGCGGGGCGGTCCGGATGGTCACCCTCGCCCCCGAGCGGGACGGCGCCCTGGAGGCGATCAAGCTGCTCACCGCGCACCGGGTGGTCGCCGCGGTCGGCCACACCGACGCCACGTACGACGAGACCCGCGCCGCCGTCGCGGCGGGCGCGAGCGTCGGCACCCACCTGTTCAACGGGATGCGGCCGGTGCACCACCGCGAGCCCGGCCCGGTGGTGGCCCTGCTGGACGCCCCGAACGTGGTCTGCGAACTGGTCGCCGACGGCGTGCACCTGCACGACGGGATGCTGGCCTTCGCCACCTCGACGGCGGGCCCCGAGCGGTCCGCCCTGATCACCGACGCGATGGCCGCCGCCGGCATGGCCGACGGCGAGTACGACCTGGGCGGCCAGACGGTCACGGTGGCGGACGGCGTGGCCCGGTTGGCCCGCGACGGCGCGATCGCGGGCAGCACCCTGACCATGGACGCCGCGCTGCGGCACGCGGTGGGCGCCGGGATCCCGATCGCGGACGCCGTACGGATGGCGGCCACCACCCCGGCCCGCGCCATCGGCCTCGGCGACCAGCTGGGCGCGCTCCAGGTCGGACTCCGGGCCGACCTGGTGGTGCTCGACGACGACCTGAACGTGGTACGGGTGATGCGCGGCGGCTCCTGGCTGGAGTGACGCAGCGAGGCGACAGCCACCCGTGCAGAGAGGCTCGCGTCGACGCTGTCGAGCTGAATCGTCTGCGACATCACACGGGACGCACAGGCCGAATCGTCTACGACATCAGCTCGACAGCGGCCGCGGAGACAGTCCGCCGGAAGGACCATCACCGTCCGCCACCACGTCGCCGAGCACGGCCTGCTCGTCGGGGCGGTGCACCAGCACGTCGGAGAGGAACGACTGCACGGCCGGGGCCATCCCGACATCCCGGCCGGCTCGCTCGGAGAGCAGCCACTTGTGCTCGATGATCTGGGCGAAGAGCTCCTGCGGCTCCAGCTTGCGGCGCAGGTGCGCCGGCACGGCCCGGACCACCGGCTCGAAGACCTCGGTCAGCCAGCGGTGCGCGGCCTGCTGCTCGTCCATCAGGTAGCTCTCCGCCCGGTAGGCGTCCAGGTCGTTGAGCAGCCGGCGGGCCTGGTTCTCCTCGGCGTCGAGGCCGGTCAGGCGGAGCAGCCGCCGGGTGTGGTAGCCGGCGTCGACCACCTTCGGCCGGACCAGGTAGCGCCCGTTGTCGATCGTGGACATGGCCACCTCGGCGACGTCGAAGCCCAGCTCGTTGAGGCGGCGGATCCGCCCCTCGATGTCGTGCCGGGCCTCCCGCTCGACCTGCTGCTCGTAGGTGATCTCGTGCCACAACCGCTCGTAGCGCTGCACGACCTCCTCGCAGACCACCTCCGGGTCGATCGACTCGTGCAGCAGCCCGGCGGCCTGGAGGTCGAGCGCCTCGCCGAAGATGTTGACCCGGGCGATCTCCAGGTCCTCGCCGCGCTGGCCGTTGGAGAGGGAGTTGTGCAGCGCCCCGGTCTCGGCGTCCACCAGATACGCGGCGAACGCCCCCGCGTCCCGCCGGAACAGGGTGTTCGACAGCGAGCAGTCGCCCCAGAAGAAGCCCGTCAGGTGCATCCGGACGATCAGGGCGGCGAGCGCGTCGAGCAGCCGGCCCATCGTCTCCGGGCGCAGGGTGTGCGAGAAGAGTGCCCGGTAGGGCAGCGAGAACTGCAGGTGCCGGGTGATCAGCACCGGGTCGAGCGGCTCGCCGTCGTCGGTCAGCCGGTCGGCGACGATCGCCACCGCCTCCACCGACGGGAAGTCGATCCGCTCCAGGGCGCGCAGCAGGTCGTACTCCCGCTCGGCGACCCGCTCACCCGTCTCCTTGACCGCGTAGACGTAGCCGCCGAGGCGGACGAAGCGGACGATGTGCCGGGAGATGCCCTGCGGCAACGCCACCAGGTGTTGGGCAGGCCACTCCTCCAGCGGGGTCGACCAGGGGAGGTCGAGCAGCGCCGGGTCCACGAGGGCCGAGGTGATCCGCACGGGGACAAGTCTGACGGGTACCCCCCGCCGAGCGCCTCCCTTCGTGGCTCGGCACACAGGCGGCCCCGGCCCGTCCCCATCCGGCGCCGAGCGGGGCCGGTAGCGTGGTCGGGGTGCGGGAGACCACGACGGTACGGGCGAAGGTGCAGCTTCGGCCGGTCCGGCCGGCCGGCTGGTGGTTCGACGCGCTGCTGCTCGCCGGGTTCGCCGTGCTGACCCTGGCGCTCGCCCGGGGCCGGCTCCACGATCTCGACCTGGCGGTCAGCGAGTGGGCGTTCACGCACGACCCGGCACCGCTGTACTGGACCGCCCGGGTGTTCAACCTGCTCGGGCAGGGCGGCTGGCTGTTGATGCCGCTGTCCGGGGCGCTCGCCCTCGCGGTGGGGTGGCGTCGGCACTCCGTCCGGCCGCTGTTGCTGGTGGCGGGCGCTTTCGTGCTGACCTACCTGACCATCGGCCCCCTCAAACTGTGGACCGACCGGGCCGCGCCGAGCGCGACGGTCAAGGACCCGTTCCTGCCGCCCGGCGAGGCGGTGGAGATCTTCAACCAGTTGCCGGCCGGGGCCTACTCGATGTCCTACCCGTCGGGGCACGTCGCCAACGCGATCGTCTGGTACGGGGTGATCGCGGTGCTGCTGACCGCGCTGACCGCCGGGCGGCTGTCCCCGATCGCGTACCGGCTGGTCCGGTTCGCGCCGCCGGCGATCCTGCTGGTTACGACCACCTATCTGAACTTCCACTGGCTGACCGACGGGCTGGCCGCCCTGATGCTCGGTCTTGTCCTGGACCGGCTGCTGCACCGGGTGCCGTGGGACGACCTGCCGTTGCCGGGAGCACTGCGGGACTGGAACCGTCCGTTCATCTCCGCCCCCTAGGGTCGCGCCGTGGAGCAACTGGCGCGCCGGCTCGGCGTACGGGATGCGGTGGTCATCGGTCTGGGGTCGATGCTCGGCGCGGGCGTCTTCGTGGTCTTCGCGCCCGCCGCGGCGGCGGCCGGCGGGGCCGGCCTGCTGGCGGCGCTGGTGCTGGCCGGCTTCATCGCCTTCTGCAACGCGACCAGCTCGGCCCGGCTCGCAGCCCGCTACCCCGAGTCCGGCGGCACCTACGTCTACGGGCGGGAGCGGCTCGGCCCGTTCGCCGGGTTCCTGGCCGGCTGGGGCTTCGTGGCCGGCAAGACGGCGAGCTGCGCGGCGATGGCGCTGACCATCGGGGCGTACCTCTGGCCGGGGCAGGCCCGGCTCGTCGCCGTCGGCGCGGTGGCGGCGGTGACCGCCGTGAACCTGCGCGGCATCGGCAAGACCGCCACCGCGACGAAGGTCCTGGTGGGCGTGGTGCTGGCGGTGCTGGCCCTGGTCGCGGTGGCCGGCGCGGTCGGCGGCGACGTCTCGCTGGACCGGCTCGGCGACCTCGGCGGCGGCGGGCGGGGCGTGCTCACGGCCGCCGGGCTGCTCTTCTTCGCCTTCGCCGGGTACGCCCGGATCGCCACCCTCGGCGAGGAGGTACGCGACCCGGCGCGGACCATCCCCCGGGCGGTCCCGCTGGCCCTCGGCGTGGTGCTGGCGGTCTACCTGGTGCTCGCCGTGGTCACGGTCGGCGTGCTCGGGGCCGACCGGCTGGCCGGTTCCGCCGCGCCCCTGGCCGACGTGGTGACCGCCGCCGGGCTGCCCGGCCTGGCCTGGCTGGTGCGGGCCGGGGCGACGGTGGCGGTGACCGGGGTGCTGCTCTCCCTGCTCGCCGGGGTGGGGCGCACCGCGCTGGCGATGGCCCGCCGCCGCGACCTGCCGGGGGCGCTCGCCGCCGTCCACCCCGTGCACCGGGTGCCGCACCGGGCGGAGCTGGCCGTGGCCGCCGTGGTGGTGGTGATCGTGCTGCTGGGCGACGTACGCGGCGCGATCGGCTTCTCCAGCTGCACCGTGCTGGTCTACTACGCGATCACCAACGCCGCCGCGCTGACGCTGGGCCGGGACCCGGGCCGGCGGCTGCCGGTGCGGACGCTGGCCGTGCTGGGGCTGGCCGGCTGCCTGCTGCTCGCGGTCAACCTGCCGCCGGCCAGCGTGCTCGCCGGCGTCGCCGTGCTCGCCGTCGGCGCCCTCTGGTACGCCGTGCGCCCCCGGAAGGGCTGACGGTCATTCCTCCGGCTGGCGGGGCGCGGGCGTGACCGGGTCCTCCGGCGGGGGCGCGGCCTCGCGGAGCAGGGCGTTCAGGCCGGCCCGGCGGGCCACCACCGTCAGCCGGTCGCCCGCGACGATCACCAGCCGCGCATCGGGCGCCCAGTCGAGGCGCTGGCCGGCCCGGGCGTGCGCCAGCAGGCGTACGCTCTCGGCCCGCCCGACGGCGGCGAGCGGCCTGCCGTCCAGCGACGACCCGGCGGCGACGGAGACCTCGGTGACCAGCAGCGCGTGCCGGCCGACCGGGATGGTGGCGATCACGGCGCGGTCCAGCAGCGCGGCGGAGAACGAGAACGCGGCGAGGTACGACACGCTGCGCGAGACGCCGATGCCGAACGCCTGCTGGATGCGTTCGGCGAAGTGGCCGTCGAAGAGGCGCAGCACCACCTGGAGTTCCGGGTTGACGGCCCGGCCGATGAGCGCCGCCTGGAGGTTGGTCTCGTCGTCGGTGGAGACCACCACCAGCGCCTGGCAGCCGCCCACGGACGCCGACTGGAGGGTCTCCTCCAGCGCGGCGTCGCCCACGATCAGCGGTACGCCGAGCCGCCGGGCCAGCGCGCCACCGCGCGGCTCGGGCACCTTGTCGATCGCCACCACCTCGACGCCGAAGTCGCAGAGCTGGGCCATCACCCGGGTGCCGACGTTGCCCAGCCCGACCACCACCACGTGCCCGGAGCGTTCGGGCTGGATGCGGCCGGAGTGCAGGGCCAGCCGGGCGTTGACGATGCCGTCCACCACCACGGCGGTGATCAGCGGGATCAGCGCCAGCCCGGCCAGGTTGAGCACCACCTGCATGACCTGCTCGGCGGCCGACTTGTCCGGGTTCGGATCCTGCCCGGTCAGCGTGGTCACCAGCGTCAGGTAGAGCGAGTCGGCCCAGTCCTCGTGCGCGGCGTAGCCGTTGAGCGAGCCGAGCACCCCGATCACCGCCAGCAGCACGATCACCGCGACGCCGATCTTGCGGGTGGCGAAGCTGCGTACCGCGCGCAGCAGCACCGTCAGGGGTCGGCGGCGCCGCCGGGCGCGCCTCAGCCGGCGGGCGGCCAGCTCCGTGCCCGGCGGCGTCCCGGTCGCCTCGGCGATCACCAGGTCGGCCGCGCGCCCGTCGGCGGGGAGCAGCCGGACCTGCTGCGGGTCGCGGGTGTCGGCGACCCCGCAGACCACGTCGGGCGGGCGTACGTCCTCGCGGCGGGCCACGTAGAGGGTGCGCCCGCCGTGCCGGAAGTGGGTGGGGGCGACCTCGCCCAACGCGGCGGCCACGAAGGCGGGGGCGGCCATGGAGGCGTCGGAGAGCACCGCCGAGTCGGGGAAGATCTGCCGCACCCCGTTGGCGAGGCCGGTGTTGAACATCCGCACCACCAGCCGCAGCCCGGGCTCGACCTCCTGCGCGCAGAGCGCGGCGTGCATGTTGCCGACGTCGTCCTGGTGCAGCAGGGCCAGCCCGTCGGCGCCGGCCAGCCCGGCCCGGCGGAAGGTCACCTCGTCCAGCCGGTCGGCGCGGACGACCTCGACGCCCTGGAGGTCCCGCCCGTCGGGCTCGTCCGAGCGCGGCCGTTCGGGCACGACCAGGGTTATCCGGACGCGGCCGGCCTGGAGCTCGGTGGCGAGCAGCGCCCGCACCACCCAGTAGGCGAGGGCGTCGCGACCACAGATCACGTAGTGCGCCCGTGCGTCCCCGTTGACCCGGAGCCGCCGGCCGGCACGCCGCGCACGATCCAGCAGGGGCTCCGCCATGTGCCGCATCGTAGTCAGCCGGTCGCGCCGGACGCAGCCCCGTGATCATGAACGCTGGTCGCGCCGGCATGTCCCTCCCGGTGACGGGTAGAGCACCGGCATGCAGACGTTCCTGCCGTACCCGGACTTCCTGGCCAGCGCCCGGACGCTGGACCAGAAGCGGCTGGGCAAGCAGCGGGTGGAGACCATCCAGGTGCTGCGCGGTCTGACCTGGCCCACGTACGGCTGGCGCAACCACCCGGCGGTGAAGATGTGGGCCGGGTACGAGGAGGCCCTCACCCGGTACGGGCTGGACGTCTGCGCGGTCTGGTGCGAGCCCGGCCGGGCCGACACCTGCGCGACCACGATGACCGCCGACCTCGCCGCCGCCTGCGGCCTGACCCGGGTCCGCACCCAGGCCGAGCTGGCCGAGGCCGGTGAGCTGCCGCCCTGGCTGGGCCGCGACGACCTGCACCTGAGCCACCGCTCGTCGCTGCTGCGCAAGGACCCCGGCCACTACGGACCGCTCTTCGGCGACGACGTCCCGCCCGACCTGGAGTACGTCTGGCCCACCTCGGACCGCGAACGCCGCTGCCTCCCGCCGCCGGAGTGAAGGCGGGGCTCGTCAGGCGCTTCCCGCGGGAAAGGGTTCCCGCGATGGCTGAGCGGGCAGACTGGAGACCCACCCGGCGGGAAGGTGCACATGGCGCTGTCGAAAGTGGTCGGTCGACTCATCGGCGTACGCGAGCACGAGGTGGACCCGGGCGGTGGTGGCGCCCCCCGCGTGCCGGGCCGGGTCGAGGCGGTGGTGGTCGGCGGCGGGATCGCCGGCATGTCGGCGGCGGTGGTGCTGGCGGAGCGCGGGGTGGCGGTGACGGTGCTGGAGGCCGCGCCGACGCTCGGCGGCCGGCTGGGCGCCTGGCCGGAGACGCTCGCCGACGGCACCCGGCAGATGAACGAGCACGGCTTCCACGCGTTCTTCCGGCAGTACTACAACTGGCGCTCCATCCTGCGCCGCGCCGACCCGGGGCTGGGCTTCCTCAAGCCGGTCCCCGGCTATCCGATCCTCAGCGAGCGGTGGCCCACCGAGGAGTTCGGCAAGCTGCCGCCCGCGCCGCCGGCGAACCTGCTGGCGCTGCTGTTGCGCAGCCCCAGCCTGCGCCTGCGCGACCTGCGGGGCATGGACCGGGACGCGGCGCTGCCACTGCTCACCTACGACCCGGTGCGCACCTACGCCGAGTTCGACGACAGCACCGCCGACGCGCTGCTCACCTCGCTGCGGCTGCCCGACCGGGCCCGCGCGATGCTCTTCGAGGTCTTCTCCCACTCGTTCTTCAACCACGAGGCGGAGATGTCGGCGGCGGAGATGATCGCCCAGTTCCACTTCTACCTGCTCGGCAACCCGGAGGGGCTCGCCTTCGACTGCCCCGACGAGGACTACGCGACGGCGATCTGGGAGCCGCTGGCGCGGCACGTGGAGAAGCACGGCGGCCGGGTGGTGACGGGCGCCGCCGCCACCGCCCTGACCCGCGACAGCGCCGGCTGGCGGGTGACGACCGCCGACGGCACGGCGTACCCGGCTGGGCACGTGGTGCTCGCCGTCGATCCGCCCGCCCTGGCCGCGCTGGTCGCGGCCTCGCCCGGCCTGGCCGACCACGCGCCCCGGCTGGCGGCGCGGATGCCCGCATTCGGCCGGCCCGGTCCGCCGTACGCGGTGGCGCGCTTCTGGTGCGACGGGGACGTCTCCGCTGACCGGGCGGTGTTCAGCGGGGTGTCCCGGCAGCCCACTCTGGACTCGGTGACCCTCTACCACCGGCTGGAGCACGAGTCCCGCCGCTGGGCCGAGCGCACCGGCGGCTCGGTCGTGGAGCTGCACGCGTACGCCTGCGACGCGGGCGTGCCCGCCGAGGAGCTGGCCGAACGGATGCGGGTCGAGCTGACCGCGCTCTGGCCGGAGGCGGCCCGGCTGCGGGTCCGCGAGCTGCGCGCCCGGGTGGAGGCGCAGGCGCCGGCGTTCACGCCCGGCAGCCACGCCTGGCGGCCGGGGGTACGCACCGACGCCGACGGGCTCTACCTGGCCGGCGACGGCATCCGGACGGACTTCCCGAGCGCGCTGATGGAGCGGTCGGCGGCGACCGGGATCATCGCCGCCAATCACGTCCTGCGGGCCGAGGGCGGCGCGGCGGAGCGGGTCCGCTCGATCCGGCCCCGGGGCCTGCTCGCCGGACGGGGCTGACCGGCCCCCGGGCCTGCTCGCCCGGCGATGAGGAGCAAAACGGGCAAATAGGCCGTTCAGTTCACCTAGGCTGATCTTCTGGGGTGAGCCGGGAGGTCAGCGGGATGTCGCCGCGCACGGACGACGGCCCGCTCGTCGCCGACGTGCCGCGGGACGACGCGTACCCGCTGATCCGCGACGAGCGGGCCTGCGTCGCGACCGCCCTGCGGCTCGGCTGGTGGATGGCGGACGCCTACCACCACGCGCGGACCGCCGAGCTGCGCGACCCCGGGACCGACCGGTCGGCGGGCGCACCGGCGAAGCTGTCCAACCTGACCGAGATGTCGGGGCGGCGGCGCATGCAGATGTACCTGGACGGCGTGGAGGTCGCGCTCACCCAGATCGCCGAGCTGACCCGGCGCGTCGGCCCCGTGCCCGCCACCGCCGACGCGCGGGGCCGGGTGGCCGACGGGTCCGCCGACGCCCTGCTGCTCGCCCTCGACGACCTGAACGTGGAACTGCTGCGCTGGACGATGGCCACCAACCAGCGGGTGGGGCTGGCGTACCGGCTGGGACGCTCGCTGGCCGACACCGTCCGGTACGGCGACGCCGTGCGGAACGGCGACGCCGGACAGGTGGCCCAGCGCTTCGGCGGGCGGCAGTTCGAGATCGGCCGTTGGCTGGGCGAGCTGGCCAGCGTGCTGCCACCGTACTCGGCCGTGGTGGTCCGCCACTCGCTGTCGGCGTGGGCGACGGCGGTCACCCGGGCGGGCGTGGGCGACCCGACCGAGGCGGGGCTGCCCGAGCTGGCCCGCGAGCTGCGCAACCAGGGCGAGCTGTGGCAGGGCGTACTCACCGGCGGGCTGCACCCGAGGGACCTGCTCGACGAGGAGGACTACGCCATCGTCGCCCGGAACCTGATCGTGCGGGACCGGAGGCTGGTGGTGCAGGCCGTCCGGGGGATCTTCTGGCCGGTGCTCGTACCGCTGCTCGCCGTGCTGTTCGCCGTGGTGGGGGTGAGCGCGCTCGCCGCCGCCGGCCCGCCGGTGACCCGGGCCGCCGTGGCCCTGCTCGGGCTGGGCGCCGGGCTGGCCGCGATCTGGCGCACCGTCTCGGGGCCGGCGCTCGCGGTCGCCGGGGAGGTCAACCGGCCGCTGCTGGAGAGCGAGCTGACGGCGCGGATGGCCGTACGCATCGACCGGCCCCTGGCCGCCGCGCGGGCCGCCGGCCGGGCCCGCCGGCAGCGCCGCCCCGACGAGCCGGGGCCTCGATCGAAATCCGTTGCCCCTCTGTCCCCCGCGGACCTACCGTGATCGCGCAAGGTCAACCACCGCCGCGGGAGCTGGTCATGTCGATGTCGCACGTCACAGGTGTGCCGTCGTGCCTGCCCACGCGTCCGGCATCGCCGGCCGGCGGCGGTCGTCACCGTGCCGAAGACCCCGGGGGCGGCCGGCCCGACTGACGCGTGCCCGCACGACGTCGAGCCGCCCGTCCGTAACCCGGACCGGGCGGCTCTTTCGCGCTCCGGCCCGCCCAGCTCGTCACCGCCACGAAGGGAGACACCGGTGGACGCCGTCCTCGTCGTCAACGCCGACCTCGGCCCGCTGCACCGGGTCACCGTCCAGCACGCGATCCGGATGCTCTGCCGGCGGGTCGCCGAGATCCACGAGGCCGAGCCGGATCGGGTGATCGGGGTGTTCCCGATGCCCCGGGTGGTGCGCCTGGTCCGCTACGTGGTGACCCGGTGGCGGTTCAGCGCCGGCCCGGCCTGGTCCCGCGCGGGCGTGCTGCGCCGCGACGGGCGCTGCTGCGCGTACTGCGGGGGGCCGGCCGGCACCATCGACCACATCCTGCCCCGCTCGCGCGGCGGCCGGAACACCTGGCGGAACACGACGGCCGCCTGCTACGGCTGCAATCAGCACAAGGGCGACCGGACGCCGGCCGAGGCGGGCATGCCGCTGCGGCGTGAGCCGGCCGTGCCGAGCTGGGCGGCGCTGGCGGGGCGGTGACGGACCGGCCGGCGGGAACGGGGGGCCGCGTCGGGGGTACGCCCTCGGCGCGGCACCCGTCGGCCCCCCACCCACGGGAGGTGGAGCGGTTAGTGCCGGGCGGGCGGGGTCCAGCCGAAGCGGGCCGGGCGGCGCTCGTGGAAGGCGGCCACGCCCTCGCGGGCCTCGCCGCTGGCCCGGACCTGCCCGTGCCACCAGGCGATCCGGTCCTCGTCCGCCCGCCCGTCGACGATCTCCTTGGCGGCGGCGACGCTGAGCTGCGACCGGGCGACCACGGCGGCGGTGAGCTCGGCCACCCGGGCGGCGAGCCCGTCGCCCGGCAGCACCTCGTCGACCAGGCCCACCCGCAGCGCCCGCTCGGCGTCGATCAGCTCGGCGGTGAAGAGCAGGTGCTTGGCCGCGGCCGGGCCGACCAGCCGGGCCAGCCGGCGGGTGGTGGGCGCCGGATACACCAGGCCCAGCCGCGCCGGCGGCACGCCGAACCGCGCGTCGGTGGTGGCGACCCGCAGGTCGCAGGCGACGGCGAGCTGACAGCCGCCGCCCACGCACGCGCCCCGGACGGCGGCGACGGTGGGCTTGGCGAAGGCGGCGAGCCGCTCCTCGGCGGCCACCGCGATGCTGGCGTCACCGGCGTCCAGCAGCTCGTCCAGGTCGCCCAGGTCCGCGCCGGCGCAGAAGGTGTCCCCCGCGCCGGTGAGCACCAGCGCCCGGACGGCCGGGTCGGCCTCCAGCCCGTCGAGCAGCTCCGGCAGCCGCCGCCACATGGCGGTGGTCATCGCGTTGCGCCGCGCCGGGTTGCGGATCACCACCGTCGCCACCGGCCCGGCCACCTCGACGAGGAGTTCCGCGTCCGCCACCGTCACCACCCCTTCGACGTACCGCCCGGCCGCCGGGAGCGGCGACGCGTGCGGCGACCATAACGGCGCCGGCCCGGCGACCACCCTGGCGGGGTGGTCGCCGGGCCGGCGACGGTACGGCTACGTCAGGAGACGTTCAGCGCGGTGTCGTCCACGACGAAGGACGTCTGGAGCGACGAGTCCTCGACGCCGGTGAACTTCAGGGTCACGGTCTGCCCCTTGTACGCGGCCAGCGAGAACGACTTCTGGCTGTAGCCCGCGGCCTTGTTCAGGTTCGAGTACGTGGCGAGGGTCGCCAGCACCGTCCCGGAGGAGTTGAGCACCTGCACCCGCAGCGTGTCGTACGCGGTGCTGCTGGTGGTCTCCGCCGAGTCGATGTGCAGCCAGAAGCTGAAGTTGTACGACGTGCACCCGGCCGGCAGGCTCACCGACTGGGCGAGCGTGTCGGTGCGGGTGGTCCCGTACCCGTTCAGCCACGCGCTCCACGTGCCGGTGCGGGCCGGCTGCGAGGTGCCGTGCTGGCCGATCACGCCGGAGGTCTGCGTCCAGGTGGTGACCCCGGACTCGAAGCCCGCGTTGGCGAGCTTCTGACCCGGGCTGGTGCAGCCGCCGCCGGTGCCGTTGACGGTCAGCGTGTAGGTGGCGCTGCGGGTGACCGAGCCGGCGCCGTTCACGGTGACCGTGTAGGTGCCGGGCGCCGTGGCGGCCGTGGTGGCGACGGTGAGGGTCGACGAGCCGCCCGAGGTCACCGAGGCCGGGCTGAACGAGGCGGTCGCCCCGCTCGGCAGACCGGACGCCGACAGCGTCACGGTCTGCGCCGAGCCGCTGGTGGTGGCCGTTGCCACGGTGGTGGAGACCGAGCCGCCCGGGTTCACCGCGCCGGAGGTCGGCGAGAGCGAGACCGAGAAGTCGTTGCCGGTCGAGCACGGCGCGTCGTTGCCGGCCACGTTCACCGCGGTCCAGGCCGCCTGGACGGTCTTGTACTCGGTGGAGCAGCTGCCGTACAGGTCGGTCGCGGCGCGCAGGCTGTACGCCCGGGCGGTGTTGGCCGGGTTGCTGGTGTTGACGTACGAGGTGTTGGAGGTGAAGTACGCGTCCAGCGCCCGCCACCAGATCTTCTCGGCCTTGGCGCGGCCGATGCCGGTCACCGCCGGGGCGGAGCCGCAGACCGGCGAGGTGCCGTACGAGGTGGCCCCGGTGCCCTCGGCAAGGTTGAAGAAGAAGTGGTTGGCGACACCGGACGAGTAGTGCACGTCCTTGCTCCTGGTCGCGGTGGACCAGCAGCTGTCGCTCGAACCGTCCAGGGACGGGTTGTACATGTAGCGCAGCGGCGTACCGTTGCCGTTGATGTTGATCTTCTCACCGACCTGGTAGTCGCCCGGGTCGGCGGAGCTGTTGGCGTAGAACTCGACCATGTTGCCGAAGATGTCGCTGGTGGCCTCGTTGAGGCCGCCGGACTCGCCGGAGTAGGTCAGGCCGCCGGGGACGACGTTCTCGGTCACGCCGTGGCTCATCTCGTGGGCGGCCACGTCGATGGAGACCAGCGGCCGGGAGTTGCCGCTGCCGTCGCCGTAGGTCATCCGGGAGCCGTCCCAGAAGGCGTTGACGTAGTTGTTGCCGTAGTGCACCCGGCTCGGCACGCCCCGGCCGTCGCCGAAGATGCCGTTACGGCCGTGCACGTTCTTGAAGTAGTCGAAGGTCTTGGCGGCGCCGTGGTGCGCGTCCACGGCGGCGGACTGCCGGTTGGAGGCGGCGCCGGTGCCCCAGGTGTTGTCGGCGTCGGTGAACGTGGTGCACGTCGACGTGCCGTTGTTCATGTCGCACGTGGAGCCGTTGCCGCGCAGCGGGTCGATCATCTGGTACGTGCTGCCGGAGAGCGTGGTGTCCACGGTGACGGTGCCCGAGTAGACGCTGTTGCCTGTGCCGGCGACGGCCTCGATCTCGTCGTACGAGCCGACGACCTTGCCCGTGGTGGCGTCGGTGACGACGTGGAACCGCGACGGCGTCTGCCCGTCCGGGTGCCAGCCGGTGACGACGGTCTCCCAGGCGAGCCGGCCCTTGCCGGAGCTGGCGTCGACGAAGAGTTCCGGGGTGCCCACGGCGGTGAGCGTGCCGGAGAACTCGGCGCGGGCGGCCTTCTTCGCCGCCGCGGCGGGGACCTTCGCCGTGGTGGGCAGGGTCAGCGGGGCGTCCAGACCGACCGAGGAGCCGGCGTAGCCGCCCGTCGGGGTCGTGTGGATGACGAAGTCACCGCCGTACACCCGCAGACCCTGGTAGGTCCGGGTGTAGCGGGTGTGTGCGGCGCCGTTGGCGTCGACCTTGGTGCTGTGCACCTGGTAGGCCTCGGCGCCGGTGCCCTGCACGGCGCCGGGGTTGGTCCGCAGGACGCTCGCCGCGGCGGCGGCGGGCCCGCCCGGGGCGGGGGCGGTGGGGGGTGCCGCGAGCGCCGGGGTGGCGACGCCGGTCAGCAGGCCGCTGGTGAGCAGGGCCGTACCGACGGCGGCAATGGGTCTTTTCACGTGCCCTCCTGAACGGGGGTATGCGCGACAGGGATAGTCACGCATGTAGATATAACGATGTGACGACCCAAAAGAGAAGAGGTGATCCGGATTCCGCCCGGGACACTGACCGTTCGGTGGAACCGGGGCCGGTGGGAACCGCGCCGTCGCGCCGCGCGTCCGAGCGGAATGAGATCAGTTTCGATGGCTTGCGTCAAGATCGCGCTGCTGGTCACGGCCCTGTCCGGCTGCGCGACGACCGAGCCGCCCCGGGTGCCGCCGCCGAAGAGCTTCCCGGCGGGCCCGTCCGCGCCGACCGTGGCGCCGCCCACCCCCGCACCGACGGCCGCGACGGCACGCGTCGTGCTGACCCGGTCGGGCGGGTTCGCCGGACGCGGCGACACCGTGACGGTGGAACCCGACGGACGATGGAGCGCGGTCGACCGCGCCGGGTCGCGCCGCACGGGTCGGCTCTCCGGCGCGGACCTGGACCGGCTGCGCCGGCTCGTCGTCGACCCCGGGCTCACCGCGGAGGCGGGCCGCCCGTCGGCGCCCACCGCCTGCCAGGACGCCTTCAGCTACCGGCTGACGATCGGAGAGGTGGAGACCGGCTACGTGGACTGCCCGGCCGACGGTGCCGCGCCGGCCGCGACCCGTGCGGTCGTGGAACTCCTGCTCGGGGCCACGGGCTGAGCGAGCACAGGCCCGTCGGTCGGGGTCAGAACCGGTGGTCCGCCGGCAGGCCGGTGCCTCGCAGTTCGGGCGGCAGGTGGGCGGTGTCGTTGATCGCGAGCAGGGTCGGCGGGTTGCCCTGGCCGTAGCGGATCACCGTCAGCCCGCAGTGGTGCGCGTTGAACCCCAGCCAGCGCTGCTCCGGCGCGTCGAGCGCATGCCGGACGAACCAGGCGATCAGGAACGTGTGCGTGACGACCAGGTCCCGCCGGTCCCCGTCCACCGGCGCGGTGGCGAAGCGCCGCAGGGCCGCCGCCGTCAGCCGCGGCCCGTCGGCCCGCTCCGCCGGGGAGAAACCCGCCAACAGCCGGGCGTACGCGGGCGGCAGGCCGGCCGGATCGGTGTCGTGCGGCAGGTGGTCGCCGACCTCCTCGGCGGCGTACACGCCGATCCCGGGCAGCGACGCCGCGACCAGCTCGGCGGTCTCGACGGCGCGCCGCAGCGGGCCGTGGTGGACGGCGTCGACGGGCACGCCGCGCAGCCGCTCGCCGAGCAGGGTCGCCTGCCGGCGGCCCCGGTCGGACAGGCCGGTCTCCGGCGGGTCGACGCCCGACGGGGTTCCCGGCGGGCGGTCCTGCTCGCCGTGCCGGGCCAGGTAGAGCAGGCGGGTCCCCACGTCGTCCCCTCCTACGCGATCGAAAGGCGTGCCACCGGCGGCACGCCTCCCGATCATGACTCCCCGCCGCCAGGGTCAGCCCCTGGGGAACATCTGGCCGATGCGGATCTTGTTGCCGAACGGGTCGCGGATGCCGAAGTCGATCCCGTACGGGCGCTCCATCGGCTCGTCGGTGATCTCGACGCCCTTGGCCACGAGGTCCTCGTACGTCTTCTGCGCGTCGTCGGTGGTCATGAAGAGGTACCCGCCCAGCGCCCCCTTGGTGAGCAGCTCACGGACCTGGTCGGCGGTCGCCGGGTCCAGCGCCGGCGGGCCCGGCTTCTCCAGCAGGATCTCGCGCTCCGGGTCGCCGGGCAGGTTCACCGTCAACCAGCGCATGAAGCCGAGGTCCTGGTCGGTGTTGACCTCCAGGCCGAGCTTGCCGACATAGAAGTCGAGGGCCTCGTCCTGGTCGAGCACGTAGATCTGGGAGCGGCTGATCGCGTTCATCGTCATGCCCGGAACGCTACGGGGCTCCCCTGACCTGCTGCTTATCCAAAACTGACCTCTGCTGCCCGAAGCTGCTGGGCCGGGTCCAGGCCTTGGTGAAGCACACCGGCACGGCGGCGGTGGGCGCCTTGCGCCTGCGGTACTCCGACGGCGACTCCCCGACGATCTGCCGGAACGTGCGGCTGAACGTGCCCAGGCTGGCGAAGCCGACCGCGTAGCAGACGTCGGTGACGTCCCGGTCGGTGTGCAGCAGCAGGTACATGGCCCGCTCCACCCGCCGCCGCTGGAGGTAGCGGTGCGGGGTCTCGCCGAAGGTCGCCCGGAAGGTGCGGATGAAGTGCGCCTCGGAGACGTACGCGATCCGGGCCAGGGCGGGGATGTCCAGCGGCTGGTCGTACGCGCGGTCCATGGCGTCGCGGGCGCGCAGCATGGCCCGGTTCGACTCCTCCGTCGCCCTGCTCACGCCGCCCAGCATAGGTCCGCCTGGGGCCCACGCGGCGCGACACCGCGCCGGCCCACGGGACCTCCGCAGTCCGACCAGGAGTCCGCTTGCGCCAACGCGCCACCATGCATCCATGGATGGCGATGAAGAGGGTCTGACCCGGCTTGTGCAACAACTATATGACGCGACGATGGCCCTCGAATTCATCGCCAAGTTCTCGGTCCGACCCGAGGATTTCGATGAGTGCCTCAGGGCTCGCGACGAACTGGCGCACGACGTCCTGGTCAATGCCGCCGAGAGGCTGACCCTGCTGCTGAATCGGCAGATTTCGGTAGATGACCTGTGGAAACTGGGCCGGAGCGAGGCGCTGAGCCTGCTGACTCCTGGGCTTGTGCGACGGCAGGCCGAGACACTGAAGGCGCTGGAGCGGGCACTTGACCATCAGCCCCGCCGCGAGCGGACCGTCCGGGACGTCACAGATCCGGCTCCAGGACGGGGCTCGGACGGCCCGTCTCCGATCGCTGGCATCGCGCTAGCCGTCGGTATCGCGGTCCTGGCGGCAACCGCCGCCGCGCCGATCGCCGCTCTCGCTGTGCAGGAGTCGATTGCGAAGGAGATCGTGAAGGCAGCCATCAACGGCTTGGTGGCCGGCACGGTGACAGAACTGGCCCTGCGAACCGCGCGCCCTGGTCAGCGAGCCGAAGAAGCCCCCAGGGTGTCTGATCAAGATCAGGTGCCGAAAGGTGGGCAGCGTAGCCCGATGCCTGTTCCAAAGCGGGGTGCGCTTCCGCCGGAGCTGCTGCGGAAGGTGGAGGACCGCCGGCACGCCACCCGACAGCCGAAACGGCCGGAAGGCCCGCACAGAGGTGCCAGTGGGCCTGGCATCACCGGCCCATGACGCGCGGGTGCCCGATCGTCAACAACGGTCGATCTGGCATGGCGGGGGCGGGCCGGCCGCCCCGTCACAGAACGTCTGATGGAATTGGAGCCCCCGGCCGGGATCGAACCGGCGACATCTCGCTTACAAGGCGAGTGCTCTGGCCAGCTGAGCTACAGGGGCGTGTGGTGCCGACGCCAGCATAGCGACTGACGTCCGGATTTCCGCCGCGGCAGGCCCCCCGACCACCGGAAACGTCTCCGCCCTCCTGCGGCGGACCGACATTGACGGTCGATTGATGTCCGCCCGTGCCCGAGTGACCGGAATGTCTATGCGGTCCGTCCCATCCCGTGCGCCCCGCCTTGGCAGGTGGCGGAAAGCCGTTTACCGTGCAGTGACACGGACGACATCTCGATCACCGAGAGGCTGCCCGTGGGCTGGCGCGTCCCGTGCCGGCCGCTCCTTCACTCGGATCGTCCGGCACGTTCCTGCCGGTGAAAGGAAGCACCCCACCATGGCTACGGTCACCTACTCCAAGGCGTCCCGGATCTACCCGGGCACGGAGCGTCCCGCCGTCAACCAGCTCGACCTGGAGATCGGCGACGGTGAGTTCCTCGTCCTGGTCGGCCCCTCCGGTTGCGGCAAGTCCACCAGCCTGCGCATGCTCGCCGGCCTGGAGGACGTCGACCAGGGCTCGATCCACATCGACGACCGGGACGTCACCCACCTGCCGCCGAAGGCCCGCGACATCGCGATGGTCTTCCAGAACTACGCCCTCTACCCGCACATGACGGTGTACGAGAACATGGCGTTCGCGCTCAAGCTGCGCAAGACCTCGAAGGCCGAGATCGACCGGCGGGTCAAGGAGGCGGCGGCGCTACTCCAGCTGGAGGAGTACCTCGGCCGCAAGCCGAAGGCCCTCTCCGGCGGTCAGCGCCAGCGGGTGGCCATGGGCCGGGCGATCGTCCGCGAGCCGCAGGTCTTCCTCATGGACGAGCCGCTGTCGAACCTCGACGCGAAGCTGCGTGTGCAGACCCGTACCCAGATCGCGTCGCTCCAGGCGAAGCTGGGCGTCACCACCGTCTACGTCACCCACGACCAGGTCGAGGCCATGACCATGGGTCACCGGGTGGCGGTCATGCTCGACGGCGAGCTCCAGCAGGTGGACACCCCGCGGGCGCTCTACGACACCCCGGCCAACGTCTTCGTCGCCGGCTTCATGGGCTCCCCCGCCATGAACATCAAGACCGTGCCGCTGAACGAGCGGGGCGCCGCCTTCGCCGACCTGCAGATCCCGCTCACCCGTGAGCAGGTCGAGGCGGCCCGCGCCGACGGCGGCGACAACAAGGTGACCGTCGGCTTCCGCCCCGAGGACTGCGACCTGGTCAGCCCGACCGAGGGCGGCATGCCCGTCGTCGTCGAACTGGTCGAGGACCTCGGCTCGGACGCCAACATCTACGGCCACGCCGCGCTCGAGGGCAGCAACGAGCGCTTCGTGGTCCGTACCGACCGGCGCACCATGCCGAACATGGGCGACACCGTGTTCGTCAAGCCGCGCGAGGGCCGCAGCCACGTCTTCAACGCGGGCACCGGCAACCGCATCTGACGTACGACGAGATGGGGGTGCCCGCCGACCGGCGGGCGCCCCCATCGTCGTCTCCGGCTATAGGCCCCCGGACAGGCGAAGGGGCGGCCCGCCATCGGCGGACCGCCCCTTCTCCGTGTCTGCGGATCAGCCCTCGGCGGCCCGGCGGCGCGCCACCTCGGCGAGGGTGACGGCCGCGGCGACGCTGGCGTTGAGCGACTCGACGTCGGAGACCATCGGGATGCTTACCGTCAGGTCGCAGGTCTCGCCGACCAGGCGGGAGAGCCCCCGGCCCTCGGAGCCGACGACCACGACCAGCGGGCCGACGGCGGCCTCCAGGTCGTAGAGGTCGGTCTCGCCGTCGGCGTCCAGGCCCACCACCAGGAAGCCGGCGTCCTGACAGGCCTTCAGCGACCGGGTCAGGTTGGTCACCTGGGCGACCGGCACCCGCGCCGCCGCGCCGGCACTGGTCCGCCAGGCGGTCGCGGTGATCCCGGCAGCCCGCCGCTCCGGTACGAAGACACCCTGCGCGCCGAAGGCGGCGGCGGACCGGATCACCGCGCCGAGGTTGCGCGGGTCGGTCACCCCGTCCAGCGCCACCAGCAGCGGGGCGGTCTGCTCCAGCGCCGCCGCGACGAGGTCCTCGAAGGGCTCGTACGCGAACGCCGGCACCTGGAGCCCGATGCCCTGGTGCAGCACGCCGCCGGTCATCCGGTCCAGCTCGGCCCGGCTGACCTCCAGGATCGCGATGCCCCGGTCGGCGGCCGTCCGGACGATCTCGTTGATCCGGTCGTCGGCGTCGATGCCCTGCGCGGTGTAGAGCGCGGTCGCCGGCACCTGGGCGCGCAGTGACTCCAGCACCGGGTTGCGCCCGACCAGCAGCTCCGGCGTGTCCTTGGACGGGTTGGACTTGCGGCCCGGCGCGACCCGGGGGCCGCCACGACCGGTGGGCCTGGCGCCCCGACCGCCCGTACCGCGCCCGCCGCCGGTCGGCACGCCCCGGCCACCGCCCTTGCCCCAGGTGGTGTCCTTGCTGCCCGGCTGGCCGATCTTGGGGGCGCGCCCCTCCTCGGCCGCCGCCCGGCGCTCCTTGTCCTGCTTCCAGGCGGTGCGCTGGGGCAGCTTCTCGGTGCCCGAGTAGGCCTTGTGCCAGGGCCGCTCGTCGGCGGGCAGGGTCTTGCCCCGCCCGGCGAGGGAGTCCTTGTTCTTGCCACCGGAGCCCTTCGGGGCTCCCGCCTTCGGCGTCAGACGCCGGCCACGGCGCTGCGAGTTGCCGGCCATCAGTCCTGCTCTCCAATAGTCCAACGGGGGCCCTGGGGGGTGTCCTCGACCACCACGCCGGCCTGCTTGAGCTGGTCGCGTACGGCGTCCGCGGCGGCCCAGTCCTTGCGACCGCGGGCCTGTGCGCGCTGCTCCAGGGCCAGCGCGACCAGCGAGTCCACCACGCCGCGCAGGTCGTCCGTGCGGCCGCCACCGGTCCACGCCGGGTCGAGGGGGTCGACCCCGAGGATATCCAGCATGGCGCGCGCGGAGGCCAGCGCCGTGCGGACGGTCACATCGTCGCCGCCGGTCAGCGCGGTGTTGCCGTCGCGGACCACCTCGTGCAGGACCGCGAACGCGGCGGAGGTGTTCAGATCGTCGTCCATGGCCGCCGCGAACGCACCAGGCAGCTCGCCAAGCTGGCCGGCGCCGACGCGCTCGACGGCCCGCTGCACGAAGCCCTCGATCCGGCGGTACGCGACGGCGGCCTCACGCAGCGCGTCCTCCGAGTAGTCGATCCGGGACCGGTAGTGCGCGGCGGCGTAGTAGTAACGCAGCTCCACCGGGCGCACCCCGAGCGAGTCGACGTACGTCAGGTCGAGGGCGTTGCCGAGCGACTTGCCCATCTTGGCGCCGCCGATGCTGAGCAGCCCGTGGTGCACCCAGTAGCGGGCGAACGGCAGGCCGGCGGCCTGCGACTGGGCGATCTCGTTCTCGTGGTGGGGGAAGGTGAGGTCCAGTCCGCCGCCGTGGATGTCGAACTCGGCCCCGAGGTAGCGCCGGCACATCGCCGAGCACTCGATGTGCCAGCCCGGCCGGCCCCGCCCCCACGGCGACGGCCAGTAGGCGTCCGCCGGCTCGTCGGGCTTGGCGCCCTTCCACAGCGCGAAGTCGCGCGGGTCGCGCTTGCCCCGGTCGGGCGCGTCCCCGGCGGACTGCATCGCGTCCGGCGACTGCCCCGACAGGGAGCCGTAGGCCGGCCAGGAGCAGACGTCGAAGTAGACGTCGCCGGAGTCGTCGGTGGCCGGGTAGGCGTGCCCGTCGGCGATCAGCTTGGCGATCAGCTCGTGCATCTCCGGGATGTGCCCGGTGGCCCGCGGCTCGTACGTCGGGGGCAGCACGTTGAGCGCCCGGTAGGACTCGGCCAGGACCAGCTCGTTGGCGTACGCGATCGACCAGAAGGGCTGACCCCGCTCCATGGCCTTGACCAGGATCTTGTCGTCGATGTCGGTCACGTTGCGGATGAAGGTGACCTCGTAGCCGGCGGCGAGCAGCCAGCGGCGCAGCACGTCGTAGTTGACGCCGGAGCGAAGGTGACCGATGTGCGGCGGGGCCTGGAGGGTGAGACCACACAGGTAGACCCCCACCTTGCCGGCTTCCCGCGGGACGAAGTCCCGCACCGATCGGGTGGCGGTGTCATACAGGCGTAGCGTCACCGTACAAGGGTAGCCGTCCCCGCATTCCTGGGTTGTCCGGAGCCGGGTCGTACGCTGCTGGGCGTGGATACGACGGCGCGGGGCGGGGAGACGGCGCAGACGCTGGACCGGGGGCTGCGGCTGCTGCACCTCGTCGCCGACGCGCCGGGCGGGCTGACCGTCACCGAGGCGGCGAACCGGTTGGGCATCGGCCGGGCGGCGGTGTACCGGCTGGTCGGCGCGCTCGCCGCGCACGGCATGCTGCGCCGCGACGGCGAGGGCCGGCTGCGCCTCGGCGCCGGGGTGCTGCACCTGGCCCGGCGGGCCCAGCCGCTGCTCGCCGAGGGGGCGCTGCCCGCGTTACGCCGCCTCGCGGAGCAGGCCGGCGCGACCGCCCACCTGACCGTGGTCGAGGGTGGCGAGGGGGTCGCGCTCGTCGTGGTCGAGCCGAGCTGGACGTCGTTCCACGTCGCGTACCGGACGGGGGCGCGGCACCCGCTGGAGCGCGGGGCGGCCGGGCGGGCCATCCTCGCCGGCCGGGCGGGCGCCGCCGGCCCGGTGAGCACCGCCGGGGAGTTGCAATCCGGGGCGTACGGCGTGGCCGCCCCGGTGCTCGGCGTGCCGGGCCTGGAGGCGAGCGTCGGGGTGGTGGCGCTGGCCCCGCTGGACGCCGAGGTGGTCGGCGCGCAGGTCCTCACCGCCGCCACCGCCATCGCCACCGCCCTCTCCTGAGCCGTCACTCTGTCCTGAGCCGCCGCCCTGTCCTGAGCCGCCGCCCTGTTCGGAGCCACCGGCCCTTTCCGAACCGTCGCCCGTCCTCGGGCGCGGACGGGTGCTCTACCACATCCGCGCCCCGCCGTGCCGGTTGTCCACAGTCGGCATTGACCGGGGTGGCCCCGGTTGTCCACAGGGCTGTCGGGCGGGGCCGGACGGCGGGCACGCTGCCCACATGCCACCTCCACCGCACCGTCCCGGCGTACTGGCCTGGCAGGTCTTCCGCGGCTCAGACGCGATCCGACAGGCACTGGTCACCGAGCACCAGCTGCGCAGTTCGGCCTGGCTGCGCCTGCGCCACGACGTCTACGCCGACGCCCGGCTGGACCGGGACCACGCCCTCGCCTGCCGGGCCGCCGCCCTGCGGCTGCCGCCCGAGGCGGTCGTCGCCGGCCCTTCGGCGGCCTACCTGCACGGCGTCGAGCACGCCGCCTCCTTCGCCGACGACGTGCACGTCCTCGTCCCCAGGGCGATGCGCCTCGGCCCGCAGCGGGGCCTGCGCGTGCACTCCACGGGCCCGGCCACGTCGCCGTCGTACGCGTCCGCCCGGTCCCGAGGGACGGGCTGCGGTCCGGGCACGGCGGTCGGCCAGCCCGCTGGAAGCCTGGGCGCCGCGGTCCGCCAGCCCGCCGTCCGCCGGGACGTCCCGGTCAGCCCGGGCGCTGGAAGCCTGGGCACGGCTGTCCGTCAGCACGCGGGCGGCAGCCGGCGCACCGCGGTCCGCCCGTCCCCGGGCGGCCTGCGGGTGGCGGACCTGCGGACCGCCGGCGTGCCGGTCGCCACGGACCCGACCTCGGCGGCGTGGGAGACGGCGGTCTGGTTGGAACCGCTCCGTGCGGTCGGCATCGTCGACTCGCTGCTCCGGCAGGGATCGACCAGCCGCGAGGCACTCGCCGACGTCGCCGACCGCAACGCCGACCGGCCCGGCGGCCGCCGGGCGCGCTGGGTGTTCGGGTTGGCGGATCCGGGCGCCCGGTCGCCGGCCGAGTCCGAGCTGCGGGTGCGGCTGGTGCTGTCCGGGCTGCCGCGCCCCACCGCCCGGCACCCCGTCCGGGTCGCCTCCGGGCTGGTGCTGCACGCCGACCTGGCGTGGCCGGCGTACCGCGTCGCCGTCGCTCAGGACGGGCAGCACGCCGAGGCCGGCGGCGGGCACCTCGACCGGATCGCCACGCTGGTCGGTGCCGGCTGGCTCGTGCTGCCCGTGACCGGCAGGCGACTGCGCCAGGACTTTCCCGGTGTCCTGCGCGAGGTTCGCGCCGCGCTCGGGGCCCGGGGCTGGCGCCAGTGACCGGGGCGCTCCCGCCACCGTCCGGCGGGTCGGCCGCCCACCGCCGGACATGCGAGGGGCCCGGCCGAACGAGTCGGCCGGGCCCCTGCCGTCCACCCCTACGGGCGGGCGTTGGGCTTGAGCGGGGTCTTCACCGCCGCGTACGCGTCGACGATGCCGTAACCGTAGAAGCCGTTGAAGTTCAGCCCTCCGGCGCAGTAGGCGTCGAACTCGGCGTCCCGGCCCTCGTTGGCGTACGACTGCAGGCGCGGCTCCGGGCAGGCGTGCTCGGCCGCCGTCCGGTAGAGGTGCTGCTCCACCAGCTTCGGCGCCATGCCGAAGCCGCCGTGCCGCTCCTTCTTGCCGTGCTTGCTGACGATCAGCGCGGCGACGCCGGAGGCGTGCGGGGCCGCCATGGAGGTGCCCTGAAGGTAGGTGTAGTACCCGCACTCACCGTTGGCCTTGCACTCCTTGAAGACCGTCTCCTCGAACCCGGCGACGATGTTGCCGTCCGCGTCGACCGAGCCCTCCTCCTGGAGCACCTTCTTCGGGTACGTCGAGAGGATCATGTTGGCGTCGGTGCGGAAGGTGTCCGTGCCGAAGCCGTCACGGAACCAGCCGCCGGGGGCCGCCACGGCGGTCTGCTCGGTGCCGTAGTTCGAGAAGTCCGACTTCTTGCCCGACGGCCCGACCGCCGACACGCTGATCACGTTGGGGCCCTCGGTGGGCAGGTCCCAGCAGCTGTCGTTGTCGATCTCGCGGGGGTAGGGCGCGGTGTCGCCGTAGTCCGGGCTCGACACGTCGGTACGCGGGGCGCCCAGGTCCTCGTGGTTGTTGCCCAGCGCGCCGACCAGCGTGACGCCCCGGTCGTGGGCGAAGTTCAGCGCCCGCTTCATGGCCTTGATGGTGGCCCGCTGCTCGGCCTGGTCCTCCGGGGAGTCGGCCGGGTTGGCGGTGCAGTTGTAGAGCCAGGGGTCGACGTAGAAGGACATGTTGACCACATCCAGGCCGACCTTGCCGGCGTGCAGCAGGCTGTTGACCACCGGCTCCAGGAAGAAGTAGCCGGAGTCCTGGCCGCCCTTGAGCTCGACCAGGGAGATGTTCGGGGCGACGCCGGAGAGGCCGAAGCCGTTGGCGGCGGCGCCGATCGTGCCGGCCACGTGGGTGCCGTGCCCGCCGTCGTCGGTGCCGACCGGGTCGAGGCAGCTCGCCACCTCGCACGGGCCGTCGACGTCCACCATGTCCGGGGCGAAGTTGCGGGACAGCGCCCAGTTGAAGTTCGGCGCGATGTCGGGGTTGCTGGCGTCGACGCCGGTGTCCAGCACGCCGACGGTGACCCGGCGGTCGCCCGGCTCGACCTTGCGGGCCTGGTCCGCCCGGATCATCTCCAGGCCCCAGAGCTTGTCGTCCAGCGGATCCATCTTCTTGCCACGCTTGGCGCCCGCGCCCTTGGCCGCGGCGGCGGCCAGCAGGTGCTCCTGCTCGACCCGGTCCAGCTTGGGCTTGCGGCCGATGGCCTTCTGCTCGGTGGCGCCGATCAGCGCGGTCGCGGCGGTGGCCTTCGCCGCGAAGTCGGCCCGGTCGCTGGTCACCCGGAACATGCCGACGTCGTCGGAGCGGGAGACCACCGTGCCGCCGGCCGACCGGATGGCGGCGATCGCGGCGTCCGCCGAGACGCCGTCCTCGGCGACGACGGTGAAGGTACGGGCACTGCTCGGCTCGGCGCTGGCCGGCACGCTCATGCCGGTCACCGCAAGTGCCAGTGCCGTCGCGGACGCGACGGCACCGGCGGTGAAGCGCTTGCTCACCACATCGGATCCTCTCGTTGAGGGACGTGGCAGCCATCAGACAACACCGCGGCACTTTCCGCCACAGCAAGGTCGGGCTGTGGCGCGAATCTGTCTTTCATCCGTGGTGGGCGCCGTCGGACGGCCCGTTCGAGTCACGGCAGGGCGGGCTCGGCGACCTGCGGCCGCGGGTCGTCGGCACGGGGAGCGCGCAGCTCGTCGACGCGTACCAGGGCGACACCGGCGACGATCAGAGCGCCGCCGAGCAGTTGCACCACGGTGGGCAGTTCGCCCAGCACCAGCCAGGCGATCAGCACGGCGAACATCACCTCGGTCAGCCCGACGAACGACGACAGCCGGGCGCCGAGGATCCGGGTGCCGGCGATCCCGGCGAGGTACGCGACGACGGCGGCGACCAGCGACAGGCCGATCACCGGCACCAGCCAACTGGTGCGCTGCCCGGCGAAGGTGACCTCGCCGAGGGACACCCGCAGCGGCAGCGCGCCGACGGCGCCGAGCAGCAGCAGGACGGCGGCCCCGACGGCCATGCCGCCGCTGGCCATGGCCACTGAGGGCAGCTCCTCGTCGACCCGTCCGGCGAGCACGAAGTAGCCGGCGAGGCCGACCGCCGCCCCCAGCCCCCAGAGCACGCCCACCGGGTCGAGCCCGCCGGCGCCGGTCAGGTCCAGGACGAAGAACAGGCCGGCGAGGGCCGCCACCGAGCCGACGACGGTCAGCCGGCGGGGACGCTGCCGGTGGACCAGCCACATCCAGCCCACCACGAGCACGATCCCGAGGTACTCCAGCAGCAGCGCGACGCCGACCGGCAGGTAGCGGACCGCGTTGAAGAAGCAGACCTGTGCCGTGGCGACCCCGAGCAGCCCGAACACGCCGATCGCGGCGAGGTTGCGGCGCAGCACGCCCCATTTGCCGCGCAGGGACAGCACGGCCGGGACCGCCACGACCAGCGCGGCGACGCCGACCCGGGCGGCCACGGCGGCTTCGGCCGACCAGCCGGCGTCGATGAGGGACCGGGCGAACGTGCCGGACGTGGCGAAGGTGACGGCGGAGAGCAGGGCGAGGCCGAGACCGAGCCCGGCGGCGGGTGGTTGACGCATCGATCCACTCCCACTGTCATGAGTAAACTGCCACTATGCTCATGACGCTAGGCGGGCGCCACGACAGGAGTCAAGTTGCTCTTCACCCATGACACGGAATGCTCCCTGACTGCCGTGGCCGCGCTGGTCAACACCGACGGCCGCGCCGGTGAGGGCCTGCCCGACGTCGCCGCCCTGGACGCCTTCTTCGTCGCCCACACCTACAGCGGGCGGCACGAGCACAGCGAGGACGAACTGCGGGCGGTACGCGACCTCCGACCCCGGCTGCGCCGCGTCTGGTACGCCGACACCGAGGGGATCGTCGCCATCGTCAACGGGCTGCTGCGCGAGAACGACGCGCTGCCCCAGCTCATCACGCATGACGACGAGCCGTACCACATCCACGCCGTGCCGCGTGACGCGCCGCTGGCGACCCGGATGGCAGTCGAGGCCGCGATGGCGCTGGCGGATCTCGTACGCACCGGCGAGCTGCGCCGGCTGCGGATCTGCGACCACCCGGACTGCGAGAACGTGCTGGTCGACCTGTCGAAGAACCGGTCCCGACGGTTCTGCGACGCGGGCTGCGGCAACCGCGCCGCCGTCACCGCCTACCGTGCCCGCAAGACCGCCAGCCGGAACTGAGCCGACCACGCGCACCGCCGGCACTGCGCCCCCCGGCGCCCACCGGAAGTGTTTCCATGCCTGTCGAGCTGCCCCATCTGTGCGACCGGGCGGACCTGGCGCCACTGGCCGGTGCGGACACCGGCCGTCGCGCGTCACCAAGGCGCAAGACGGACAACTGGTCCCATGCACAAGGCAGCTCGACAGTGATGCGACGCCCAGCCTCAGGCCGAGCCGAGCCGAGCCAGGCCAGGCCAGGCCGAGCCAGGTCCAGCCGGGCCAGGTTCAGGGGTGGGTCATCCGGAGCAGGTCGAGTGCCTCGTCGAGCTGGGTCTCGCTCAGCTTGCCTGAGTCGACGTGCCCCCGGGAGACGACCACCTCGCGGATCGAGACCTGCTTGGCCAGCGCCTCCTTGGCGATGGAGGCGGCCTCGTCGTACCCGAGGTAACGGTTGAGCGGGGTGACGATCGACGGCGAGCCCTCCGCGTACGCCAGGCAGACCTCGGCGTCCGCGACCAGGCCGACCACCAGTCGGTCGGCGAAGAGCCGGCTCGACGCGGCGAGCAGGCGGACCGACTCCAGCAGGTTGCGGCCCATCACGGGGAGCATGACGTTCAGCTCGAAGTCGCCCTGGGAGCCGGCGAACCCGACGGCGGCGTCGTTGCCGATCACCTGGGCGCAGACCTGCCGCACCGCCTCGGCGACCACCGGGTTGACCTTGCCCGGCATGATCGACGAGCCGGGCTGGAGGTCGGGGATGCGCAGCTCGCGCAGGCCGGCGCGGGGGCCGGAGCCCATCCAGCGGATGTCGTTGGCGATCTTGTAGAGACCGACGGCGACCGTACGCAGCTGCCCGGAGGTCTCCACCAGCGCGTCCCGGGCGCCCTGCGCCTCGAAGTGGTTGCGCGCCTCGGTCAGCGGCAGCCCGGTCGAGCCACGCAGCTTCTCGATGACCTTCGCGGCGAAGCCGAGCGGGGTGTTGATGCCGGTGCCCACCGCCGTGCCGCCCAGCGGCAGCTCGGCCAGCCGGGGCAGCGCCCCCTCCAGCCGCTCGATGCCGTAGCGGACCTGGGCGGCGTACCCGCCGAACTCCTGTCCGAGGGTGACCGGGGTGGCGTCCATCAGGTGCGTACGCCCGGCCTTCACCACGGTCTCGAACTCCGCCGCCTTGCCCTCTAGCGCCTCCGCCAGGTGGGCCAGCGCGGGCAGCAGGTCCCGCGCGACCGCCTCGGTGGCGGCCAGGTGGATCGAGGACGGGAAGACGTCGTTGCTGGACTGCGAGGCGTTCACGTCGTCGTTCGGGTGCACGTCCCGGCCCAGCTCCCGGCTGGCCAGCGTGGCGATGACCTCGTTGGTGTTCATGTTCGACGACGTGCCGGAACCGGTCTGGAACACGTCGATCGGGAACTGGTCGTCGTAGCCGCCCTCGGCCACGTGCGCGGCGGCGGCGGCGATGGCTGCGGCCACGTTCGCGTCGATCACGCCCAACTCGCCGTTGACCTCGGCCGCCGCCCCCTTGATCTGGGCCAGCGCCCGGATCTGGGTCGGCTCGATGCCCCGGCCGGAGATCGGGAAGTTCTGCACCGCGCGCTGGGTCTGCGCCCGCCACAGCGCCTCGGCGGGCACCTCCACCTCGCCCATCGAGTCGCGTTCGATCCGGTAACCCGTCGCCTCTGGAGTCGTCACGCGTACCATCCTGCCGCCTCGACGAGGGACTCGCAGATGATCGCCCAGTCCAGCCCGGCCGAAAGTCTGGCGCCCGGCGTCGACTCATCGATTTAAACTCACGAAAATTTTGCCTCTTCGATGGAGGACTCCGACTTGCACGACAACGGGGGTACCACCGGCGTGCCCGCCGCACGCCAACGGCGCGTTGCGCGCCGACTCCTGGCCACCGGCCTCGCCACCCTGCTCGCCGCCACCGGCGCGTTGGCCGTCACCGCACAGCCCGCCTCGGCCGGCTCCACCTTCCTCCGGCCCACCAGCGTCGCCGTCACGGACGCCGAGCGCCCCACCGGTACGTTCCCCTCCACCGACGGCACCGTGCCGGTCGGCACGTGGAAGGACCCGGACGGCGACCGGCACACGTCCCGGGCGTACTTCACCTTCGACCTGACCCGGTACCACGGGCAGCGCATCATCAGCGCCCGCGCCATCACCGGCGAGCACTCGGTCAACAACTGCGACAAGCCACGACAGCTGGAACTGTGGCGGACCGACACCCCCGCCACCCCGCCGACGTGGAAGGACGCGCCGACCGCCCGGGCGAAGATCGCCGATCTGAGCCTGCCGGAGGCGCCCTGCCCCTGGAGCTACCTTTCCAGGCTGATCACCGAGACCGTCGCCACGGCGGTCACCGGACAGCAGGACACCCTGACCCTCATGATCCGGGTCGGCGACGCGGAGGAGTCCCTCCACTACGGGCGGCGGATCACCAACCTCGGCCTTGCGCTGGAGCACAACGCCACTCCGGACGCGCCCGGCAAGCTGAGCGTCGGCGGCGTCGCCTGCACGGAGGCCACCTTCGTCGGCACCACCACGCCCGAGCTCCAGGCCGAACTGACCGACCCGGACGTCAACGAGACCGGCGGCGGCGACCAGGTGACGGCGACCTTCGCCTGGTGGCCGGTGGACCGGCCCACCGAGCGGACCGAATACACGTGGCCCAGCTCGATGTACGCGCCCGCCCGGTTCCGGTACGTCGTACCGCAGGGGCAACTGGTCGACGGCGGACATTACGCCTTCGCCGTCCGCGCGGCCGACCAGTACGGGGACACCTCGGCCTGGTCGCCGGAGTGCTGGTTCACGGTCGACACCCGCAAGCCGGCGGAGCCGACGGTCGTCTCGACGGACTTCCCGCGCTACCCGGAACAGTCCGTCAGCGGGCCGAACGTCCCCGGTCGGTTCACCCTGGGCGCCAACGGCTCCGACGATGTCGTCCGCTACCAGTACTGGGGTTACGACGGATCCGGGCAGGTCGCCGCCGACGGGCTCGGCGGCGGCGCCACCTTCACCT
The DNA here is from genome assembly GCF_043198195.1 of Micromonospora sp. NPDC048868. NCBI lineage: Bacteria > Bacillati > Actinomycetota > Actinomycetes > Micromonosporales > Micromonosporaceae > Micromonospora > Micromonospora sp. NPDC048868. The sequence continues at coordinate 415,160 of NZ_JBICUN010000004.1, forward strand.
ACATCCCGAAGCGTTCCGGTCCGCACCGGATCGAGGTGTACAGCGTGGACCGCACCGGCAACCGGTCCACCACGGTCAGCTACGAGTTCTGGGTCCGGGACACCGCGCCCCGGATCACCGACGGCAACCCCGAGGGTCGGCTGGGCCAGCCACGGGAGATCACCTTCTCGCCGATGATGGCGGGCGTCACCGAGTACGTGTGGTGGTTCAACGGCGAGGAGCACACCGTCGCGGCCGACGCCGACGGCGTCGCCAGGGTGACGGTGACCCCCACCGAGATCCAGAACACGCTGCGGGTGCGCAGCCGCACCAGCGGCGGCGTGCCCTCCGGCGACGCGCAGTACGCCTTCCACGTCCGGACGTCGCCGTTCGTCACCTCCCCGAACTGGCCGGACAACGGGTGGCCCGGTACGCCGGCGGGCACCGAGGGGACCTTCGTGTTCCGGCCGGCGATGGACGACGTCGTCGAGTACGTCTACAGCTTCGACGGCGGCGACCCGCAGACCGTGGCGGCCGGCCCGGACGGCAGCGCGACGATCACCTACACCCCGCGCGACGTGTCGAATCAGACCCTCGAGGTGTTCAGCCGGACCGGAGCCGGGGTGCAGTCGGAATCCACCTACTACGCGTTCCACGCGGCCTCCGTCGCCCCCGGGGTGGATTCGCAGGTGTACCCGCGGAACCTGACCGGTGGCGGGCCCGGGGTCCCGGGCACGTTCACCTTCACGCCGCACGCCGGCACGAGCGGGGTCACCTCGTACGTCTACCGGTTCGCGGACGAGCCGGAGCGGACGGTCGAGGCCGGCGCCGACGGCACCGCCACCGTGGAGTGGACGCCACGGAGCGTCGACAGCGGGTTCGGTGGCTGGGTCCATCTCCAGGTGCGGGCCAGGACGGCCGGCGGGATCGTCACGGACGCCCAGTACTACTCGTTCCGGGTCGACCCGAAGAGCCCGCTGGTCACCTCGGACGTGTTCGGCCCCCAGGGCGGGGCGGTGGTCGGCCAGACCGGCGAGTTCGTGTTCACCAGCCAACTGGCCGGCAGCACCGAGTTCGTCTACTCCATCGACAGCGGCCCGGAACGCACCGTCGCGGTCGGCGCGGACGGCACGGCCAGGGTGACGTGGACGGCGGACTCGCCCTACAGCCACAACATGACCGTCCGGAGCCGGACGGCGACCGGGGTGGTCTCCGGCGAGGCGTACTACGGCATCTGGATCGACTGGAGCTGACCACGGGAACGTCGAGGGGGCGTCGGGCGGCAGGCCCGGCGCCCCCTTCGCGTACGCGGCAGGGACCGGCCGGCGCACGGAGTCGGTCGAAAGTCGGGCGCCGGCACCGGGACCAGGCACTTAAGATCGTGGAAGTACTCGCACTCCATCGGAGGGTCTTCCACCTTGCACGGACAACGGGGTTCCACCGGCGTGCCCGCCGTACGCCGTCGGCGCGCTCCGCGCCGGTTCCTCACCACGGGGCTCACCGCGCTGCTGACCGCCACCGGGGCGGTCGTCGTCACCGCCCAGCCCGCCGCCGCCGCACCGGTCCGCTGGGTCCTGCCGACGAGCGTGAGCTACACGGACGCGCGGCAGCAGGGCGCGGCCTTCACCGCCACCGAGGCGGACGTCCCGGTCGGCACCCTGGTGACCGCCGGGGTCAAGCACACGACCAGGGCCTACCTCACGTTCGACCTGACGCCCTACCGGGGCAAGGAGATCATCGACGCCACGTTGCGCACCGGGGAGTCGGCGGTCGCGGACTGCGACCGGCCGCGCGAGCTGGAACTGTGGCGCACGGACTCGCCGGCGGCCGCGCCGACCTGGGACGACGCGCCGACCGTACGGGAGAAGGTCGGCGACCTCGGTCCCACCGCGCCCTGCCCGGCCGCCCACCTCGAACTGCCGCTCACGCGGACCGTGCAGCAGGCGGTCGACGCCGGGCGGGACTCGCTCACGCTGATGATCCGGGTCCCCGGGGACCACGAGGAGAACAAGCACCACGGCCGGCGGCTGCGGATACCGGGCATCTCGCTGACCGCGAACGCCGCCCCCGACGTGCCGGGTGCCCTCACCGTCGCCGGTCGGGCCTGCGGCGGTGACCAGGTGGTCGGCACCGCCACGCCGACCATCTCGGCCGAGGTCACCGACCCGGATGCGGCACCGTCGAACGCCGAGCCGGTGACCGCCACCTTCGCCTGGTGGCCGGTGACCGATCCGACCAGGCGGACCGAGTCGACATCCCCGGCCAAGGCCGCCGGGTCGATCTTCCAGTACACGGTGCCCGCCGACGCGATGGTCGACGGCGGCAGCTACGCCTTCGCGGTCCGCGCGGCCGACCAGCACGCCAGCTCCGCCTGGTCGGCGGAGTGCCGGTTCACGGTCGACACCACCAGCCCCGCCCAGCCGACGGTCAGCTCCACCGACTACCCGGCCGACGACGGCTGGTACGGCGGCCCCGGCATCCCGGGCCAGTTCACCTTCTCGGCCGGCGGCGACACCGACACGGTGCGATTCCGCTACAGCATATCCGGGCAGCCGGCGACCGACGTGGCGGCCGACGTCCCGGGCAGCTCGGCGACCGTCACCATCACGCCGGACCGGGACGGGCCGAGGACGCTCACCGTCGAGGCGATCGACCTCGCGGGCAACCGCTCCCCCGCCACGAGCTACGTGTTCCGGGTGCGCACCACCAGCCCGACGATCACCGACGCCAACCCGACGGCCGGGTACGGCCAGCCGCGCACCCTGACGTTCGCGCCCCGCATGGAGGACGTCATCGAGTACACGTACCGGCTCGACGACGGGCCGGAGCAGACCGTGCCGGCGGCCGCCGACGGCACGGCCACCGTCACGATCACGCCGGCGAAGCCGGGCTACACCACCGTGTACGTGCGCAGCCGGACGGCCGGCGACCTGCCGTCCGGCGAGGGCACCTACCGGTTCCACCTGGCGACCAAGCCCACGGTCAGCTCGGTCGAGTACCCGATCAACAAGTTCCAGGGGGCGGTCGCCGGCACGCCGGGGACGTTCGTCTTCCAGGCCGGCATGCCCGGGGTGACGGAGTTCGTCTACTCCCTCGACGGCCGCCCGGCCGAGACGGTCGCGGCGGGCGCCGACGGGTCGGCGTCGGTGGCTTACACCCCCATGACCGCCGGAATCCGCCGGGTCACCGTCTACACGCGGACCGGCGACGGGACCGTGTCGGAGACCTTCAGCGGCACGTTCTACGTCAGCCGGGCGAGCTGACGTAGGAAGACGACGAGGGGCGCCGGGCCACTGCCCGGCGCCCCTTCGCGTACGCGTGGATCAGCGGCGACCGACCGTCAGCACCGGCTTGGTGACCTCGGCGAAGAAGTCGTTGCCCTTGTCGTCGACCACGATGAAGGCCGGGAAGTCCTCGACCTCGATCTTCCAGACCGCCTCCATGCCCAGCTCCGCGTATTCCAGGACCTCGACGTGCTTGATGCAGTCCTGCGCGAGCCGGGCGGCCGGGCCGCCGATCGAGCCGAGGTAGAAGCCGCCGTGCTGCTGGCAGGAGCGGGTGACCTGGGCGGACCGGTTGCCCTTGGCGAGCATGACCTGCGAGCCGCCCGCGGCCTGGAACTTCTCCACGTACGCGTCCATCCGACCGGCGGTGGTCGGACCGAACGAGCCGGACGCGTAGCCCTCCGGGGTCTTGGCCGGGCCGGCGTAGTAGACCGCGTGGTCGCGCAGGTACTGCGGCATCGGCTCGCCGGCGTCCAGCCGCTCCGCGATCTTGGCGTGCGCGATGTCGCGGGCCACCACGAGCGGGCCGGTCAGCGACAACCGGGTCTTCACCGGGTACTTCGACAGCTCGGCGCGGATCTCGTCCATCGGCCGGTTGAGGTCGACACGGACCACCTCGGACGCGTCGAGGGTCTCGTCGGTGACGTCGGGCAGGAAGCGCGCCGGGTCGGTCTCGAGCCGCTCCAGCCACACGCCCGACGGGGTGATCTTGGCGACCGCCTGCCGGTCGGCGGAGCAGGAGACGGCGATCGCCACCGGGCACGAGGCGCCGTGCCGGGGCAGCCGGACCACCCGCACGTCGTGGCAGAAGTAGCGCCCGCCGAACTGCGCGCCGATGCCGAAGTTGCGGGTCAGCTCCAGCACCTCCGCCTCCAACTCCAGGTCCCGGAAGCCGTGCGCGCTCATCGAGCCGGAGGTGGGCAGCGCGTCGAGGTACTTGGCGCTGGCGTACTTGGCGGTCTTCAGCGCGTACTCGGCGGAGGTGCCGCCGATGACGATGGCGAGGTGGTACGGCGGGCAGGCGGCGGTGCCGATCAGCCGCAGCTTCTCCTCCAGGAACTGCATCATCCGCGTGGGGTTCAGCAGCGCCTTGGTCTCCTGGTAGAGGTACGACTTGTTGGCCGAGCCGCCGCCCTTGGCCATGAAGAGGAACTTGTACGCGTCGGGCTGCCCGTCCGGATCCTCCGCATAGAGCTCGACCTGGGCCGGCAGGTTGCTGCCGGTGTTGCGCTCCTCCCACATGGTCAGCGGGGCGAGCTGCGAGTAGCGCAGGTTGAGCCGGGTGTAGGCCTGGTAGACGCCGCGCGAGACGGCCTCGGCGTCGCTGCCGTCGGTGAGCACGTGCCGGCCGCGCTTGCCCATCACGATGGCGGTGCCGGTGTCCTGGCACATCGGCAGCACGCCGCCGGCCGCGATGTTGGCGTTGCGCAGCAGGTCGAGCGCGACGAACCGGTCGTTCGGCGAGGCCGCCGGATCGTCGATGATCGCCCGCAGCTGGGCCAGGTGCGCGGGGCGCAGGTAGTGCGCGATGTCGTGCATCGCCTCGGCGGTCAGCGCGGTGAGCGCGGTCGGCTCCACGGTGAGGAACCGGCGACCCCCTGGCCCGTTGACGACGTCGACGCCCTCGTCGGTGACCAGGCGGTATTCCGTCTGGTCAGGGCCGGTCGGCAGCAAGGGAGCGTACGAGAACGCGGCGGCACTGCTCATGAGCGGAAAGCCTAGGGCAGAAGGGTCGATCAGTCCCACCCGCCGGGTGGGTCCTGGGACGACGCTCTCACCCGGGGCAGAGCTCCCGCTTCGGGCCGCAGGTGTCCTCCGGCCCGGGTACGCCCGCCGTGCCGCCGGGACCGGGTACGCCGCCGTCGCGCGGCGGGACGGGGGCGCCCGGCACCCCGCCGAAGCGGACGTAGCCGATCTCCCGCCCCTCGCCGATGATCATGCCCCTCGGGCCGACCGCGAGGGCGTTCGCGGAGCTGCGCAGGCTCGCCAGTTCCCGCCCGGTACGCGGGTCCAGCGCCACCAGCCGGGACGGCTTCTCGTCGGCGATCACGGCCGCGTACGGGGTGAGCGCCGCGCCGGCCTTCGGCCCGGTCGGACGGGTCCACCGGACCCGCCCGGCGCCCAACTCCCGGCCGACCACCGCGCGCTTGTCGGCCGGCCGGACCAGGGCGTACCGGTCGTCGACCGCGAGCAGCTTCTCCCCGGCGGAGGTGACCAGCAGCAGCCGTCCGTCGTAGCCGTCGAGGACCGCCTCGCGGGCGTCCGGGGCCACCCCGATCAGCACGTTGCGCGCGCCGTGCGGGTCCTCCCGCTGCACGCAGCCGGCGTTGTCGGCGGTCCGCAGGTTGATCCCGGCCCGCTGCCACGTCTCCTGGCCGGTCGCCGCGTCCCGGCCGGAGATGGCGAAGTAGCAGGTGCCGTCCTGGGAGCGGGCGGTGATCCGCAGCAGCCGGCCGCCGACCACCGACAGCCGTTCGTCCCGGCCGGGCTCGACGTCCTGGAGCACCCGCCCGGTGGCGGTGTCGAGGACGTGCACCCGGCCGTCGATGGGGAAGCCGAGCAGCGGCGGTACGGGCTCCGGGCCGGCCACCCCGTCGTCGATGCGGACGGCGTCGAGCCGGCGGGTGTCGAGCAGCCCCGGGTTGTCGCCGAGCAGCCCGCTGCGCACCCCGGGCACGAAGGCCGTCCAGAGCGGGGCGGTGCCGCGCGCGTCCCAGGCGCTGACCGTGCAGTCGGTGGCCTCGACGCAGCGGGCGTCGAGCAACATGTTGCGGTACGTCCAGACGGCCACCGCGTCGCCGTTGCGCCGCCGGGTGGCGCCGGTCGTCGGGTCCAGCACCTCGTAGCCCTTGACCAGCAGCTTGCCCACCACGACGACGGAGTCCCGGTCGCCGCCGGCCACCGCGGCCCAGTCGGCCTTGCGCTCCCACAGCTGGGCGCCGGTGGCCAGGCTGCGCGCCTCCACGCGGGTGCGCTGCTCGACCACGACGGTCTCGCCGGCGATTGTCACGCTGCGCGGGGTGCCGCCGACGCGCTGCTGCCAGACCACGTCCGGCTCGGAGATGGGCTGGCTCCGGTTCACCCAGTCCCACATCCCGGGGAACGGGTTCCACACTCCGGTCGCGGCGAGCGCGACGACGACGACGAGCGCGAGCAGCAGCCCGCCACGCCACCCCCCGAGGCCGCCCGCCTTCGCCACACGCACACGGTAGCGACGACCGCCGCGCCGCCGCCGTCCCGCGCCGCCGTGTCGCCGCCCTTTCTCGCGCGCCCCGGGTGCTCAGCGTTGGGCGGCGGAGCGGATCAGGGGGAGGGTGCGGTAGGTGATCTGTTCGGCCAGGGCGATGATCGTCGAGGCGCGGCGGATGCCCTCGTACGAGACGATCTGGTCGATCACCCGCTGGAGGTCGGTGTTCGATCGGGCCACGATCCGGCAGAGCAGGTCGCTGGAGCCGGTGATGGTGTGCGCCTCCAGCACCTCCGGGATCGCGGCCAGGTGCGCGGCGACCAGGTCGTGCCCGTCCCGCTGGCTGATCTCCAGGGTGACGAAGCTGGTCACCCCGAACCCGATCGCCGCCGGGGAGATCTCCGGCCCGAAGCCCGAGATGACGCCCCGCTCGACGAGCTTGTCCAGCCGGGCCTGCACGGTGCCCCGGGCGACCCCGAGGCGCCGGGAGCACTCCAGCACCCCGATCCGCGGTTCCTCGGCGAGCAGTTCGATCAACCGCGCGTCGAGGGCGTCGAGCTGTACACCCTGTCCAGCACTCATGGCAGATCACCCTACTGAATGCGCAACCTGACCAGGCTTGGGCGCGACAGTTGCCCAGTGCGGCACTTCCCCGCGATCCTCGCCACAGCACCACCGCACACGACCGACGGCGGCGGCCACGGGGCCGACCGGAACTTGAGGGAGACCGCGATGACCCAGGCGATCGACCGACCCCAGGCGACCGACGACGTCGACGTCGACGTGCTCGTCGGCGCCGTCGACCACGACATCAGCCGCGACCCGTTCCCGGTCAAGGGCCTCGACCACGTGCACTTCCTGGTGGGCAACGCCAAGCAGGCCGCGCACTACTACTCCACCGCGTTCGGCATGACCTGCGTGGCGTACCGGGGCCCCGAGCAGGGCTACCGGGACCACGCCCAGTACGTGCTGACCAGCGGCTCGGCGCGGTTCGTGCTGACCGGCGCGGTCCGCCCGGACGCCCCGGGCGCCGAGCACGTGACCAGGCACAGCGACGGCGTCTCCGACATCGCGCTGGAGGTGCCGGACGTCGACGCCGCGTACGCGCACGCGACCGCGCAGGGCGCCACCGGCCTGACCGAGCCGCACGACGTCAGCGACGAGCACGGCACCGTCCGGATGGCCTCCATCGCCGCGTACGGCGACACGGCGCACACGCTTGTCGACCGCTCCCGCTACACCGGCCCGTTCCTGCCCGGCTTCGTGGCCCGCAAGCCGATCGTGGACCGGCAGCCGATGATCGACGCCGGCCTCCAGCCGAAGCGCTTCTTCCAGGCCGTCGACCACGTGGTCGGCAACGTCGAGCTCGGCCGGATGGACGAGTGGGTCGAGTTCTACAAGCGCGTCATGGGCTTCTCGAACATGGCCGAGTTCATCGGCGACGACATCGCCACCGACTACTCGGCGCTGATGAGCAAGGTCGTCGCGAACGGCACCCGCAAGGTGAAGTTCCCGCTCAACGAGCCGGCGATCGCCCGCAAGAAGTCGCAGATCGACGAGTACCTGGAGTTCTACCGGGGCCCGGGCGCCCAGCACATCGCCGTGGCCACCAACGACATCCTGGCCAGCGTCGACGCCATGCGCGCCGCCGGCGTCGAGTTCCTCGACACCCCGGACTCGTACTACGACGACCCGGAGCTGCGCGCCCGGATCGGCCAGGTGCGGGTGCCGATCGAGGAGCTGAAGGCCCGCAAGATCCTGGTGGACCGGGACGAGGACGGCTACCTGCTCCAGATCTTCACCAAGCCGGTGCAGGACCGCCCGACGGTCTTCTTCGAGCTGATCGAGCGGCACGGCTCGCTCGGCTTCGGCAAGGGCAACTTCAAGGCGCTCTTCGAGGCGATCGAGCGGGAGCAGGAAGCGCGCGGCAACCTGTAACACTGACGAGCGTGACGCAGCCTCCGACGTACCCGACGCCGCCGGCCGGTGGGCCTCCGCCCGCCGCCGGCGGCTTCGCGCCGCCTTCCGGTCCCTCCAGTCAGGGGTACGCGGTGCCACCGCAACACGCCCCGTCGCCCGGTCAGGTCCCGCCCCCGGGCTGGACCCCGCCGCCCCCGGGCTGGGCCGGGCCGCCCCGTCCGGCCCCGGCGCTCGGGCCGGGCGGCCAGCCGCTCGCCAGCTTCGGGGACCGGCTGCTCGCCGCGCTGATCGACGCCGCGCTGAGCACGGCGGTGGCGATGGTGCTCTTCCTGCCGCCGTTCCTGATCGTGATCTGGAACATGATGGACGACCTGACCCGGACCAACCCGGACGGCACCCTCGCCGATCCCGACCCCACGTCGTTCCTGACCGACTTCATGCTGCCGATCCTGCTGCTCGAACTGGGCCTGATGGTGGTCATGCTCGGGCTCTACTGGCTCTACCACGTGGAGTACATGAAGCGCACCGGGCAGACGTACGGCAAGCGGGTGATGAAGCTGCGGGTCGTGCCGCTCGACCCGGCCGCCACGCTGGACCGGCGGATGGCTGGCAAGCGGTACGCCGTGCAGTACGTCGCCGCCATGTTCCTGCCCGGCCTCAGCTACCTCGACGGGCTCTGGCAGTTGTGGGACAAGCCCTGGCAGCAGTGCCTCCACGACAAGTTCGCCGGCACCGTCGTCGTTAAGGTGTCTGCGTGAGCGAGCGCAGCGAGGCCAGGCCATGAGTGTCGGACCGGGATGGTACGTCGACCCGGCTGATCCGGAGACCCGACGTTACTGGGACGGCGAGGGCTGGATCGGCGCACCGATCCCCGTCGACGCCACCCCGCCCGAGGGGCCGCCGCCGGCCGAGCCGCCACCCGCACCCGCCCCGACGTCACCCGCGGCCCCGGCGCCCGTGTCGGGCGCCCCCGCGGGCGGGCAGCCCTTCCCGGGGCAGCCGCACCCGGGGCAGCCGCACCCGGGGCAGCCGCACCCGGGGCAGGCCTATCCCTGGCAGCCGCCGCAGGGTCACGGCCACCCGCAGGGGCCGGGCCACCCGCAGGGGCCTCCGCCCGGCTGGCCGCCCGGTGGCGGTCCGCCGCCCGGCTGGCCGCCCGGTGGCTGGCCCGGACGGCCGCCGGAGCCGCGCCCGCACGGGCTCCCGCTGGCCGGGTTCGGTGCCCGGCTGGTCGCCCGGCTGATCGACTTCACGGTCGTCTTCGCGCTGAACGCCGTGGTGAACGGCTGGTTCGTCTGGCGGCTGGTCGAGGAAACCACGCCGTACTGGCGGGAGGTGTTCCGGCGGGCGATGGCGGGCGACAGCTCCACCGACAACCTGCCGCAGCCCAGCGAGCAGGCCGGCGGCCTCCAGGTCGTCATCCTGCTGATCGCCACCGCCCTCTGGCTCGCGTACGAGGTGCCGACGACGGCCTCGGGCGGGCAGACCTTCGGCAAGCGGCTGGTGGGCGTCAAGGTGCTGCCGGTGAGCGCGGACGAGCCGCTCGGCTTCGGCCGGGCGCTGCGCCGGTGGAACACCCTCGGCCTGCCCACCCTGCTCTGGTACTGCTGCGGCCTGGGCCTGCTGCTCCAGCTCGTCGACGCGCTCTCCCCGCTCTTCGACCACCCGCTGCGCCAGGCGCTGCACGACAAGCGGGCGCAGACCGTGGTGGTCCAGCTCCCCCGCAGCAGGCGCGGCACCACGGGCGAGCGCGGCACGCCGGACGACCGCACCAGCACGCGCGAGCCCACCACCACGGACGACCGCACCCCCGACGACCGCACCGACCCCTCGGGAGACACCCCATGACCGACCCCGGACGTCACCAGCCGGAGCTGCGGCTGACCCGCCCCGACCTGAACGCGCTGCCCAACTACGTGCCCGGCCGCAGCCCGGCCGATCTGGCCCGCGAGCTCGGCCTCCCCGAGGCGATCAAGCTGGCCAGCAACGAGGTGCCGTACGGGCCGCTGCCCGGCGTCGTGGAGGCCGTCGCCGGGGCCGCCGCCGGGGTGCACCGCTACCCGGACATGGGCGCGCTCGCGCTGCGCGAGGCGCTGTCCGAGCGGTACGGCGTGCACGTCGACCAGATCGCCACCGGCTGCGGGTCGGTGGCGCTGGCCGAGCACCTCGTCCGGGCCACCTGCCTGCCCGGCGACGAGTTCCTCTACGCGTGGCGCTCCTTCGAGGCGTACCCCATCATCGCGGCGACCAGCGGCGCGACAAGCGTGCGGGTGCCCAACGACGCCGGGCACGGGCACGACCTGGCGGCGATGGCGGCGGCGGTGACCGACCGGACCCGGCTGATCGTGGTCTGCAACCCGAACAACCCCACCGGGACGTCGGTGCGCCGGGCGGAGCTGGACCGGTTCCTGGACACGGTCGGCGAGGACGTGCTGGTCGTGATCGACGAGGCGTACCGCGAGTTCGTCACCGACCCGGACGTGCCGGACGGCCTCACCTACCTCGACCGGCCGAACGTGGTCGTGCTGCGCACGCTCTCCAAGGCCTGGGGCCTGGCCGGCCTGCGGATCGGCTTCCTGGTCGGCCAGCCGGCGGTGGCGGCGGCGATCCGCAAGGTCGTGACGCCGTTCTCCAGCAACATGGCCGCGCAGGCGGGCGCGCTGGCCGCGCTGGCCCAGGAGGACGAGGTACGGCGGCGGTGCGCCCTCGTGGTCAGCGAGCGCGACCGTGTGACGGAGGCGTTGCGCAAGCTCGTCCCGGACGTGCCGGACAGCCAGGCGAACTTCGTCTGGCTGCCGCTGGGCGACCGGGCGGTGGACTTCGGCAAGGCGTGCGAGGCGCGGGGCGTGATCGTCCGGCCGTTCGCGGGCGACGGGGTCCGGGTCACCATCGGCACCCCGGCCGAGAACGACGCCTTCCTGGCAGCGGCGGAGACCGCGCTGGCCTGAGGCAGGTGCCGGTCCGGTCCGCCATCCCCTCGCGGACCGGACCGGACTCTCAGGCGGCCTCCACCGGTTGCCGGATCCGGGCCCGACGGCGGTACGCGTGGACCGCGAACAGCAGCAGGACCAGTCCCGAGGTGGTCAGCCCTCCGGCGAGCACCTGCCCGGAGCGGTCGACGGCGCTGGTGGCCGCCACCGGTACGGGCCCGAAGCTGACCCTGCCGGTGGCGGAACGCTTCGTCCAGCCGCTGGCCAGGTCGAGCTTCGCCGCCCAGGGTCCGTCCGGCAGCCGGCGGTCCAGGGCGACCCGGACGGTGCTGCTGCCGTCCAGCGCGAGGGTGCCCGCCTCCACCTTCACCGGTCCCGCCGAGAGCCCGCCGGGCCCCTCGGTGAGCCGCAGCTCGCCTGCCAGGTCGAGCGCCCGCCTGCCGGTGTTGCGGACCTCCGCGGTGAGGACGGGGGTGCCGTCCTTCTCCCGCTTGCCGGTCAGCGGACCGATCTCGAAGCCGGAGGGCGGCTCCCCGCCTGGGCCGACTGAGAGGTAGACCCGGATCCCCGCCCGGCCGACGTTGCGCACGTTCTGTCCGTCCACGCCGGCGACCTCGGCCCAGATCACCGCGTACCGCTCGCCGGCCTCTGCCCTGCGCGGCACGGCGATGGTGACCAGGGCCTCCACCTCCTCGTCGGGTGCCAGCACCTCCTCCGCCGGCGCGACGTCGATCCAGCTGCTCAGCTCGTTCCCGGTACGGTCCGGGGCGAGGACGAACCCCTTCTTCGTGACGTCGGCGGCGGCGGAGTAGAGGGCGACCGTCCGCCTCACCCGCGAACTGTTCTGCACCATGATCCGCCGCTTGATCGTGGTGCCGGGGCGGACGTGGTCGACGATGTACCTGTGCGCCCGGGTGTCGTCCCGGCGGTCGACGGGGGCATCGAGCAGGCGTACCCCGACCGTGGTCGAGGGACCACTCGGGCTCGGCTGCGGCGAGGGCCTGGTGGAGGATCCGGGCGAGGGCTTGACGGAGGGCCCGGGCCAGCCCCTCCCCCCGTCCGGCGCGACGGCCGACACGCCCGCCTCGGGGACCTCCGGCGCGGCGAACAGCGGCGGGACCACGGCCGACGCCGGCGCGGGCCGCGCGGCCGACGCGGGCGCCCCGGCAGTGACCAGGACGGTCACCGCCAGGGCGAGGGCGCGGGCCCGGTCATGCCACCGAATGGGTGATCACCCCCCGGTAGGTGCCACCGACGGCGGTGGCCGGAACGGCGATCCGGATGTTCGGCTCCCAGGTGGCGGTGTTGTCGCCGCTGCCTGAGGTCTTCGAGAAGGCGGTGCGGGGCACGCTCAGGCTGACCGCGGCGGCCTGGGTGGGCTGCCCTGGCACGAGGGTGCCGGTGCCGGTTCTGCCGGTCTCGGTGCCGGACCAGTACTCCACCAGGGACGGCAGGATGGTCTCCTCGGGCGTGCCGCCGCCGGTGGTGAAGGAGCTGGCCGTCACCGTGACGATCCAGGTGGCGTTGAGCGCCGCCCGCTCGTCGGTGACCACGACGGTGCCGAGTTCCCCGGTGAGGACGCCACCGGGGAAGGCGGAGCCGAGGTTCACCGACGGAGGCACTCTGATGTTCAGGTCGGCGGTGGCGACGGTGAAGGTGACGATGGTGTCGCCGGTCGGCGCGGCCGCGGCGGGCGCCGCCATGGCCACCAGGGCGGCCGCGGCGGCGGTCAGGGTAAGAAGTGGCTTCCTCATGAGACGCACATTAAGCACTGCGATAGGGACAAGACCCCACATTTCAGACAATTCACCTATCAGGCGACAGAATGGGTGATCGCGCCTTGGTAGACGCCCCCGACGATGCCGGTCGGGAGGGCGATCCGGATGGTCGGCACCCAGGCCACCGTGTTGTTGCCGTTTCCGGCGGTCTTGCGGAACGCCTCGCGGGCGACGTTCAGGGTCACCGCCTGGGCGGAGGTGGGCTGGCCGGGCACCAGCGTCCCGCCGCCCGTGCTCCGCGTCGCCGGCCCGGACCAGTAGGAGACCCGGTCGCTTCCGATCGTCCGCTGCGCTCCGCCTGCGCCGGTGACGAAGAGGGTGGCGGAGACCGTGGCGACCCACAGGTTGGGGTTGACCTGGCCACGCGAGTCACGCACCTCGACCGTGCCCAACTGCCGGGTGAGCGTGCCGCCGGTGAACCCGCTGCCGAGGTTGACGGAGGCGGGCACCGTGATGTCCACCCCCACCGTCCGGGCCAGCCGGACCGTCCGGCCCGACGGCGCGGCGTCGGCCGGCGAGGCGGTGATGAGGATCAGGATCGCGCCCAACAGGGCTGCCAGGAAGCGCACAGTGGGACTATAAATAACTTATGTCCGATTTGTCGAGCAGCCGAGCCGGTCGGGGGTGTCACGACGCGACGCGGATCGCCGCTCACGTCGCCGCGAGGATCAGCGGCTCCGAGGTCAGGTAGTAACGCTGGTCGTCCGCCGTCGGGTCGACCGGCTTGCGGAGCCGCTCGACGGCCACGAAACCGCCGGCCGCGTACACCGCGCCGGGCACCCAGCCGATCCCGTCCGAGCCCACGTTGAGCGCGAAGAAGGACCGCTGCGCCCCCGTCGCCGGGTCCAGCGTCAGCAGGTCGTTCGTCTCCGTCAGCAGGTGCACCCGGTCGGGCTGGACGGCGAGCAGCCGCGCCTGCGCCAGGCCGGAACGGCGCCACAGCTCCGCGCCCGTACGCGCCGAGCGGCCGACCGCCACCCCGTCCACGACCGCCACGGCCGTCCCGCCGACGAGTTCGGCGTCCGGCCGGTCCAGGGCCGGGGCGGCGACCGGTTCCCCGGCACCGAGCAGCCAACCCCGGCCCGCGTCGTCGCCCGGCCTCGCCGTCCGCAACCCGGTGCACCCCGTCCGGCCGGTGCCGCAGCCCAGCAGGGTCGCCACCAGCTCGTCGCCGGCATCCGGCGGCCGCCAGCGCAGGCCCACCACCCCGGTCGCGGCGTCGCGGAACTCCACCGTCGCCGGCCCCGCGCAGGAGTCGACGGTGATCAGGTGTCCCGACGCGGTCGTGCCGAGCGCGTCCCGGCACCCGGCGACCGTGTCGCCCGGTGGCAGCGTGACGGTGACGTGCGACCGCCACAGTTCGCGGCCGTCGGCCAGGTCCACGGCACGCGCCCACTCCGCCCCGGCCGCCACCACCACCTGCCGCCCGTCGGGCGCGGGGGCCACGAAGATGCCCTGCGGATCCCAGACCGTCGCCGCGCCGGTGCGCCGGACCGCCCGCTGTCCGACCGGCGCCGGCCCGTCCGCTCGCCAGGCGACCCGGCCCGTCCGCGCGTCCAGCGCCACGAGCCGCCCGTCGGACCAGCGGGTGACCACCGTCGTCCCGCTCGCCACGACCCCGTCGAGCGCCGCCGGCCAGCGGCGGTACGACCAGTACGGGGTCGTCCGGTGCCGGCCGTCGACCGGGCGGTCGGCGTAGACCTGACGGTGGGCCGCGTAGACCCGCAGCCGGCCGTCCACGACGAGCGGGGCCACGGGAAGCCGGCCGATCACGCCGGCTGAGGGGGACGCGGCAGCCGGGTACCCGGCCCGCGCGGGCGTGCTGACCTCGGCGGGGGCGAGCACCCGGTAGACCGTTGCCGCGACGGCGACGGTGCCGAGCAGCGCCGCGACCGCCACCGCGATCCGCCGCCGGCCGTTCGGGAACCCCATGCCGCACCTCCGCCCGGCACCCTACCCAGCGGAACCGGTCAGGGCCCTGTCAGGTCACCGACGCCCGGGCGCTCCGGCGGTGACGTGCCGGGGGCATCCACGAAGCGCCCTGGGCATGCGCCTCGGTGCGCCTCAGACCGCCCGCCTCAGGCCGCCCCGCGTGCGCCTCAGGCCGCCCGCGGGCGCCTCGGACCGCCCCGCGTGCGCCTCGGACCAGCCCCGCGTGCGCCTCAGGCCGCCTCGGTCGCGTTGGCGGCCGCCGCGGCGGCGGCCAGGTCGGCGAGGTCCTGCCGCAGCGCGCGCTCGACCGCCCGGGCCGCCAGCCCGCCGAGCAGCAGCGCGACCACCCGACCGTACGGGGCGGTCGGCACCGCCTCCTGCTCGACCGTGACGGCGGTGCAGCCCCGGCGACGCCGCTCGACCGGGCGAAGCGCCCAGGTGATCCGGTAGTCCACGCCGGCGCCCCGCGAGCCGAGCACCAACCGTCGGGGCGGCTCGGCCTCGATGACGAGAAACTCCTCGACCAGCGCGGTGCCGTCGGGCTGGGAACGGGTCTCCCGCCACACGGTGCCTGGGCCGAACGGGCCGGCGGTGAGCACCTCCACCGGGCCGGTGAAGCGCCGGGTGCGGGTGGTCAGGTCGGTCAGCAGCCGCCAGAGGTCGACGTCGTGCGCCTCCACGAACTCCGTGACCGCCACCGTCGACATGCCACCTCCCGTGGCCCTGACGGTACGCCGGGTGAGCGCGGATCGGGGCCCCCGGAGCGGATTTTCCACCGCCGGGAGCCCCGATCCGGAGCGGTCGACCCGTCAGCGACCGAACTGGCCCGCCCGGATCGCGCCGACGAAGGCCGCCCACCCCGGCGGGCTGACCGCCAGCGTGGGGCCCGCCTGGTCCTTCGAGTCGCGTACGCCCACCACGCCGAGGTCGGCGACCAGGTTGTCCGCCACCTCCACGCAGAGGCCCTGGTCGTTGGAGCGGCTGCTGGTACGCCAGACCGCGCCCGGGAGATCGTTCATCGTCGTCACCTTCCTGTCGTCGGTACGCCAACCGGCGGCCGGGCCGGAACCGGAAGGGGGCGTCCGGCCCGGCCCGGCGCGGCATGGCGACGGAATCCGCGACGATCAACGCGCAAGCAACGGTCCCCGGTCGCACCAACTGTGCGACCGGGGACCGTCGATGATCGGAAGGTGGGTCAGCGGGCGGCGAGGACCTGCCCGGTCACCTCGCCCAGGGCGATCGTGGTGCCGTCCGGGCCGGGGGCGGTGGCGGTGATCGTCACCGTGTCGCCGTCCTCCAGGAAGGTGCGGGTCCCGCCATCGGCGAACTTCACCGGCTCGCTGCCGCCCCAGGTGAGTTCCAGGAACGAGCCGACCTGTCCCCGTTCCGGCCCGGAGACGGTGCCCGAGGCGTAGAGGTCGCCGGTACGCAGCGAGGCGCCGTTGACCGTGAGGTGGGCCAACTGTTGGGCCGGCGTCCAGTACATGGTCGCGAACGGCGGCTCGCTGACCCGCTCGCCGTTCCACTCCACCGACAGCCGCAGGTTCAGCCCGAGGTGCGGCACGTCGCGCAGGTAGGCGGCGACCGGCGGGTCCTGGTCGGGGGCGGGGACGAAGGCGTCGCCCAGCGCGTCCAGCGGGGTCACCCAGGCCGCGACCGAGGTGGCGAAGGACTTGCCCAGGAACGGGCCGAGAGGCTGATACTCCCAGGCCTGGATGTCGCGGGCCGACCAGTCGTTGACCAGCACGACACCGAAGACGTGGTCGGCGAAGTCGTCGACGGAGACCCGATCGCCCAGCGGGCTGGGCACGCCGACCACGAAGCCGACCTCGGCCTCGATGTCGAGGCGTACGGACGGGCCGGTGACCGGGCCCTGCGGGGTGGCCCGCTGCCCGCTCGGCCGCACCACCGGCGTGCCGGAGACGACCACCGTGCCGGCCCGACCGTGGTAGCCGATCGGCAGGTGCTTCCAGTTGGGCAGCAGCGGCGGCTGACCGGGGCGGAAGATCTGGCCGACGTTGGACGCGTGGTGCTCGGAGGAGTAGAAGTCGACGTAGTCGGCGACCTCGAACGGCAGCTGCATCCGCACCTCGGCCAGCGGCACCAGCAGCGGCTCCACCGCCGGCCGGTGGGCGGCGTCGGTGAGCAGCTCGGTCACCCGCTGCCGGACGGCCGTCCACTGTGGGCGACCGAGGGCCATGAAGTCGTTGAGGGTGGGCCGACCCAGCGTCCCGGCGGCCAGCACCAGGCCGGCCTCCTCCGCGCCGGCCAGGTCGAGCACGAAGTCGCCGATGCGTACGCCGACGCGCGGCGCGCCCTCCCCGCGGCGGAACACCCCGTACGGGAGGTTGGCGACCCCGTACGACGAACCGTCGGCACCCGTCACCCAGGTCATGCTTGAAAGCCCCCGTTCACCAGCCCCAGCCGGATCAGATCGGTAAGTGGTTCCAGGATGCTGCACGAGCCGAAGCCGATCCACAGCGGGCGCGGGGCGTCCAGCCCGGCCTCGGCGTACTGCACGAGCGGGCGCGGGTCGGTCGCGGTGAGCAGCTCGGCGACCGACTCCACGGTGGCGCCCCCGGCGGCGGCCAGCGTCGCGGCAAGCACGTTGACGAAGCCGTGGTGGGTGAAGCCGGTCTCCGGGTCGAGGTGCCGGACCGCCTGGTGCAGCCCGGCGGTCAGCTTGAACGGCAGGGCCCGGTCCCGGCAGGCGCAGATCACGGCGGCCAGCTCCGCCGGGGTGGGGAACAGCTCGGCCGCCAGCCCGCCGGTGCGGAACTTCGCGGCGATCGGCAGGCCGTCGGCGCGGGCGGCGGCGAGCGCGTCCAGCGCCCCCATCAGCCCGAACGTGAGCGGCAGCTCGGCGTAGACGGCGTCGAGGGTGGCCGGACCGGCACCGGCGCGGCGGGCCAGCGCCACCAGCTCGGTCAGGCCGGGCAGCGGGTCCTCGCCGCGCTTGGCGACCGCCGCCTCCACCTGGCGCACGTGGATGCGCGGGTCGGCCGTGGCCCGCACCTCGTCGAGCCGGTCGAGGGGCACGTCGCCGATCACCCCGACCGCGATCCGCTCGTCGGCGCCGAGCAGGCCCGCCACCTCGGGCAGCCTCGTGGCCGGGACCAGGAGCGGGCCGACCAGGTCGGCGTACCAGGAGGTGCGGTGCCGCCGGTGCGCGGCGACGGCGGCGGGCAGCGGCGCGCTGCCGGGCGGGAAGACGGCGGCGTCGTCGACGAGGCCGTCGACGAGCGCGGGCACCTGCGTTGACACGAGACAAGAATGTACGGGACGCTACAAGGAACGGACAACAGCGTCCGACTATCGGACGCCGTTGGATCGGTGAACGGGACGAACCGGGAGGCGAGATGCCGTACTACCGCAGCGTCGGCGAGGTGCCGCGCAAGCGCCACACCCAGTTCCGCCAGCCCGACGGCAGCCTCTACGCCGAGGAGCTGATGGGGCAGGAGGGCTTCTCCTCCGACTCGTCCCTGCTCTACCACCGGCACGCGCCGACCGCGATCGTGGCCGCCGAGGAGTTCACCCCGCCGGCGTTCACCCGGGTGCCGAACCTTCCGCTCAAGCCCCGCCACCTGCGCACCCACAAGCTCGCCGGCGCCGGCGCCGACCCGGTGCTCGGCCGGCAGTACCTGCTCGCCAACGACGACGTGCGCATCGCGTACGTGCTGGCGGACCGGCCGTCCCCGCTGTTCCGCGACGCCACCGGCGACCACTGCCTCTACGTGGAGTCGGGCACCCTGCGGGTCGAGTCCACGTTCGGCGTGCTCGACGCGGTGCCCGGCGACTACGTCGTCATCCCCACCTCGACCATCCACCGGCTGGTGCCCACCGGCGACGCGCCGACCCGGCTGCTCGCCGTCGAGGCGGCGGGGCACATCGGCCCGCCCAAGCGCTACCTCTCCGTGCGGGGCCAGTTCCTGGAGCACTCGCCCTACTGCGAGCGCGACGTCCGGGGGCCGGACGCGCCGCTGCTGGTCGACGGCGAGGACGTGGAGGTGCTGGTCCGGCACCGCCGCGGCTGGACCCGCTACACCTACGCCCACCACCCGTTCGACGTGGTCGGCTGGGACGGGCACATGTACCCGTGGGCGTTCTCCATCCACGACTTCGAGCCGATCACCGGCCGGATCCACCAGCCGCCGCCCGTGCACCAGACCTTCCAGGGCCCCAACTTCGTGATCTGCTCGTTCGTGCCCCGCAAGGTCGACTACCACCCCGACGCGATCCCGGTGCCGTACAACCACCACAACGTCGACTCCGACGAGATGCTCTTCTACACCGGCGGCAACTACGAGGCCCGGCGCGGCTCCGGCATCGAGCAGGGCTCGATCTCGCTGCACCCGTCCGGCTTCACCCACGGCCCGCAGCCGGGCGCCGCCGAGCGTTCCATCGGTGCGGACTTCTTCGACGAACTCGCCGTCATGGTCGACACCTTCCGGCCGCTGGACCTCTGCGACGCCGCGACCGCGTGCGAGGACGACGGCTACGCCTGGACCTGGGCCCGCCGGCCCTAGGCGGACGGTTCCGGGTGAGCGGTGCCGCGGTCCGGCAGAAGCGGACCGCGGCACCTTCGTTGCGCGCGGGGGCGGGCGGGCGTCGGCAGCCGCGTCCGCAGTGCCTCCTGCCTCCCGCGCATCAGCCGCGGGAGCGCACTTCCTTCTCATCGTCCGTCCACAGCCGTCGTACGGCCATCGGCGACTGGACGCTCGGACGAATAGTTCGTGGGCGGAGCTGACTAACATCTTGCGCACTGTCCATCTTGTCATCGACAAGTGCGCTTGTTAGTCGACGACATCCCCTGGAATCGGAGTACCCGATGCGCGACATGACGGCCACGCTGGCCGACCTCGAAGACCTCAACCTGGCCGACCTGGAGGTGTCCGACCTGCTGGAGGTGCACGCCGTGCGCGACGCGGTGGCCCTGCCGGAGACCGGCGCCTCGGCGAGCACCTCCGCCGTCTGGCAGTGGCTGGGCTACTCGTCCTGCGCCGCCCAGCTTCCCCAGTAGTCGTACCGGACCGGGGCTGACCGGTGGGGCCGGGAACGCCGACACGGGCGTTCCGCGGCCTCACCGGCTCGACCGGGGTCGGTGCCGACGACCGCGTACGGAGGAGACCGTGACAACCACCCGCCAATCCCCTGCCCCGCCGGTGTCCCCGGCACCGGGCGGCCGAGTCGCGCCGGAGGTCCAGGTCGCCCCGTACGTGCTGATCCGCAGGACGGCTGTCGACCTGCCGGCTGCCGGTCCGGCCGGACGGCACCTGCGTCGCCTCCAGGACCAGCTCGTCGATCGACTCATCGAGTGCCGGGCCCTCGGACCCGAACTCACCGAGGAGCTGTACCGGCTCGGCGGTCAGGCGCCGACGGCGTACCGCCGGTCGGTCCTGCTACCGCTGCGGCGGGACGTACACAACGACCGGTCGCCAGCCAGCGACCTGCGCGCCCGGCTCGGCGACCTGCCCGACCGGCTGCCGGCGCTGGGGCGCTGGTTGCGGGCCCGGGCCGAGATCGACCGGCTCACCGGCGCCGTCGACGCCGGGTCGGCTGCGGCGCTGGCCGAGGAGCGCGTCGCACTCGCCGCCCTGTGCGGCAGCGAGCCGTTCGGCCGGGCGGTCGCGTTGACCAGCCCTGAGCTGCTGGCAGCGGTGCAGCGGACGGCGGCGCGCGGCGGCGAGCCGGACGCCCGGGGTCGCAAGTCCGAACCCACCGTGCTCCGTTACGCGTTGCGGGCAACCACCCGGACCAGCCCGCTCTCCTGGTTCACCATCGTCGGCTGGGCCCCCTGGCCGGACGCGGAAGCCGTCCCCGCCCCGCTGGCGTCCCCGCCCGGCGGGGCGCTGCCGACCCACCTGGACCTCGCGGCGGGCCTGGACGTGACGGCAGCGGGAGAGCCGGTGGCGGTGACCCGTCCCCCCGCCAGCCTGGTCGCCAGCCTCTTCCTGGCCGGGACCAGCCGCCCGGACCAGATGCTGCGCACCCCGCACCGGCTCGCGCCCGGCACCCGCGTGCAGGACGGCCACGTGGTGTTCTACCGCGAGCACCCGACGACCGGCGCCGACGGCACGCCGGTGATCCGGGAGGAACGGGTCCGGATGCCGCTGCGGCCCGCGCTGGGCGCGATCATCCGGGTGCTCCGCGCCGCACCCGACGGACACCCGCCGGCGGAGCTCGTGGCGGCCCTCGGCCGAGGCGCCGCGCGCCCCGCCACGGATGCCGCCGAGGCCGAGCGGCTCGCGCGGCGTCTCGTCACCCAGCTCTGCGACGAACGCCTGCTGGTCCCGGTACCGCCGACCACCGAGCACGACCCGGCGGCGCTGGCGGCGATCGCCGACTGGCTCGGCGACACCGGTGCCCCCGCCCTCGCCGACCAGGTACGGCACCTCGACAAGGACATCCGGGCGCTGGCGGACGTCGACGCGGCGCGGCGCGGCCCGCTAGTACGTCGGATCGACGCCGGCTGGCACGAGGCCCTGCGGCAGCTCGGGGCCGCCGCACCGGCCCAGGCGCCCGTCACCGAGGATGTCGTGCTACCCGGGCCGGCACGCCTGACCCGCCGGCCCGCGGACACCGCCGACCTGACCGCGCTGACCAGCCTCGCGCTGCTGTTCGACGAGGACCAGGTGCTGCGTCGGCTCCTGCGACACCGGTTCGTCGAGCGCTACGGTCCCGGGGCCCGCTGTGCCGACCTCGGCCAGTTCTTCGCCGAGATCGGTGCCGGCTTCGACGACCTGCCGACGGTGACCCCGGACGGGGCCCTGGTGGGCGGTCCGATCGCCCGGGTGCCCGAGCTGGCCCAGCTGGCCACGCTGCGGCAGGAGGTGGTCCGGGCGGTACGCGCCGACGGCGGGAACGACGGCGTGGAGACCGTCATCGGTGCCGATCTGGTCGCCGAGGCGGCCGCGGCACTGCCCCGCTGGCTGCGGGCCCGGCCGGTGTCGTACGCCTTCTTCGGTCAGCACGGCCCGGACGGGTCGCTGCACCTCAACCACGTCTACGGCGGCTGGGGCCGGTTCACCAGCCGCTTCCTGGACCTCTTCGGCGACCCCGGCATGCGCGCCGCGGTGACCGCCCAGCTCCGCCGGGTGCTGCCCGGCCGGGTGGCCCAGTTCCGGCCGGTGCACGGCTTCAACGCGAACCTGCACCCGCTGCTGCTCGGCGAGGACATCGGCGACGACCAGCGGTTGGGCGGGCTCGACCTCGCCTCGGTCGAACTGGTGCACGACCTGGCCGGCGACCAGATCCGGCTGCGCGATCCGGCCACCGGCGACCTGCTCGACGTGCTGTACCTCGGGTTCCTCTCGCCGCCGGCGCTGCCGGCCCGGGTGGCCGCGCTGCTCGGCGACCTGGGCAGCGGCGAGGTGGGGCTCCGTCACCTGGCCGCGACCCGGACGGTGGCCGGCCCTGGCGGACATGCTGTCGTCTCCGACCGGCTCCGCTGTGGCCGCGTCGTCCTCGCCCGCCGGAGCTGGCGCTTCGACGAGGGCGCCGAAGAGCACCTGCGCGGGCTCGGCTCGCCGTCGGTCGCCGCCGCCGCGGCGCTGCGGGCGGGCTGGGACCTGCCCGACCAGGTCTTCCTCAACCAGGGCAGCCGGCACGGCGGGCAGCCGCCCGCACCGGGCAACGCCGCGCAGCACCCCGGCGCCCCGGCGCGGCAGCCGTCGGAACGTCCGTCCGCCCTGCCGCCTCCCCCGGCGATCGCCGGGCTCCGGGAGGCGATCGCCCGGCCCAAGCCGCAGTTCGTCGACCTGGCCAGCCCGCTGCACCTGCGCTGCGTGCCCCGATGGCTCGGGCGGATCGCCGGCCGGCTGGTCGTCGAGGAGGCCCTGCCCCGCCCCGCCGGCCACGACCGGCCGCACCGGGTCACCGAACTGGTCGTCGAGACCTACCTCCCGGCGGCCTCCCGTGACTGACCGGCGCCGGCCGTCCGACCGCAGCATCGAGCCGAGTGGAGCCCAGCCATGACCGAGCCGAGCACGACCGGACTGACTCCGACCACCGACGTCGTGTGCCACTACCACGAGGAGGCCAAGGCATCGCTGCTGCGCGACGCCGTCCTGCCCGTCGCGGAGCGGTTGCGCGGTGCCGGGCTGGCCGTCCACCTGGAACGGCACTGGTTGCACGGCCCGCACGTGCGCCTGCGGCTACGCGGCCCCGAGGCGCAACGGGCCACGGCCGCCGCCGAGGCCGCCGAACGGTTGCGTGGTCACCTGGCGGTGGCGCCGTCCCGGGCCGGGCTCGACGAGGAGCTGCTGCTGCGCCGGTCCGAGGCGGCCGGCCGGGCGGAACTCGTGCCGCCCCCGTACGACCCGATCCACCCGGACAACACGGTGCTGGTGACCGACGGCGACCAGAGTGCGCTGGCCGCGCTGCTCGGCACGCCGGGTGCGGTCGATTGCCGTGCCGACGTCCTCGCCGCCGGGCTGGCTCCGGTGCGGGTGTCGCTCGACCAGCTCGCCCTCGTCGGGGACGCCCAGGCCGCCCGGGTGGGCGTCGTGGTCACCGCCATGGCCGCGCACGCCGACACCTGGCCGGGACGGCTGCTGTCCGGCTACCACACCTTCCTGTCACACCTGGAGGATTTCCTCTTCGGCGAGCGGGACGACCTCCTGCGCCCGCGCTTCGCCGCCTTCGCCGACCGGGCCGGCGGGAGGTACCACGACCTGGTCCGCCAGGCGTCCACGCCGGACACCGCCGAGCCGGTGGCGGCGGCGTGGCGGGCGTGGAGCTCGGCCGCGTGGCGGATCGCCGAGCGGGCGTACGACGCGGGCGCGCTCGACGGGGCGTTCTCCGCCGAGTTCCGGCGACGCACCACCTCGTTCGACGACGCCACCGCGATCCGGTGGGACCTGAGCCGTCGCGGGGCGAGCGCCTACCACCAGGCGCTGGAGGCGTCGGGCTTCCAACGGGTCGCCGCGAGCCGCGAGTTCCAGGTCTACCGGTTCTGCACGAACATGCTCTACCAGCTGCTGACGCTCTGCGACGTCGCGCCGCTGGAGCGGTACCTCGGGGCCTATCTGCTCGCCGAGGCCACCCAGGAGATCCACGGCGTGACATGGCAGGACGCCCTCCCCGCCCGCACCGGGTGACCCGGGTGGAGGCGACGTGGGTGAGGTGACCCTGCGACCGGGCACCCTGGTCCGGGCGGTCGAGGACGGGCTCCTCGTCAGCGGCTGGCGGTCCAGCTCGGTGGTGACCTGCCCGCCGGTCGCCGGCGAGCTGTGGCAACGGCTGGAGCCCTCCCTCCGCCGGGGGCTCGATCCGGCGACCGCCACCCTGGGACTGCCCGACCGGACCGCCAGGGCGGTGGGCTGGCTGCTCGGCCTCCTCGCCGAGCACGGCGTCCTGGTCGACGTCCGGGTGCCGCTGGACGGCCATCCGTTGGCGGCCTGGCTGGCGGGGTTCGCGCAGGATCCGGCCGACGCGCTGGACGCGGTGTCGAGGTGCGCGGTCGCGGTCACCGGCGAAGGCGACCTTCCCCCGGCCGTACGGGCGGCGCTGGCCGCCTCCGGGCTCTCCACCGCACCCGGAGAGGCTCTCCACGCCCTCCGGAAGGTGCCCGGGGACGGCGGCGGCGCGGACCTGGTCGTGTGGGTCCGGACGGAGGACCCCGGCGGGCGTCGGGAGCCGCCCGTTCCCCCGTGGCCGGGGACGGCACCACGGCAGCCCGGCTCCCTGCGGCCTGCGGTGCTGCCGGTGACGATCCGTCCGGACGGCGCGCTGATCGGCCCGCTGGACCCGGCCGGTGACCCCGCCGCCGCAGGTCACACCGCCCCAGGTCACACCGCCCCAGGCCAGGCCGCCGCAGGCCAGGCCGCCGCAGCCACAGACGCCGGTCCGGCCGTGTCGGCGACCGACCACCGGCTGCTGCCGTTCCTCGTGGCGCACGAGGTGGTACGCGTGCTGGCCGGGCTCGCCGACGGCACGGCGCTGTCGCTGCGCGGCGGGGTCGTCCAGCGCGTCGGCGAGCCGACCGGCCCACAGCCCTGGCCACCCGCCGCGCGGGCCGGAGCACCCGCCGCGCGGGCCGGAGCACCCGCCGCGCGGGCCGGAGCACCCGCCGCGCAGGCCGGGGAACCCGCCGCGCGGACCGGGGCGCTCGCCGGGAACGGGGCGCCGGGCACCGGACCGACGGCGGGAGCGGTGCCGGCCCGCCCACCGGTCGACCCCGGCACCGCGTCCCTCGGTTCGGGCGCAGCGGAGGACGGCCCGGTGCGGGTCGTCGGGGACGACGACCGCCTGGTCCGGGCGATCGCCGTCAGCGCCTCGACCGTACGGCGGGCGGGTCGGCCCGTGGTGGTGGGCGTCGCGGCGGACTGGCCGGTGGCCCGGCACCTGGCCGAGCAGCGGGCCGCCCACGCGGTAGGCAGGGCGTACCTGCCGGTGCGGGGACGCGGGACGGCGGTCGAGATCGGCCCGTTGAGCGGCCCCGGTGCCGGCGGCTGCCTGCGGTGCGCCGACACCCGGCAGGAGGCCGTCCTCGGCGCCGGCAGCATCGCCACGCTGCTCGCCGGTGGCCGGCCGCTGCCGCTGCCGCCGTACTGGCACGGGCTGGTCGGCGAGCTGGTCGCCGGCCAGCTCGCCGACGACGCCGACCCGCGCCTGGCCAGCGTGCTGGCGGCCCGCGACGGTGTGATCAGTCGGCACCTGATCCGGGCGGTGCCGGACTGTCCGGACTGCGGTGCCCTGCCACCCGACTCGGCCGGGGCCGCCACGATCGCCCTGCGCCCCCGCCGGCAGGCCGCACCCGACCGCCTCCGGGTCCGTCCCGGACCGCCGGACCTGGCCGTGCTCCGCGCCGAACTGGTCGATCCCCGCTACGGGCCGGTGACGCACGTCCACACCGACCGGCAGGGCCCCCTCGCGCTGGCGGCGGCCGAGATGCCAGTCCCCGGCCGCTCCGGTCGGGTCGGTGGATACGGTCGCGCGGCGGACCAATCGACCGCGCAGGTGCTGGCCCTGCTGGAGGCGGTCGAACGGGAGACCGGACGCTACCCGCAGGCCCGCCGGACGACCACGCTGGGCAGCTACCGGGAACTCGCCGCCGACGCCGTCGACCCCGCCCGGCTGGGCCTGCCGGAGCCGGACGCGGTCCGCCACCCCGGGTACCGGCTGGACCCCTTCACCCCGGACACGGTGACGTCCTGGGTGTGGGCGTACGACCTGGTGGGTGACCGGCCCGTCCTCGTGCCGGAGCACGCCGCCTACTACGGGGTGGACCGTGCCGGGGCCGCCCGGTTCCTCTACGAGTCCTCCAGCGGCTGCGCCGTCGGTGGCTGCCTGGAGGAGGCGATCCTGCACGCCTGCCTGGAGACGATCGAGCGGGACGCCTTCCTGCTCACCTGGTACGCCGGCCGTACGCCGCCGGCTCTGGCGCTGCCCCCCGACGTCGATCCGCTGACCCGGCACCTCGCGGACCGGATCGCGGCGGAGGGCTACCGGCTGCACCTGCTCGACATCACCAGCGACGTCGGGATACCGACCGTCTGGGCCCTCGCCGTCACCGACCGACCCGGCCGGGGCGCGACCTTCTCCGCCGCCGGGGCGCATCCCGATCCCCGCCGGGCCGCCGCGGCGGCGGTCCTGGAGGTCGGCGTGAACGTGACCGTCGCGCCGAAGGTGGCCCGCCCGCCGCGGGACCGGCTGCTCGCCATGCTCGCCGATGCCGACCTGGTGGGGGAACTGGGGGACCACGCCGCCCTGCACCTGCTGCCGCAGACCCTGCCCCGGTTCGACTTCGCGCTGCGGGAGGCCGCCGCCGGCCCGGCGCGACCGTTCGACGAGCACTTCGCCGGCTGGCGCGAGCGGTGGCTGCACCCCGACCTGACCGGGGTGCTGCGCAGGGTCGTCGACGCGATGGCCGCCGCCGGGACGCCGCCGCTGGTGGTGGACCAGACCGGGGCGGCCGAACGTCGCCTCGGCCTGGCCGCCGTGAAGGTCCTCGCGCCCGGGGCCGTGCCGATGACCTTCGGGCACCTCAACCGGCGGGTCGACCTGCCCCGCCTGCGGCAGGCCCGGCTCGCCGCCCCCGACCACCTGATCCTGCCCCACCCGTTCCCCTGAAGGAGAGCCGAGCATGGCTCGCTGGTCCGCCCTGCACGTCCACCTGCACGCCGGCCCCGAGTGCACCGAGACGGTGCTGCGGGAGCACATCGTGCCGACCACGACGGACCTGCTCGCCCGGGGGCAGATCTCCTCCTGGTTCTTCGTCCGGTACTGGGAGGGCGGCCCGCACCTGCGCTGGCGGGTCGCGGACGCGACGCCGGAGACGGTACGGCGGATGCGCGCCGGGCTGGTCGAAGCGGTGGCCGCGCTGCCGCCACCGGCCCGGGAACTGCGTCCGGCGGACTGGTACGCCCAGTTCGGAGTGCACACCCCCGACCGGCCCGACCGGCCCGGCGTTGGGCAAGAGACCGGAGTGGGGCCGGGGCTGGGCTGGCACCCGCACGGCACCGTGGTCGAACAGCCGTACCGGCCGGAGGTCGACCGGTACGGCGGCCCGGACGCGATCGGCGCGGCCGAGGAACTCTTCGCCGCGTCCAGCCGGGTCGCCGCGGCCCTGCTCGGCGCGCCACCCGCCCGCCGCCGGTCGACGGCCGTGGACCTGCTGTTCGGGTTCCTCGCCGCCAGCGGCCTCACCGGGCACGAGGCGGTCCGGTTCCTGCGCGGCTACGCCAACGGGTGGACGCTGGTGCCCGAGGCGAACGGCCAGGACCTCGGCCTGGCCCTGATCGCGGCGGAACGCGACTTCCACGCCGACGCGTCCGTCTACCCGGCCCGGCAGCGACTCATCGCCGACATCGTCACACGTGGCAGGGGCTCCGCCACCTCCGTGAACTTCTGGGCGGACGAGGTCGCCGCCTACGTCGAGCGGCTACGGGCGCTCGACGGGCAGGGCCGGCTGCACGGCACGGTGCCCGGCATCCTCGCGTCGCAGCTGCACATGCTGCACAACCGTCTCGGGCTGAGCATCCCGGCCGAGTGCCACCTCGCCTGGCTGGCGTCGCTGGCGTACGGCGCACCGGCCGCAACGCCGGACTTCCACGCCGACGGGATCGACGCCCCGGACCGCGCGTACCACGAGGCGTCGAAGTTCGTCCGTACGCGGTGGCCGAGCCAGCGTCCCCGTAGCGTCGAGCCCGCACCGGGTGGCCCCCTCCCGTCCGACGCCGTGACCCTGGCACTGCCGGAGCCGACGCCGGGCGCGCTCGCCGACACCACGCTCGCCACGGTGTTGCTCGACCGCCGCACCCGGTACGACTTCGGCCGAGGGGAGACCGGCGTGGCGGACCTGGGCCGGCTGCTGCGCTACGCGGCGGGTGACACCGCGCCGGCGGTCGACGGCCAGCGACGACTGGCGTACCCGACGCCGGGCGCCCTGGCGACCACCCGGCTGCTGGTGCTTCCCCGCCGGATCGCCTCGGTGCGGGCGGCACTCTACGAGTACCTGCCGGAGCGGCACGCCCTCCGGCGGGTGGCACCCGATCCGGGCACCGACCGGCTGTCCCGGGTCGCCCCGCAGTTCGCGCCCACCGGTCCCGACGTCGTCCCCGACGCCGACGGGCTCGACGTCGAGACGGTGCCGCTCTGGCTGTTCGTGGTCGCGGACCTGCGCCGGGCCCGGGCCAGGTACGGGCTGCGCGGCTACCGGTTCTCCGCCATGGAGACCGGCCACGTCGCCCAGAACCTGCTGCTCGCCGCGACGGCCCTCGGGCTCTCCGCCGCCCCGCTCGGCGGGTTCTTCGACGACGAGCTCAACCACCTGCTGCTGCTCGACGGGCTGGACGCCAGCGCCTTCTACGCCCTCGCCCTCGGCTGAGAGCGGCCGCCAGAGCCAGCCGACGGACCGGGCGGCCCCCGTCGGACCAGCCGACAACATCAGGTGGTCCCGACGGGCCAGCCGAGGGATCAGGTGGTCCCGACCGGCCAGCCGACGGATGAGGTGGTGCCGACCGGCCGGTGCCGGCTCACGCCGTGGTGCGGGACAGCACGGCGAGTTCGGCGGCGACCGCGGCGAGGATGGCGAGGACCAGCGGCCACGGGGTGCCGACCAGGGCGTAGAGCAGGATCAGGGCCGGGGCGGCGGCCGCCGCGTAGACGGCCAGGGCCAGCGTGCGGTCGGAGCGGAGCAGGCTCGGCAGGATGGTCCGGGACAGGCCGGGCAGCCGGGCGGCGAAGCGCCAGACCACCAGCGCCCCGCCGAGCGCCGCGAACGCCGCCGCGATGCGGGACAGCCCGGCGCTGCCCGGCGCCATGCAGGCGATCAGCACGGCGGTGATCATCGTCCAGCCCGCGCCGTAGACCACGAGCTGGCGCAGGCCGAGCGAGATGGTCCGGCCGGAGTCGACCCGCCCGGGGCTCATCGACGCGGCCTCGGCAAGGTGTTCCAGCGCCTCGCTCCAGCGCCGCTGCTCCAGCCGGAGCACGCCGATGTCGTGGCGGGCCTCGGCGAGCTGCGGGTCCAGCCGCAACGCCTCCCGGTAGGCGCGCTCGGCCAGGTCGAACATCTGCATGTTCGCCGCCACCAGCCCGAGCACCAGGTGCGCCTGGGGATTCTCGGGGGCCAGCTCGACCCCGCGCCAGGCCGCGTTCAGCGCCGGCTGCCCGTTGCGTGAGCCGGCCAGGATCGCCGCGGCGCTGCTCTGCGCGTACGCGTCGTCGGGGCCCAGCGCCAGGATCCGGTCGGCGGTGCGGGCCGCCTCGGCGTACTCCTCCAGATCGCCGAGGGCGAGGGCGCGGGCGACCAGCGCCGGAACGCTGTCGGGGGCGGCGGCGACCGCGGCGTCGGCGGCGGTGCGCGCCTCCGTCGGCCGGCCGGCCGCGAGGTGGACCCGGGACAGCATGGTCAGCGCCCCGGCGTCGGCCGGGTCCAGGGCGACGGCGTAGGAGACCTCGGCCGCGGCCTCGTCGTAGCGGCCCAGCTCGGCGAGGAGCTGGGCGCGTTGGAGGTAGCCGTCGGCGGCGGACCGGTCTGAGGTGGCGTCGCTGGACATCGCGGCGAGCCTAGGCGGCCGGAGCCTCGTACACCAGGGCCACCGCGATGCCGGTGAGCCCCTCGCCGCGCCCGGGGAAGCCGAGGCCGTCGGTGGTGGCCGCGGAGACGGTCACCGGTGCGCCGACCGCCTCGGAGAGCACCCGCTGGGCCTCCTCGCGGCGCGGGCCGATCTTGGGCCGGTTGCCGACCACCTGCACGGACACGTTGCCGATCGCGAAGCCGGCGGCCCGCACGCGGCGGGCGCTCTCGGTGAGCAGGGCGACGCCCGACGCGCCGGCCCACTCGGGCTGGCCCACGCCGAAGTTGGCGCCCAGGTCCCCGAGGCCGGCCGCCGAGAGCAGCGCGTTGCAGGCGGCGTGCGCGGCCACGTCGGCGTCCGAGTGCCCGGCCAGGCCGTCCTGGTCGGGCCAGTGCAGGCCGGCCACCCAGCACGGCCGGCCCGCCTCGAAGGCGTGCACGTCGGTGCCGATGGCCACCCGGGGAACGATCATGAGAAGAGGGTACGCGTCAGGCGCCCGTGGCGAGCAGGTGCTCGGCCAGCGCCAGGTCGAACGGGCGGGTGACCTTCAGCGCGTACTCGGAGCCGGGGACGCAGGACACCGGGACGCCCTGCTTCTCGACCAGGCCCGCGTCGTCGGTGAGCGGGTCACCGGCGGCGGCGTGCGCGGCCGTCAGCACCGCCCGACGGAAGCCCTGCGGGGTCTGCACCGCGCGCAGGGCGGAGCGGTCGACGGTGCCGAGGACGACCTCGTCGGCGCCGACCTCCTTGATCGTGTCGACGACGGGCAGCACCGGGATCACCGCGTCGTGCCCGGCGCGGACGGCCGCCGCGACGGATTCCACCAGGTCAGGCGGGGTCAGCGCCCGGGCGGCGTCGTGCACGAGGACGATCTCCGGGCCGGCGGGCACCGCCGCGAGGGCGACGGCCACCGACGCCTGCCGCTCGGCACCACCGGGCACCACGGTCACCGGGGCGACCGGGGCGAGCAGCTCGCGTACCGCCGCCACCTCGGAGGCCGGGGCGGCCACGACGATGGTGTGCACCGACGGCGCGGCGGCGAGCCGGCGGACCGCGTGCACCAGCAGGGGTTCCCCGCCGAGCAGGCGCAACGCCTTGGGGCGGCCGGGGCCGAGCCGTACGCCGGCACCGGCCGCAGGCACGAGGACCGCGACGTCACCGCACGGATTGAGCTGCGCGGTCACGTCGCGGTCCTCGGTGGTTTGTTCGCTACGAATCGGGTACGACGATGCTGCGGGGACTAGGCCTCGGTCAGGACCTTGTCGAGCAGCGTCTCCGCCTCGTCCTTGGTGCTCTTCTCGGCCAGCGCGACCTCGCCGACGAGAATGTCGCGGGCCTTCGCGAGCATGCGCTTCTCACCCGCGGAGAGACCCCGCTCCCGCTCCCGACGCCACAGGTCGCGCACGACCTCGGCGACCTTCAGCGGGTTACCGGAGGCCAGCTTCTCCAGATTCGCCTTGTAACGCCGCGACCAGTTGGTCGGCTCCTCGGTGTGCGGTGCACGGAGCACGTCGAAGACCTTACCGAGGCCCTCTTCGCCGACCACCTCGCGCACACCCACGATCTCGGCGTTCTCGGCGGGCACCCGGACCGTCAGGTCACCCTGTGCGACCCTCAGGACGAGGTATTGCTTAGGCTCGCCCTTGATCACCCGAGTCTCGATTGCCTCGATGAGTGCGGCCCCGTGGTGGGGGTAAACAACGGTCTCGCCGACACTGAAAACCATAGGTTCGAAACCCCTTTCGCTGTGTCTAGGGTAACACGCTCAGGCACCGATGTCTCACCGCTGTCCTGACCGTTGGCGCAGCTCAGGGGCCCTGTGAGAGGTCTTTCTTCAGCTTGACAGACCGCCAAACCAGTGGTTTGACCACGCTCCGTAACGCTCGGATGACGTCCCGGTACGAGTGACGCGAACGTCGAGATCAAGGGCTATGCGCTCCTCCCATGGTAGCCCGCCGGCCGGGTACGCGCCCAGGTGTAGCGGCAGCCCGCCCCGTGCGGGACGCTGGAGGCTGAGCCGCTGTCCGCTCGCCGAGACGTCCTGGGGGTCCGATGGGCAAGCCCGACGCAGACGGCCCCGGACTGCCCGACCTGCCACCGGAGTGGGGTCGGGTGGTCGTGCCGGACGACGCCTCCGCGCTGGCCGCCGAGGCCGAACAGCTCCGCCGCGAGCTGGGTGGCAAGCTCCGGCGCGCCGTCCCGCCTCCGCAGACCCGGTCCCCGTACGCCCTCGCCCTGCTGGTGCTGCTCGTGGCAGTGCTGACCACCCTCGCCGGCCTCGCGGCGGTCACCTGGCCCCGGCCCGGCCGGTCCACCCCGGAGCCCGCCCCCACCCCGTACGCGCCGCCGGCCGGGGCGGCCGGTCGACCGCTGCCCGCGCTGGACCTGGTCGACACCGGCCAGTCACCGGTACCCCTGCGCGGACTCGTGCCAGCGATGATCATCCTCGTGGACGGCTGCCCCTGCCCGGCTCACGTGGCCACCGCCGCCGCCCTGGCACCCGCCGGCGTCACGGTGGTCACCGTCGCCGGCACCCGGCCCGTACGCGCCACGCCACCGCCCGCCGGGGCCACAGTGCGATCGCTCGCCGACCCGGCCGGCGGGCTGCGCTCGTTCCTGCACCTGCCGGCCCGCCCCGGCGCCGTCACCGCGCTGCTGGTGGACCGGACCGGCGTCCTCGTCAAGGTGGTCCCCGAGATCCACTCCGCCGAGGACTACCGCGCCGACCTGACCCGCCTCGCCGCCTGAGCCGCCCCGCCGGGAGGGGGTCAGGGCAGGGCGACCAGCTGCGCCTCGACCTGCAGCGGCTCCGCGTTGGCGCTCGACAGCGAGACCTGGAACGGCCCGCCCCTGCCGGTGACCTCCGTCGACGTGACCGAGCCGTCGCAGGCGTTGGTGATCGGGTCGGCCGCCCAGGCCCCCTCGACCACGATCAGCAGCTCTCCCGGGCCGACACAGCGGTACTGGAGCAGGTGACGCGCCCCGCCCTCGGCGGAGGCCCTCTTGACGAGACCCTCCGCCGGACTGAGCACGGCCCGGGCGGTCCAGACCGTGTCGGGGAAGCTGGCCAGCCTGCCCCGACGCCCGTCGCCCGCCTGGAGCGGGTCGTCCCCGGCGCGGCGCCGCTCCGGGTCCTCGGCGTCCGCCCGGACCGTCGCGTCGCCGCGCGGGTCCACCCGCACCACCGCGCCGCCACGCGGGTCCGTCCGCACCGCCGCGCCGCCACGCGGGTCCGTCCGCACCGTCGCGCCGCTGCGCGGGTCGACGAGCCAGAAGCTGGCGGGCCGCCCGGATCCCTCAGCGGGAACCACGAACCGGACGTGGGCGTCCGGCGGGGCGGCGAGCCGGGCCCGGTCCGCCGGTGCGACGTTCGACAGGTCCGGCACGGGGCCGGTGCGGGGCGCCTCGGCCTGCCACCAGAAGCCGCCGCCGATCAGCGCGGCCAGCCCCGCCACGGCCAGTACGGCGCCACGCAGCCGATCGTCGGCCCCGACGCCAGCCGGGTGCCCACCCGCGTCCGGCCCGGTCTCCGGCCGGTCTGCCGCATCGGCGTCCATCAGCAGAGGGTAACCGCGCCTGGCGAACCGCTCACTCCTGTCCGTTCCAGCAACGCGGCGAAGAGGGTCAGGCCGGGGCCGAACGCCAGCATCACCACCCGCCGCGGCGGCGACGCGGCCCGACGTAGCCGGTCCAGGATCAGCAGCACCGTCGGCGACGAACAGTTGCCGTGCTCGTCCAGGGTCGCCCGGGAGGCCGCGAGGCCCTCCGGCGGCAGGGCCAGCTCCCGCTCGACCACGTTCAGGATGCGCGGGCCGCCCGGGTGCACCGCCCAGCCGTCCACCTCGGACAGCGTCGCGCCGTGCCGGGCCAGCAGCCCCTCGACCAGGCCCCGGACGTGCGTGGAGAGCACCTGCGGCACCTTCGGCGACAGCCCCATCCGGAAACCCGTGTCCGTGACGTCCCAGGTCATGTGGTCGGCCGTCGAGGTGTCCGTGACGGAGGTGACCTCGCGCAGCGCGTACCCCCGGCCGCCGGGAACGACCACGGCGGCGACCGCGGCGTCCGAGAAGAGCGCGTGGGAGACGATCTGCTGGGTGTCCACCCGGGCGCTGGAGGGCTGGATGTGC
Organism: Micromonospora sp. NPDC048868; assembly: GCF_043198195.1. Taxonomy (NCBI): domain Bacteria; kingdom Bacillati; phylum Actinomycetota; class Actinomycetes; order Micromonosporales; family Micromonosporaceae; genus Micromonospora; species Micromonospora sp. NPDC048868. The sequence continues at coordinate 449,320 of NZ_JBICUN010000004.1, forward strand.
AGGCTGGTCAGCTCCGCGCAGAGCAGCAGCGCGGGCCGGCCCCGGGCGGTGACGAAGTCGCTCGCCGCGCCCAGGCCCGGCAGCGCGGCGTAGCAGCCCATGTGCCCGACGAACAGGCGCTGCATGTCCGGGGCCATGCCCAGGTCCCGGGCGAGCAGGATGTCCAGCCCCGGGGTGGCGTACCCGGTGCACGAACAGACGACGAAGAGCCCGACGTCGCCGGCGGAGAGGCCGGCGGCCGTCAGCGCCCGGCCCACCGCCTCCTTGCCCAGCGGCAGCGCCTCGACCAGGTAGCGGCGCATCCGCCGCTCCGTGGGCCAGTCGGAGACGTCCTCCAGCAACGGGTTCACGGCAGCCTGCCGGCGGGTGACCCCCGAGTGCGCGAAGATCCGCTGCGCCAGCGCCCGCGTGCTGCCGGAGAAGTGCTTCGAGAAGAAGCCCTCCCACAGGTCGTCCTGCGCGGCCGACGGCGGGTGCGCCGTCCCCAGCCCCGCGATCACCGGTACGGCCACCATGCCCACCTCTCGTCCGGCCTTGCGCACCGGGCGGTCGAACCCGCCCCTGGACGGGCCGCGCGCCCGCGCGTCCGCCGAGGCGGCGGACCCCCCACGCTCACCAACGAGGCACCGTTCCGTCGCGGTCCGGGTCACCGCCCAGCGCGGCGACGCCCAGCCAGTCCGCGCAGACGTCCGAGGTCGCCGGGTGCAGCGAGCCGCAGCGGGCATCCCGGTAGAGCCGCTCCAGCGGATGTCCCCGCCGGGTCGCGGACGTACCGGCCGCCTCCAGCACGGACGCCGCCACGTCGGCGGCGGTGGTGCCGGCGAGCAGCTTCGCCCGCCAGACCCAGCGGTTGGTCTCCGCGTCGCCCGGCGCCTCGTCCACCCGGCGGGCCGCCTCCGCGACCACCAGCTGGGCCGCCGCCACCGCCGCGTCGGCCCGGCCCAGGCGGGACCGGACCGCCGGCAGGCCGGCGAGGTTGCGGGCGTTCAGGTGCTCGGCCGCCGCGTCGACGGCCGCCCGGGCGACCCCGACGTAGACGGCGGCGTAGCTGGCCACCAGCCAGTGCGGCATGAGCTGGGCGACCACCAGGGCCAGCCCCTCCACGCCGCCGAGCAGCCGGTCGGCCGGCACGGTCACGTCCAGGTGCAGGTCGTGCGAGGAGGTCGCCCGCATGCCGAGCGAGTCCCACGTGGGCTCGACGGTCAGCCCGTTGCCGGCCGGCACCAGGAACTGGGAGACCACCGACTGGTCGGCGGCGCTGCGGGCGGCCACCAGATAGCCGTCCGCGTGCCCGGCCCCGGAACAGAACGTCTTGCTGCCCTTGAGGTGCCAACCGCCGTCGGCCGGCTCGTAGACGGTGCTGAGCTGGGAGAGCCGGGCGCCGGCGCCGCGCTCGCTCATCGCCACGGCGTACCAGGAGCCCTGGGCGGCGGCGGTGAGCAGCCGGTCCCGGGCGGCCAGCGCCTCATCCGGGACCCCGAGCGCCTCGGCCAGTTCCTCGGTCACCGCGCCGAGCGCACCGGTGACCGAGGCGTGCATGTTGAAGACCAGGGCCGTCGCGCCGTTGCCCCGGGCCAGCTCGGTGGCGACCGCGGCGTACTCGGCGAAGGTGGCGCCCATCCCGCCGAGGGCGGTGGGAACCATCAGGCCGAAGAGCCCGGCCTCGCGCAGGTCACGGAAGTCCTCGACCGGGAACGAGCCGTCCCGGTCGTGCTCGGCCGCCCGGGCGGCCAGCCTCGGTGCCAGGCGGCGAGCCGCCTCCAACGCGTGCTGCGTCATACAGCCCCCTTCTCGGCCCTCTCCCTACCCAGGGACGGGCACCGCTATCCGCTCCGGGTACCACGCCCCTGGTAGAGCACGGCCGTCGACCAGGTCGGCACGATCCGCGGCGGCGGGCCGGCGACCGTCGCGTGCGGACGGTCGGTCGGGACCGCGTACGGGCGGCCAGCGGCGCGCATCCGGCGGACCAGCCAGCCGAGCAGGCCCGGCATCCCCGGGCGGATGCCCCGCAGGCGCAGATCGACCCCGTGCCGGGCGCACTCCGCCACCAGCGCCCGGGCGTCCACGAACAACCGTGGATCGTGGATGCCCTTCGGGACCGTGGGCAGCCGCTCGGCGATCCGCACGGCCAGCAGGCGGCTCAGCGCCGTGTCGTTCAGCGTGTCCAGGACGAGCAGGCCACCGGGCCGCAGCAGCCGGCACGCCTCGGCCACCGCGCGCCGCCAGTCCGGCACGTGCTCCAGCAACTCGCCCGCGGCGACCACGTCGGCGCAGCCGTTGACCAGCGGTACGGCGGTCACGTCGCCGTTGACGACGGTCACCCCGTGCGCGGCGGCCTGCGCCAGGGCCGACCGGGTGAGGTCGACGCCCACGTGCCGGTAGCCCTTGCCGGCCAGGTGCGGGGCGAGCAGCCCGGCACCGCAGCCGAGGTCGACCAGGAGGGCGCCGGGGCGGGACGCCGGCGGCACGAGCGCCGCGCGGGCCTCGGCCAGCCAGTGCAGCATCGCGAACGCGCCGTCCGGCCGCCACCACTCGCCGGCCAGGTCGTCGTACTGGCGCGGATCGTTGCGTGGCAGGGTGCGGCCCGCGTCTGGCATGGACCGAGCGTGGCACGACTGCCCGGTAACGACCAGACTTTCCTCATGTCGCCAACGGTGCTAGGGCTGGTCAGGGCGAGTCACCCGGAGCCGGCCGCCGCGGTCACCACGGTGGCCGGGCTGCTCGCGTGGGGCGTCGGGCACCGGCCGGGCGGGATCCTCGCCGTGGTGCTCACCGTGGCGGCCAGCCAGCTCGCCGTCGGCTGGGCCAACGACGCGCTCGACGCCGACCGGGACGCCACGGTGGGGCGTACCGACAAGCCGGTCGCCGCCGGCGCGGTCGGCCGGCGCGCGACGGCCGTGGCCGCGGCGGTGGCCGCGCTCGCCACCCCGGCGCTGGCGCTGGCCACCGGCCCGGCCGCCGCGCTCTGCGCCACCCTCGGGCTGATCTCCGCGCTGCTCTACGACTGGCCGCTGAAGTCGACAGCGGTCTCTGTGCTGCCCTACGCGGTCTCCTTCGGTTCGCTGCCCGCCTTCGTCGTGCTGGCGCTGCCCGGGGCGGTGGTGCCGCCGGTCTGGCTGGTCGCCGCCGCGGCCTGCCTGGGCGCCGGGGCGCACTTCGCCAACGTCCTGCCCGACCTGGCCGACGACGCCCTGACGGGGGTGCGTGGGCTGCCCCACCGGCTCGGTCCGGCCGGCAGCCGGGCCGCCGCCGCGCTGCTGCTGCTCGCGGCGACCGCCACGCTGGTCCTCGGGCCGCCCGGGCCGCCGTCGGGGGTCGGCCTCGCCGCGGTCGCGGCCGCCGTCGTGGTGCCGCCGCTGAGCTGGTACGCGGGACGCGCCGCCACCCGGGCCGGCGGCCGGCAGGTGGCCGCCTTCCGGGCCGTGATGCTGGTCGCCCTCATCGACGTCGTCCTGCTGGTCACGAGCGGCCGACTGGTGTGACGCGCGTCCCCCCGGGTGCCATCTCCGGGTCGGCGTGCGGGGGTGGATCAGGCCCAACTACCCTGGAGCGCGGTCTGCGCGGGCATGGCCACCACGCCCGGCGTGAGCACCGGGTGGGATCGTGACGAGGAGGACCGACGTGACGCGCTCGATCAGGGGTTCCCGGCGGGCGGCCCTGCTGCTGTCCGGGATGGCCGCGGCGACCGGGCTGCTGCTGTCCGGCTGCGGCGCCGGCCAGGTCTCCGAGACCGCCAACAAGGCGCCGTCGGTCCAGGGCGTCAACCTGTCGGCCGGAAACGGCGCCTACGCGGTCCGCGGCCTGCTGGTCGAGTTCCCCGGCACCGAGGGCTACAAGGCGGGTGCCAACGCCGTCCTGAGCGCCGTGATCTACAACGACTCGCCGAACCCGGTGACCGTGACCGTGACCACCGACAGCGCGCGCGAGGTGGTGATCACCGGCACCGGCGCCTCGGCCAGCCCGTCGGCGTCCCCGAGCGAGTCGGAGTCGCCCGCCCCGTCCGGGTCGCCCTCGCCTGCGGAGTCGGCCAGCCCGGGTGTCTCCGAGAGCCCGTCGGGATCGGCCAGCCCCGGCGCCTCCCAGAGCCCGTCGGAGTCGGTCAGCCCCGGCGCCCCGGAGAGCCCGGCCCCCGAGAGCCCGGCCGCGCCGGCCGGCGAGCCGGCCCGGATCGAGATCGCGCCGCTGAGCTACGTGCAGCTCAACACCCAGTCGAACCGGGTCTTCCAGCTCATCGGCCTGAACGAGGCGCTGCGCTCCGGCCAGAACGTCACCCTGACATTCGATTTCGGCAACGGTGCCACGGTCACCGGCCCGGCCCCGGTCGCCGTGCCGCTCACCCCGGCCGCGCCCCCGTCGAAGATCGTCGAGCGCCTGGGCGGCTACGAGGAGAACGAGGGCGGCGGTCACTGACCCTGCGCCCCGCTGTTTCCGACGACACCGTCGGCGTGGTGACCGCCACGCCGGCGGTGTCTTCGTCGTACCTGAGGACTAACGTCCCGGTGTGACCACCTCCCGATCGAGCTCCCCCCGCGCCGGCGGGCGCGGCCGGGCCGCCGCCCGCGAGCCCCGGCCGGCCTACGAGTGCGACGCCTGCGGGCACCAGCCGCCGAAGTGGGTCGGGCGCTGCCCGGAGTGCGGCGAGTGGGGCTCGGTGGTCGAGTGCACGGTCACCGGCCCGACGGTCTCCGGCAAGGTGGTCAGCTCCCGGATGCCGGCCGAGCCGGCCCGGCCGATCGCCACCATCAGCGCCGCACCGGCCCGGGCCCGGCCCACCGGCGTCAGCGAGCTCGACCGGGTCCTCGGCGGCGGCCTGGTCCCCGGCGCGGTGGTGCTGCTCGCCGGCGAGCCGGGGGTCGGCAAGTCCACCCTGCTGCTCGACGTGGCCCAGCAGTGGGCCGCCGGCGCCGGCAGCCCCTCCCTGGTGGTCAGCGGCGAGGAGTCGGTCAGCCAGGTCCGGCTGCGCGCGGAGCGGATGGGCGCCCTGCACGACCAGCTCTACCTCGCGGCCGAGAGCGACCTCGCCGCGGTGCTCGGTCACCTCGACGCGGTCAAGCCGGGCCTGCTGGTGCTCGACTCGGTGCAGACCATCTCCACCAACAACGCCGAGGGCGTGTCGGGCGGGGTGACCCAGGTGCGGGCGGTCACCGCCGCCCTGGTCTCGGTGGCCAAGGAGCGGGGCATCGCCACCGTGCTGGTCGGCCACGTCACCAAGGACGGCCAGGTGGCCGGGCCCCGGGTGCTGGAGCACCTGGTCGACGTGGTGCTGCACTTCGAGGGCGACAAGCACTCCTCGTTGCGCATGGTGCGCGGCGTGAAGAACCGGTTCGGCGCCGCCGACGAGGTGGGTTGCTTCGAGATGCACGAGGGCGGCATCAGCAGCCTGGCCGACCCGTCCGGGCTCTTCCTGACCCGCTATTCGGAGCCGGTGCCCGGCACCTGCGTCACGGTGGCGATGGAGGGGCGCCGGGCACTCGTCACCGAGGTGCAGGCGCTGATCGGCGCGACCGTGGCCGGTTCGCCCCGGCGGACGGTCTCGGGGCTCGACTCGGCCCGGCTCGCGATGGTGCTGGCCGTGCTCCAGCGGCGCACCGAACGCCTGACCCTGCACGACCGGGAGGTCTTCGCGGCCACCGTCGGCGGCATCCGGGTGGTGGAACCGGCGGCCGACCTCGCCGTGGCCCTCGCCGTCGCCTCGGGCGGGCTCAACCTGGCCATCGCACCGCACCTGGTGGCGATCGGCGAGGTCGGCCTGACGGGCGAGGTGCGCCGTGTCGGCGCCGTGCCGCGCCGGCTGGCCGAGGCGGCCCGGCTCGGCTTCCGGCTCGCGCTGGTGCCGACCGGCTGCGGCCCCGAGAGCACCGGCGTCACGCCGGAGCACATGCGGGTGATCGAGGTGACCGACGTACGCTCGGCGCTCCAGGCCGTCGCCCGGGCTTCCGCCGAGTGACCGCTGGGGGGGGGGTGGTCGGCGGAACGTCCGGTCCGATACCGGACAGCCCGGACGCCGGCCCACGGTCCGGGCGAGGTGGGGCATCGTGACACATCACAGTAACCACGACAGCACCCACCGCAGGGCAGTCCGTAGACTGTGCCCGTGCCGATCGACCGCGACACCGCCAAGCCTGCTGGCGCGACACCCCACGCCCGCACCGGCGCCGTGGGCTCCCCCGCCCGCGCGATCAGCGTGACCGTGACCGGCGGCGCCGGGGGCGCCGGCGACCCGTTGCGGGCGAACCTGGCCCTGATGGCCCCGGGCACCGCGCTGCGCGACGGCCTCGAGCGCATCCTGCGCGGCCGGACGGGCGCGTTGATCGTCCTCGGCTATGACAAGGTGGTCGAGGGTCTCTGCACGGGCGGGTTCCCGCTCGACGTCGAGTTCTCCGCCACCCGGGTGCGGGAGCTGTGCAAGATGGACGGCGCGGTCGTGCTCTCCAGCGACGGCACCCGCATCGTGCGGGCCGCCGTGCACCTGATGCCCGACCCCACCATCCCGACCGAGGAGTCCGGCACCCGGCACCGCACGGCGGAGCGGGTCGCCCGGCAGACCGGCTACCCGGTGATCTCGGTCAGCCAGTCGATGCGGATAATCAGCCTCTACGTCAACGGCCAGCGGCACGTGCTGGACGACTCGGCGGCGATCCTGTCCCGCGCCAACCAGGCGCTCGCCACGCTGGAGCGCTACAAGCTCCGGCTCGACGAGGTCTCCGGCACCCTCTCCGCCCTGGAGATCGAGGACCTGGTCACCGTACGGGACGCGGTCGCGGTGGTGCAGCGGCTGGAGATGGTCCGCCGGATCGCCGACGAGATCGCCGGCTACGTGGTGGAGTTGGGCACCGACGGTCGCCTGCTCGCCCTCCAGCTCGACGAGCTGATGGCCGGCGTCGACGCCGACCGCACCCTGGTGATCCGGGACTACCTGCCGGCCGGCCGGAAGTCCCGCACCCTCGACGAGGCCCTGGTGGAGCTGGATCTGCTCGGCGCGACCGAGCTGATCGACCTGGTCGCGGTCGCCAAGGCCATCGGCTACCCGGCCGCGTCCGACGCCCTCGACGCGGCGGTCAGCCCGCGCGGGTTCCGCCTGCTGGCGAAGGTGCCCCGGCTGCCGGTCACCGTGGTCGACCGCCTCGTCGTGCACTTCGGCAGTCTCCAGCGGCTGCTGGGCGCCACGGTCGAGGATCTCCAGGCCGTCGAGGGGGTCGGCGACGCACGCGCCCGGGGCGTCCGCGAGGGGCTGTCCCGGCTCGCCGAGGCGTCGATCCTCGAACGCTACGTCTGACCCGGCCCGTACGCCGGTCGCCGGCCGGGCCCCCACCGTCACAGCTTCCGGGGCCGCACCCGCCACCGCCACCCGCCGGGCGGGCCTGGCCGACCGACCGCGCGGCGGCCCGGTCTGTCCGGCAGCCCGGGCTGCCCGGCTGGCCGCCCGGCCCACGGGTGGTCAGCCGGTGACGGTGAGCTTGACCGGCTCGCTGAGCTTGGTGCCGACCCGGGCGTAGACCTGGTAGGTGCCGGCCGGCGGGTTGGGGCCCGCCGCCACCCCGTTGGCGCACTTGGTGGTGTCGCGGCCGTTCCAGCCCACCTGGTAGGAGCGCTCGAAGCCCGGGGTGAAGGACTGCACGTCGGAACCCTGGGCGGTGCCGCACGTGTCGGACGACCAGATCTTCTCGGCCCCCGACTTGATGAACAGCTCCTGCACGGAGGCGCCGACATCGCGGCTGCACGTCCGCTCGGACCGGTTCTTGATCTTGAGCTGGAGGTCCACCACGGCCCCCCGGACCACCGAGGCGGGCTGGGCCACCGGGGTCACCGTGATCTCAGCGTCCGTGCAGGCGCCGTCGCCGGCGGCCGGCACGACGGGCGCCACCGGCGGCGAGTCGGTGGTGACCGGCTCGCCCGACGGGTCGTCGGCGTCAGGGCCGTCCGCCGCACCCGGCGAGGGCCCCCCGGTCTGCGGGGCGAGCACCGAACCGGTGGGTTCCGGCGAGGCGCCGGAGGACGTCGCGCCCGGAGTGGGCTGCGCGTCACCGCCCTTCTTCGCGTTCCGGTCCGATCCGGTGCACGAATAGAGCAGGACAATCAGGAAGAGAAGCCCCGCTCCGAATACGACGGCGCGACGCCGCCAGTACACGGCGGGGGGCAGGGGGCCGACCGTCAGACGCATGATGCCCCCACCGTAGCGGCGCGGGGCACGCCAGCCCCGCACGACGCGCCGAGCCGCCCTCCGCTCACCGCACCGACCCTCCACATGCGACGGCTCCGACTGCCGACCGTGTCCCGCCCGCGACGCTGGGTCGCCGCGCCGCCGGCACTCAGAGGTACACCTTGCGCTGGTAGATGGCGTGCGCACCCGCGACCCGGTCCAGGAAGAGCAGGCCGGCGCAGTGGTCGATCTCGTGCTGGAGGGCCCGCGCCTCGAACCCGTCCGTCACCAGCCGTACGGGCCGTCCGGTGCCGGGCAGGACGCCCTCCACCACCAGCCGGCTCGCCCGCTTGACGTCCCCGGTCAGGTCGGGCACCGACATGCACCCCTCGCGCGCCACCTTCCACCGGCTCGCCTCGACGACCCGGGCGTTGCACAGCACGAAGGTGCCGTGCACGGTGAGCGCCTTCGGGTGGCCCGTCACGTCCACCGCGAAGACCTGCGCACCCACGCCGACCTGCGGGGCAGCCAGCCCCACGCAACCCGGGGACACCCGCATGGTGGCGATCAAATCGGCGGCCAGCCGTACCGTCTCCGGCGCCGTCGGATCCACCTCGCCGCCGGAGCGGCTAAGCACCTGCTCCGGCGCGCACACCACCGGTCGCACCTCCCCCGGGACGGCCAGGGACTCCGGTGTCCAGTCGCCGAGGCCGACGTACGCCTCGATCTCCGGTCCGCGCCCGGCGCCGGTCACAGCAGGTCCGGATCGGCCGGCCGGAGGGTCACCCCGACGCCCAACTCCTCGGCCGTCGCCGCCAGCCGCCCGGCCAGCCCGTCGGCCGTGCCGGGCGGCAACTCCACCTCGGCGACCACCACGTACAGCGAGCCGGTGAGGCGGGTGCTCAGGTCGGTGACGTTGCCGCCGGCCTCGGCGAGCACCCGGGTCATGGCCGCCACGATGCCCATCCGGTCCGCGCCGTGCACCGCCATCACGTACGGCTCGCCGGCGGGAGCCGTCTCGCCGTCGGGGGTGACCGCGCGTACGGTGGCCAGCAGTTGACCGTCGGCGGAGAGCGGTGCCAGCGCGGCCTCGACGTCGGCGGCGGCCGGGCCCACGCAGATCAGGGTCATCGCGAAGTGCCCCCGCAGCCGGGTCATGGTGCTGTCGGTGAGGTTCGCGCCGAGCCGGGCCAGCAGCTCGGCGACGTCGGCCACGATGCCTGGCCGGTCCCGGCCGATGACGGTGATCGCGAGCTCGTTCATCCGGGCATTCTGCCCGATCCGTCCGCCGGCGCCGCAGCGCCCCGCCCGGACCGCCCAGCCAACGGGACGGACAGTGGTGCCCGTCGTGGCACCGTCGCCCGCGCCGCCCCGGCGACGGGCCGCGTGACATCATCGGCGACGCGATGTCTGAGCCCACTTTCGCCACCCTGGTCAGCCGGTGGTACGAGGAGAACGCCCGCGACCTGCCATGGCGCGGACCCGACGTGAGCCCGTGGGCCATCCTGGTCAGCGAGGTCATGCTCCAGCAGACGCCTGTCGTGCGCGTGCTCCCCGCCTGGGAGGCCTGGCTCACGCGCTGGCCCGAGCCGGCCGCGCTGGCGGCGGACAGCCCCGCCGAGGCGATCCGGATGTGGGGGCGGCTCGGCTATCCCCGTCGGGCGGTACGGCTGCGCGACTGCGCGCTGGCGATCGTCGAGAGGCACGGCGGGCAGGTCCCCGACCGGCTGGACCAGTTGCTGGCGCTGCCGGGCGTCGGCACGTACACGGCCCGGGCGGTGGCCGCGTTCGCGTACGGTCAGCGGCACCCGGTGGTCGACACCAACGTGCGGCGGGTGGTCTGCCGGGCGATCGCCGGCGAACCGGACGCCGGCCCGGCGACCCGCCCGGCCGACCTGGTCGCCACCGAGGAACTGCTCCCCGTCGAACCGGCCGCCGCCGCCCTGGCCAGCGCGGCCTTCATGGAGCTGGGCGCGGTGGTGTGCGTCGCCAGGTCGCCCCGCTGCGGCGTCTGCCCCGTCGAATCGGTCTGTGCCTGGCGCGCGTCCGGCCGCGAGGCGCCCGCGGGTCCGACCCGCCGCCCCCAGCGGTACGCCGGCACCGACCGCCAGGTACGCGGGCTGCTGCTCGGCGTACTGCGGGAGGCGACCCGGCCGGTGCCGCACCAGCGGCTCGACCAGGTGTGGGCCGACGACGTCCAGCGGTCCCGGGCGCTCGCCGGACTGGTGCGGGACGGTCTCGTGGAACCGGTCGGCGAATCCTCGTTCCGCCTCGTCGGCGACGGGCCTCCGGTCCCGGTGGGCTGACCCGGCACGGACCCTGGACGGCGCTGCACGACCCGGCTCGGCGCGGTCGGCGCGGGCGCTGGGCAGCACGGCACGGCACGGGCGGCGCGGGCGCTAGGCGGCACGGCAGGGCGCTGCGCGGCGCTGCACGGCGCGGCGCTGCACGGCGCAGCCCTGGGGCGGCGCTGGGGCGGCGCGGCGCTGGGGCGGCGCGGCGCTGGGGCGGCGCGGCGCTGGGGCGGCGCGGCGCTGGGGCGGCGCTGCACGGTCGGCGCGGGACGCTGGGCGGCGCCGGGTCGGCGTGGGCCAGCCCCAGGCGTGACGAAGGGCCGGCCCCTTGTGGGGCCGGCCCTTGTCGCTGGGTGGTGCGTGTTGCTGGGTGGTGCGTGTCGCTGTGGGTCAGGCGGTGTAGCCGCGGGTGGCGATCCAGTCGGCGAGGTTGTCGACGCTCATCCGGTAGGAGGCCTGGTTGGGGTTGGCGGAGTCGGCGATGGTGACGGTGTTGCCGTTGTCGCGGTAGCCGACGACGCTGATGTAGTGCCCGCCTTCGAAGGAGTGGGTGGTGCCGTCGGTGTCGGTGGCGGTACCGGCGATGTTGGCGACGATGGCGTGGCCTTCGTCGATGGCGGTGACGATGTCGCCGCGTAGCTTGTCGGTCTGCTTGTCGTCGGCCTTGGTGCCGGGGATCTCCACCGACTGGTAGGCGTCCTTACCGGTTTCCTTGTTGAGGACGGGGGTGATGTCGTTGATGGAGTTGGTGCCGGCCTCGGTGGTGCCCATGCGCTGGGCCATGCCGTCGACGTCGATGTTCTTGCCCTGCACGCTCAGGGCGTTGCGGGCGGCGGCGGGGCCGCAGTAGTAGAAGTTGGGCTGTGCCTCGTAGCGCACGCCCAGCTCGCGCTCGCCGCCCTTGCGGTCCTGGGTGACCGTGGCAGACACGGGGGTGGTGGGGGCGGCGAGGGCGGTGGTGACGGGGCCGGCGATGGCGCCGCCGGTGAAGGCGAGCCCGGCAGCGGTCAGAGCGGTCTTACGCAGGATGTCGGTACGCATGATGGCAGCACCTTTCGATCGGGGGTACGCGACACACACCACCGGGGGGACGGGTGGCGTCGCGGGCTGAGGGAAAGGTCGAACCAGGTACGCCCTCGACGAGGGGTGAGGCGCGTCCGGGGGGATGTAACGACACGGGCCCGGCCGGCATTCCGACCGGCGACCCCGACCATCCCGGAAGGGCTCGGGGGTCTGGGGCCCAGGGTTACGCGCTCACGGTGGTTACAACGACCCGCGCCTCCGACCCATGCCCACCGGACGCGTGACCGAGGCCACCGCAAACGCCCCACTAACGGGACATAATGCTGTCAACCATCGCACCGGATTGCCTTCCTGCCGGACGCCGACCCCGAACCGGACAGCAAGCCCCGAACGTGATCAGGACGCCATGGACCTTAAAGCGGCCGAATGACGTCCATGGCGTCCTGATCACCACACCCTCGCACCACGTGCTCGCGCTTGCCGGTGGGGTTTCCGGCCACAAGGCACAGGTCACCCCGGACGACGTCCGGCTGACGGCAGCGGTGCACGCCGCTTTAGCCAAAAGCGGGTGGCCTTCCTGTCCCGGCCTACGTGCTGGCGGGCAGCCGTCCGCGCCGCCCAAGCGTCCCGGGCGTGGCCATCCACGGGAGCCCATCACCCGCCGGAGCCTTCCGGAACCCGCCCGGCACTCACCGCCGCTGTCGACGACCAAACGTCGATCATGCAGGTGTGGAGGTGCACGAAATACCCAAACAGGCTCCTACCCGGCGCCGCGACTGCATGATCGGCGCGGGCAGGGGGCGGGGGCGCAGGCACGGGCGGGGCGGGCAGGTGCGGGCGGGGGCGCGGGCCGGAGGGCGACGTGAGGTGGGGTGGGCAAAGAAGGCGGCGGGCCCGGGGGGGGGGGCCCCCGGGCCCCCCCCCCGGGGGGGGGGGTGGGGGGGGTAGGCGGCCGCCCCGCCGCGGGCGGGGCCCCCCGGGGGGGCCGGGCCGGGTGCCGGCACGGGGCCCGGCCCGG
>NZ_JBICUN010000005.1:0-8116 GCF_043198195.1 Micromonospora sp. NPDC048868
GGCCCCCCGGCCCGGGGGGGGGGCGGGGGGGGGGGGGGGCCCCCGCCCCCCCCCGGCCCGGGGGGGGGGGGGGGGCCGCCCGGGGGGGGCGGCGGGCCCCGGGGGGGGGGGGGGGGGGGGGCCCCCCCCCCCCGACCCTGTGGTGTGTCAGCTGGCCTGCAGCGTCACGTCGTCGACGACGAAGCTGGTCTGCAACGAGGCGTCCTCCGTGCCGGTGAACTTCAGCGTCACCGTCTGGCCCGCGTACGCGGCCACGTTGAACGACCGCTGCGTGTAGCCCGCCGCCGCGTTCAGGTTCGAGTACGTCGCCAGCGTCGTCGAGCCCACCTGCACCACCAACCGGTCGTACGCGGTGCTGGTCGTCGTCTCCGCCGTGTCGACGTGCAGCCAGAACGACAGCGTGTAGCTCGCACAGCCCGCCGGGATCGTCACCGACTGCGACAGCGTCTCCGTCCGCGTCGAGCCGTAGCCCAGCATCCACGCCTTGTACGAGCCCGTCCGCGCCGGCTGGCGGGTGTCGTTGGTGATGACGCCGGACGACGCCGTCCACGGCGACGACCCGCTCTCAAACCCGCCGTTGCCGATGAGCTGCCCACCGGAGCAGCCGCCGCTGCCGCCGACGGTCAGGGTGTAGCTGGCCGACCGCGAGACGCCGCCGGAGCCCGCGCCGGTGACCGTGACGGTGTAGGTGCCCAGCGTCGCCGAGGCCGACGCGCTGAGCGTCAGGGTGGCGGAGCCGCCGGAGGTGACCGACGACGGGCTGAACGAGGCGGTGACGCCCGCCGGCAGGCCGGTCGCCGACAGGCCGACCGTCTGGGCCGTGCCGGCGGTGGTGGCCGTGGAGACCGTCGCCGTGGTCGACGCGCCCCGCTGCACCGAGCCCGACGTCGGGCTCACCGCGACGGAGAAGTCGTTGGTCGCCGAGCCCACGGCGAGCTGCCAGATGGCGTACGCGATCCCGTCGGCGCTGCGGTTGAGCACCGTGGCGCTGACGTTCGAGGTGGTGTCGCAGGACCGGTGGTAGCAGGGGTCGTACGCCGAGCCGGACGTGCCGCCCCACTTGGTGGCCTGCGCCGAGGTCTTCCGGGCGCTGGCCCCCGCGGCGTACCCGGAGGTCTGGATGCCGGCCTGCGCGAACGGATAGTCGTCGGAACGGCCCTGGCCCTCGACGTTCTCCTCGGGCTGGATGTTCAACGAGTCCCAGTACGCCTTCAGCGGGGCGGCGGTGGCGGAGGTGATCCGGTTGATGAAGTAGCCGCCGTTGGTGGAGCCGATCATGTCGAAGTTGTAGTAGCCCTTGATGTAGCCCCGCTGGGTGGCGCTCAGCGAGCGGACGTAGAAGTCGGAGCCGTTGAGGCCCTGCTCCTCGTCGGTCCACCAGGCGAACCGGACCCGCTTGGTCATCGTCGGGTTCTGCTGGGCCAGCACCAGCGCGTTCTCCAGCAGCGCCGACGAGCCGGTGGCGTTGTCGTTGATGCCCGGGCCGGCGGACACGCCGTCGAGGTGCGAGCCGAACATGACGACCTGGTCGGCGGGGCCGCCCGGCCACTCGGCGATCAGGTTGTTCGACCGGTACGTGCAGTCGGTGCAGACCTGCTCGGTGACCGTGTAACCGGCGGCCTGGAGCTTCGTCTTGACGTACGCGACGGAGGCCGTGTAGCCGGCGGACCCGGCCCGCCGGTTGCCGCCGTTCTGGGTGGCGATGGTCTGGAACTGCGTGAGGTGGGCCTGGACGTTGGCCACCGCGATGTCCGGCGCCGCCAGGGCCTGCGCGGCGGGCGCGAGCACGCCGGCGGACGGGGCCGCCGCCGCCGGCCCGACGGCCGGTGCGACCGCGGCGGCGGCGAAGACGGCGAGTGCGGCACCGACGGTCAGGACTCTTCGTTTCATGGACGCTCCTCGATAGGTGACGACATGATGCCACCTTGGAGCGCGTTTTGGGGAGACAGTGGAGGGACGGCGATCCCGGCCGCCGGCGCGCGTGCGCACGACGGCCCGGGCGTCGCCGGCCCGCCCCCGCGCGGGGCGGACCGGTTTGTCCCGTGCGCCCCGCTCAGGTGCGGCGGAGCATCGCGAGGAACATCGCGTCGGTGCCGTGCCGGTGCGGCCACAGCTGCACCGTCGGCCCGTCGCCGAGGCCGGGCATGCCCGCCGGCAGCAGCGGCCGGGCGTCGACGAAGTCGACAGGCACGCCGGAGCGGCGGGCCGCCTCGGTCACCGTCACGTGCGTCTCCACGGTGTGCGGGGAGCACGTCACGTAGGCGACCAGCCCGCCCGGCCGGACGGCGCGCAGCGCCGCGGCGAGCAGCTCACGCTGCAACCGGGTCAGTGGCGGCAGGTCCGAGGGCTGGCGCCGCCAGCGCGACTCCGGGCGGCGGCGCAGCGACCCCAGCCCCGTGCAGGGCGCGTCGACGAGCACCCGGTCGAAGTGCGCCTCCGGCAGCTTCGGGTCCGCGCCGACGGTGCGGCCGTCGATGTTCAGCACGTTCACGGGCAGGCCCCGGGTGGCCTGCTCGACCAGCCGGGCCCGGTGCTCCGAGACCTCGACCGCGGTCAGCCGCGCGTCCCGCTGGGCGGCGAGGGCACCGAGCAGGCCGGACTTGCCGCCCGGTCCGGCGCACAGGTCCAGCCAGCGCCCGTCCGGGCCGTCGAGCGGGGCCACCGCGAGGGCGTTGGCCACCAGCTGGGAGCCCTCGTCCTGCACGTGGGCACGCCCCTGCGCGAGCTCCGGCAGGTCGCCGGGCGCCCCACCGGAGAGATAGACCGCGTACGGGGAGAAGGCCCCCGGCGCGCCGCCGGCCTCGTCGGCCAGCTCCGCCGGATCGGCCAGCCCGGGCCGGGCGCACAGGTGCACCGGAGGGCGCTCGTTGTCCTCGATGAGCAGCCGGGTGGTCTCGCCCAGGTCGCCGCCGAGCGCCTCGGCGAAGGCCCGCACGATCCACTGCGGATGGCTGTACGCCAGGGCCAGGTGCCCGATCGGGTCGCTCTCCGCCGACGGGGCCAGCTTGGCCACCCAGGCGTCGGCGTCGCGGCCGGCCACCTCGCGCAGCACCGCGTTGGCGAAGCCCGTCGCGCCGACACTCACCGACTTGACCAGGTCGACGGTCGAGGAGACGGCGGCGTGCGCCGGCACCCGCGTGTGCAGGAGCTGGTACGCCCCGAGCCGCAGCGCGTCGCGCACCGGCGGGTCGATGCGCTGCACGTCCCGCCCGGCGGCGTCGCCGAGGATCGCGTCGAGGGTGCCGAGGTGGCGCAGCGTGCCGTAGGTCAGCTCGGTGGCGAAGGCGGCGTCCCGGCCGACCAGCCCCGCGTCGCGCAGGAGCGACGGGAGCACCAGGTTGGCGTACGCGTCGTCCCGGTGCACCGCCGCGACCGCCTCGTAGGCCACCTGGCGGGGCAGGTCCACCGCCGGGCGGGCCGGGGGACGCCGGCCGCCGTCGCGGCGGTCACCGCCGGCCCGGGCACCCCACTGGCCGCCCCGCGCCGGCCGCTCGCCGCGCTGGCCGCCCGAGGGACGCTGCTCGCGCCCACCGAAACGCTCACCGCCGGAACGCTCACCGCCGAACCGTTGACCGCCGGAGCGCTCACCGTCGGGGCGCTCGCCGCGCCGTTCGCCGGAGAAGCGGTCGCCCGAGGGCCGTTCCGAAGTGCCCGTCACGCGACTTCCTCCCCCGCGGCGACCCGGACGCCCCGCGCCCAGTCGGTCGCCGGCATCGCCCGCTTGCCCGCCGCCCGGACCTCGCCGAGCCGCACCGGGGTGGTGGCCGTGCCGGCCAGCACCCGGGACTTCTCCACCAGCAGCTCGCCCGGCTTCAACTCCGGACCGTCGGGCACCGGGGTGACCGGGCCCAGCTTGACGCGCTCGCCCCGGAACGTCGTCCACGGGCCGGGCGCCGGAGTGCAGGCCCGGATCCGCCGGTCCACCGCGAAGGCGGGATCGGACCAGCGCACCCGGGCGTCCTCCACGGTCAGCTTCGGCGCCAGCGACACCCCGTCGGCGGGCTGCGGCTCGGCCCGGGCCGTGCCGTCCTCGATCGCGTCGAGGACGGCCACCAGCAGGCCGGCGCCGGAGTGGGCCAACCGCTCCAGCAGGTCGCCGGACGTGTCGGCCGGACGGATCTCGTCGGTCAGCGTGCCGTAGACCGGACCCGTGTCCAGCCCCTCTTCCAGCTGGAACACGCTCGCCCCGGTCAGCTCGTCGCCGTGCAGCACGGCGTGCTGCACGGGCGCGGCCCCGCGCCAGGCGGGCAGCAGCGAGAAGTGCAGGTTGATCCAGCCGTGGCCGGGGATCTCCAGGGCGGCCGGCGGCACCAGCGCGCCGTAGGCGACCACGGGGACGCAGTCGGGGGCCAGCTCGCGCAGCCGGTCCTGGAACTCCGGCTCACGCGGCCGGGCGGGGGTGAGCACCTCGATCCCGTGCTCGTCGGCCCACGCCCCCACCGGGGAGCGGGCCAGCCCGCGACCGCGCCCGGCGGGGGCGTCCGGCCGGGTGACCACTGCGACGAGCTCGTGCCGGGAGGCGGCCACGGCGGCCAGGGCGGGAACGGCGACGGCCGGCGTGCCGGCGAAGATCACGCGCACGGGCTCACCGACCCAGACCGAAGGGGCTGCCCGCGGCGTGCGGGTTGAGCTTGACCGTCGGCGGGATGGCCGGGTCGTACCACTCCGCCTGGCGGATCGCCTTCATCGCCTCCTTGCGCCCGGCCGGGTCCAGCCGGTCCACGAAGAGCACCCCGTCGAGGTGGTCGGTCTCGTGCTGCACGCAGCGGGCCATCAGACCGGTGCCGACGATCTGCATCGGGTCGCCGTAGCCGTTGAAGCCCTTGGCGATCACGTTCTGCCGGCGCTTGGTGTCGAAGTAGAGGCCGGGGATGGACAGGCAGCCCTCGGGGCCGTCCTGCTCCTCGGCGTCGGGAAACTCCAGCACCGGGTTGACCAGGTGGCCGACCACGTCGTCGACGTCGAAGGTGAACACCCGCAGGCCCACACCGAGCTGCGGCGCGGCGAGGCCGGCGCCGTTCTGCTCACGCATCGTGTCGGTCAGGTCGGCCACGAGCTTGCGCAGCTCGACGTCGAAGTCGACCACCGGATCGGCCGGCGTGCGCAGCACCGGATCCCCGAACAGACGGATGGGCTGGACGGTCACTCGGCATGGCTCCTTCGGCGGGCGGACTGGTGCCGTACCAGTCTACGGAGTGCCGTCGGCCGCCCCGGCCGGCGTACCGCGAAGCGGCGCGGCCCGTCGCGTGTCGATGGTCACCGGGAGGCGCCCGTGGCCGCGCAGGAAGCGGCTCAGACGGCGGTGCCCGGCTCGCCGGCCAGGACCGCGTCGCCGCGGAGCAGGGCGTGCTCGGGCAACGGCAGCTCGATGGAGTGGGCGGCCTCCCAGTCGTGGATCAGACCGGGCCGGGCCTGGGCGGCGAAGTAGTCCACCGCGCTCATCCCGCCGACCACCGGCTCGTCCACCTCGGCGACGAGCTGGGCCGGCACCAGGCGGAAGCCGTTCTGGAGGGCGGCGCTGAGGCGGCGGTGCCCGTCGACGACGAAGAAGTACTCGCCGGTGTAGCCGATCCGCAAGGGCTCCAGCGCCTCGTCGCCGGCGGCGGCCACCTCCCCGACGAACTCCGAGTCCCACAGGTCGCGCAGGTGGGCGATGTCCTCGGTCGGGTAGACGCGGGCCGGGTCGAGCAGCAGCAGCGGCGGCGCGTCGCGCAGCACGTCCGCGCACAGCCGGCCCTCGTACGCGTCGATGATGTGCTCGATGACCTCGGAGGCCGAGGCGCGGGTGGTGTCGCAGATCAGGTCGTAGTTGCGCAGCCGGGCCTTGTCCACCCCGTAGCGGACGATGAACCGGCCGCGCTCGCTCTCGCTGCGCTCCAGCAGCTTGGCCTTGGCCTCCTCCATCGAGGCGTAGCTCTCGGCCGGGCCGGAGGGGCGGGCGAGCACCCGCCGGGCCGCCTCGCCCGGCTCGGTGATCATGTGCACCTTGAGCGCGTCGGTGAAGAAGTGCCAGGCCAGCCGCGAGTCCATGACGAGCCGCTCGCCCGAGGCGGCGATGTCCCGCTGGAGCTGGTCGACGTAGCCGTCGACGGCCTGGTCCAGCTCCGCGTGCAGGTTGAGCTGGAGCGCGGTCATCTGCCGCTCCTGCGCCATCTGGCGGTAGAGGTCACCGACGCTGACCCGGCGCAGGCCGAGCCGCTCGGCGATCACCACGGAGACGGTGCTCTTGCCGCTGCCGAGGTCACCATTGAAGACGATCGACTGACGAACGGTCACGACTGGTCCACCCCTGATCACCGGCTGTTTGGAATCATCGACACCGCGCCGAACCGACGCGCTCCCGCCATCGTCGCGCGATCCTGCGACGACCCCGGCTCGGCGCGGTGTGGCGCCGCGCCGCGACCTGGAGCCGTCGTACGCCCGGGCATGACGGGCGATGCTATCACCCGCGTGTCGACACACCGCCGGACACGGCGTGCGACGACGGGCCAGGTCGGGCGGTGGGTGCGGCGCCGGATCGGCCGGGCCACCGGTCAGAAGAGGGCCAGCGGGTCGACCTGGAGGCGGACCGGCTCGGCGGCCTTGCGGGCGGTGCGCACCCCCGCCGCCGAGTGCAGCGCGCCGGCCAGCGCGCCGGCCCGAGCCCGGGGGACCCGGACCAGCATCCGCTCGCGCTCCCCGTCGGCCGGCACCGGCCCGAGCAGCTCGGCCTCCGCCGGCAGCCGGGCCTCGGCCAGCAGATCGGCCACGGCGGCCGGCAGGCCGGTCACGCTGGCCATCCGCACCGCTGGCGGGAAGCCCAGCTCCCGCCGTTCGGCCAGCTCCCGGGCGGCGAACCAGCCGGCGTCCCAGCGCAGCAGCGCCTGTACGGGGGCGAGGGCCCCGTCGGCGACCACCACCACCCGGCCGCCGGCGGCGGCGGGACGGGCCAGCGCGGCGGCCGCCAGCCAGCGGCGCAGCGCCTCCTCCCCCGCCCGCAGGTCGGCCCGCGTGAGCAGGGCCCACGAGTCGAGCAGCAGCACCGCCCCGAAGCCGCCGTCGGCGACCGGCTCGGCGCCGGGGGTGGCGATGACCAGGCCGGCGCCGCCCGGGACCGTGGCCAGCACCTCCTCCCGCCCGGAGGTGCGCACCGGCACGCCGGGGAAGGCCCGGCCCAGTTCCTCGGCGGTGCGCCGGGCGCCGGTGACGGAGGCGCGCAGCCGCCGCCCGCCGCACTCCGGGCAGGCGTACGCGGCGGCGACCCGCCCGCACCAGCGGCAGGCCGGGATGCCCTCGGCGGAGGGCAGCGCGAGCGGGCCGGCGCAGTGCGGGCACCGGGCCGGGGTGCGGCACTCGGCGCAGGCCACCGACGGCAGGTAGCCGCGGCGGGGCACCTGGACCAGCACCGGTAGGTCCGCCCGGAGCGAGTCCCGGGCGGTCGTCCAGGCCAGGCTGGGCAGCCGGGCGGTGGCCGCCCCGGGGTCCCGGGCCAGCTGCGGGTCGTCGCCGGTCGGCGCGATCGCCGGCATCCGGGCCCGGAGGGTCGCCCGGTCGGCCACCACCTCGCGGGCCCATCCGGTCTCGACCAGCAGCTGCGCCTCGGCGGTGCGGGTGTAGCCGCCCACCAGCGCCGCGGCGTCGCCGAGCTGGGCGCGGGTGAGCAGCACCTCCCGGGCGTGCGGATAGGGGGCCCGGGGCTCGGCGTGCAGGTCGTCGCCGTCGTCCCAGATCGCCACCAGCCCGAGCCGGGCGACCGGGGCGAACATCGCGGCCCTGGTGCCGACCACCACCGCCACGTCGCCGCGCCGGGCGGCGAGGAACGCGCGGTAGCGCCGGGCGGGACCGAGCGCGGCGGAGAGGCAGACGTGCCGCCCCGGGCCCAGGGCGGCGTGCAGGGCGGCGTCGAGACGGTCCAGGTCGCGGTTGTCGGCGACGACCACCACCGCGCCCCGGCCGCCGGCCACGGTGGCGGCGACGGCCTCGGCGTACCGGGCGGGCCAGTCCTCCCCCGGCAGCGCCGACCAGACGGCCCGGGCGGCCCGGCCGTCGGCGAGGGCTCGGAGCAGGGCCGGCCCGGTCGGGTAGTCCCGCCAGGCGTCGGGACCGGGCCCGGCCGGCGCGACGGGGTTCTCGTCGG